>CAMNAP010000014.1 GCA_946531445.1 uncultured Clostridia bacterium
CCTAAACCCTCTTCGTCAAACTTGAAGATGGTTGAAAGAACAACGTCAAAGCCCGTTTCAATTGCTTCGGGATTAAGTCTGTCCGCTGTGTCGCGTCTGTTATGGTAATAATCTGCAGGAGTCGGGT
The DNA here is from genome assembly GCA_946531445.1 of uncultured Clostridia bacterium. GTDB lineage: Bacteria > Bacillota > Clostridia > Oscillospirales > Acutalibacteraceae > Eubacterium_R. The sequence goes on from CAMNAP010000014.1 coordinate 128, forward strand.
CCATAGCCGCAAGGCAAGTTGCCGTAATTCCGCCCTGTGTAAGCGCAGCCGCGTCTGATGAGCCAAAGAATACATTGGCGAACTTAAGGTCGTCGTGGCCTGCGTCCTTTGCGGCGTCCATAACAAGCTGTGAAAACTTCTGATTGTGCTTAACCGTACCCGTCATATCCCTGTTATAAACATTGAGGTATTCAAGGTCTGTGAGCGTGTCAACGCAAAGCACAGCCGTTTCAACGCCCGAGTTAACATATTCATCATAGTGGTCCTTTGCCCACTGCTTACAGCCTCTGAGTCCTGCCTCTTCACCGTCAGTTACCATTGCAATAACTTCGGTATTTTCAAATTCAACGCCCGCCATATCAAGCATACGCAAAGCGCAAACAGCGGCGTAAGTTCCCGTAAGGTTATCGTTAGCGCCGGGAGAGATTGTCTTGAAGTCAACAAAAAGGAACAGTGTAATCATATTAAGCGCTGTGAAGCAGTGGAAATAGAAGCTGTAATTAAGCATAAATTCACCAAACGCTCCCATATCGGTAAAGTTAGCAATAATTGTAACTATAGCGATTACAAGCGAAGCAAAGGCGCTTCCGATTGTAAGTCCCATTAAAATTCCCGTAAGGCTCTTTATATGAAGAATTTTAGAATAATAGTTGTGTCTCCACTCGTAAGCCGAGTCGCAATGGCCTGAAATTATAATTCTTCTCTTAACCTCGCCTGTCGGCTTTCTCTTTGCGTAAAAGTTTCTTCCCTCAATTTTCTTATAGAATACGTCGCAAAACTGCTTGTAAAGAAGAAACTCCATACATGTGATAAACAGTCCGCACAATACAAACGCGCCCACTATAATCTGAGGAATGAAAAACGCGTTCTTTGTAACTCCGCCGAATACATTAAGATACGTAAGCGCAAGGCAGATAACTACCGCAAGAATAATTAAAACAGAAACCGTCTTTGTAAAATGAAGGAACGCCTTTGGGGCCATTTTGTAGGTCTCAAAGCCCGTCTCGTCCGAAAAGATGTCCATTTCCTTTTTGATATGCTTCTGAGTAGCATAACAGTTTTCGTTACCCGACTCACGCGGGCCGTACTTTTTAATTACGTTTGTAATTTCTTTAACGGTGTAATCAACGTTTTCTTTGATTACAGCCTTTGGAAATTCGCTGAACTTCATCGTTTAAATCTCCTTATTTCTGAAAATAATAAATAATTATATCAAACATACCGCAATATGTCAATTTACTTTAAAACAAAACCGATTTTCTTCATTGCCTTTGTAAGCGTTCTGTTTGCAATACGGGAAGCGATTTCAGCGCCGTTTGTGTAACACTCGGTAAGGTAAGCCTTGTCTTTTAAAAGCTCGTTATAACGCTTCTGAACAGGCTCTAACTCCGCAACAACAGCCTCGCCTACAGCCTTTTTGAAATCGCCGTAGCCCTTGCCCGAAAAGTCGTGCTCAATCGTTTCAAGGCTGTCGCCCGTAACGGCTGAATAAATCGTCATAAGGTTGTTTATTCCGTCCTTACCCTCAGCGTATCTTACAGACATTTCGCTGTCCGTAACAGCGCTTTTAAACTTCTTCATAATGACGTTCGGCTCATCCGTAAGGAAAACCGTACCCTTTGGATTCGGGTCGGATTTAGACATCTTTGAAGTCGGATTCTGAAGGCTCATAACTCTTGCGCCTGCCTTTGGTATATACGGCTCGGGAACGGTGAAAACGTTTCCGTAAATACCGTTGAAGCGCTCTGCAATATCCCTTGTAATTTCAAGGTGCTGCTTCTGGTCCGCGCCAACGGGAACAACATCCGCCTGATAAAGAAGAATATCAGCCGCCATAAGACAGGGATATGTAAAAAGCCCCGCATTAACATTGTCAGCGTGCTGCGCCGACTTGTCCTTAAACTGCGTCATTCTGCTAAGCTCTCCAAACTGAGTATAACAGTTTAAAAGCCATGCAAGCTGTGAGTGCTGCGCAACGTGAGACTGAATAAAGAGTATTCCCTTCTTTGGGTCAAGTCCTACAGCCATAAGCATTGCATAAAGCTGAATAGTCTGCTGTCTGAGCTTCGCAGGCTCCTGCCTTACCGTAATTGAATGTAAATCGGCAATGCCGAAAACCGTATCAAAATCCTGCTGAAACGCCGGCCAGCCCTTCATTGCGCCGAGGTAATTTCCGAGAGTCGGAATTGAAGTAGGCTGAATGAGCGATAATGAACGTTTTTTTCTTTCCTGAACTTCTGCCATAATTATTCTCCGAATTTCTTAAGTACTTCGCCCATAATCTCAACGCCCTTTTCAATGTTTTCTTCAGACGGCGTTGAGAAATTAAGACGTATATAATCGCACGGTGCGGTGTCGTCGGTCATAAAGCTTGAGCCCGGCACAACCGCAACCTTGTATTTTATAAGCTCCTTAACATAGCTTAGCATATCCACCTTTTTCGGAAGCTTCGCCCAGATAAACAGTCCGCCCTCAGGGCGCACATATTCAATCTGCGGGCAGTATCTGTCAAGGCAGTCACACATTAAATTGAGTTTCTTTCTGTAAATAAGCTTAATTCTTTCAATGTGAGCGTCAACGTCGTATTCGTCAAACCAGCGCGAAACTATCATCTGATTAAGCACGCCCGTATGAACGTCTGACACCTGCTTGCCTATTGTAAATGCGCCCGCCATTTTACTCGGTACAACAGCGTAAGCCACGCGTATACCCGGCGCAAGTATTTTAGAAAAGCTTCCCGCGTAAATAACTATTCCCTCTGTGTCAAAGCTCTTTATTGCCGGAACATCCTCACCCGCTACTCTGAGATTTCCGTAAGGGTTGTCCTCAACAATTACAAGGTCGTTTTCAAGCGCTAATTTGTACATCGCCTTTCTCTTTTCAAGCGAAAGCGTCGTGCCGCCGGGGTTCTGAAAGTTAGGTATCGTATAAATGAACTTAGCATTTGGATTTGCCTTAATCGTCTCTTCAAGCTTTTCAATATTCATTCCGTCTGCGTCAATCGGAACGCCCGCAAGCCTGAGCCCGTGAGAGCGGAAGCAATTGAGCGAGCCAACAAACGAAGGCTCCTCGCAGATTATTGTATCGCCCTCGCTTGTAAGAATACGCGTTGCAATATCCATAACCTGAGTACCGCCTGCGGTAATAATAACCGTATCGTCGTCAGTGCCTACGTTTTCTCTTCTCTTGAGCCACTCCTTAACTGTTTTTCTCAGCGGCTCGTATCCCTCAGACACTCCGTAAACAAGCGCAGAAACAGCGTTCTCGGTAAGTATCTCGTTAGAAAGCTTAGTTACCTCTTCGGCAGGAAACGCTTCAATAGCAGGCGAGCCTCCTGCAAACGCAATCATTCCCGGTTCGCTCGTAACCTTAAGAATTTCCCTCGTAGCCGAGGGCTTCATTCCTGCAAATTTATCTGAAAGTGAATACATTTATCTTTCCTCCAATACTTTTTCAACAAAGCGCTCTGATGATTTTCCGTCGCACAAAGCTACAAAGCGCTCCTTAAACGCCTTCATTTCAGGGGCGTTTTTATCAGCTCTTTTAATAGCTGAAGCAAGCTCGTCTTTACTTTTAACAATCTCGCCGCAAGCGTATTCCCCGTAGTCAAAGTAGAAGCCTCTGCCTGCAGTGTACTCCTCAAGGTCGGGAGCGTAAAGCACAGCCGCGTTGCCTATTACCGCGTTTTCAAAAATCACAGATGAATAGTCGGTAACAAGCACGTCGGAAATAAAGAGCAAATCGTTAATCTCTCTTTCGCCCGACATATCAATCACTCTGTTTGAATGATAAACAAGCTTGTTTTTAATAAACGGGTGCAGCTTAAGAATAATCATCCACTCTTCTCCAAGCTCGTCTGAAAGCGCGTCAAGGTCAATAAAATCCTCGGGATAAGAGCCGTCGTTTACGCTGTCGCCCCTGAACGTAGGCGCAAAAATCATAACTCTTTTATTCTCAAGCTGAGGATACTGAGAAAACAGTCTTTTCCTCGCCGCCTCAACATATTCCCCATCAAAAAACAAATCTGTTCTCGGCGTTCCTACAGCCTTGATTTTATCCTCGCTTATCCCAAATGACTGCGCGTAAACGCCTGCAATCTCAGGCGAAGAGCATATCGCCGCTGTATAGTTTTTATGGGTGAGCGAATTCTTTTCAGCCGTTTCTCTCGCGTAGCCGAAACGCTTAAACGCGCCCATTGCGTGCCACACCTGAATAAGCTTCTGTCCCTGCCTTAAATCAAGAACATAAACCATCGGCTCAAAGTCGTCAACCATAATAAACCTTGACGTTGCAAGCTGCGTTGCGAGCTCGTTTTCATCAGGCATATCGGGACTTGTAATAACCCTTATGTTATAATTAAGTCCGTTTTTTTCAATATAGTTTTTAATTGCAAGAAGATTACCGCCAAGCTTGCCCTTAGAGGTAGACAGCATAAGAATGCCGTTTTCTTTCATCGGCATTTTCTTTGCTGAGTTATACTTTTTAATAAGTGACGCGTACCGCATTTTCTGAAGGTGCGGATAAGCTAACGATTTAATCCTGCTCATTATTATAATTATATCTTTTATCGTAACTGCCCTTTATAAGCCCGTCAATAATCTCAGCCCATACGGCAGTAATGCTTTCAAATTTCTTATTGACGTATGCCTCTTTAAAAGAGTCAATACGCTCCTTGTCAGCTCTTTTATCCTGCGCAATAAAGGTACATATTCCCTTTGCATTTTTGGAATACAAAGCGGGAATATCGCGCCAGAAGTCAATATAAAAGCCGCGCTCATTTATATATTTTTCGCTGTCAAAACAGTAAAGATAAAGCGGTATATCCTTTAAAAGCGCCTCAAAAAGCGAAGAGGAATAATCGGTTACAACATAGTCGGCAACCGCCATAAATTCCATACCCGTAAAGCTTTCGCCGCTGATACAGTTAGTGTTTGAGTCGGTGTAAATCTCCTCTTTGTTTGTGTCAACAACGTGGTGCTTTACAATAAGATTGAAGCCGTCATAATTAACTCTTTTAACGAGCGCCGCCGTCGCTTCCTCAAGCGCAGCTCTATCCTCGTCAGTATCCCTGAAAGTCGGAACGTAAAGTATGTTTTTACGCCCGTTATCAAGCGTAGGATATTTACTGATTATAGCTTCTCTCAGGCGTTTGTTTTCCTCTTCGTCTGTAAGGTAATCCATTCGCGGAATACCGATAGGTACAAACTTCTCTTCACTCTGACCGAACGCCTCGGCAAAATGAGGAACGCACTTATCGCCGCTTGCGGCAATGAGGTCATAATTGTTGTGCATTTTAAACGCCTCGGCAACCTCAGAGGACTTTCCGCCCTCCATATCAAGAATGCTTTTTCCGAACTTTTTAAAAGCGCCGAGCGCATGCCAGAGCTGGATTATCTTTAGCTCCTTTTTGTGCTTTAACATAGAGGCTAAAATACAGTAACCGTCAAGAACAACAACCCTTGACGTCGCCATAGCTCTCATCTGTTTAAATAGCTCGGGAACGTAGCTGGTTTTCCCTTTAATTCCGCTCGGTATCATCTTACAGCGACACTCAATTTTATACTGGGGATAATTCACTCTCAACTCGTGCATAAGAAGTCTGAAGTCGCTTGACGGAGTTTCGCTCTGCCTTGATATAAACGCTATTTTGTTTTCTGTCTTTTTCAGCTTAAAGAGCGCATAAAATGCGCCCATAATTAAGCCGAATATTTTAGCGAAAATTTTTATCATATCAGTTATTCATAAAGAGGATATTTGTCACATATCTCCTTAACGCCGCTGAGTATATACTCTTTCTTATTATCAAAATCAGTAATAGCAAGATAAATGAACTCTGCGATTTTATCAAAATCCTCTGTGCCCAGACCTCTTGTTGTAGCGGCAGGAGTACCGATACGAACTCCGCTTGTAACAAACGGTGAAAGAGGCTCATTGGGTACTGTGTTCTTGTTAAGAGTAATGTGTACCTCGTCAAGTCTGTTTTCAAGTTCCTTGCCGTTAACGCCCGTTCCTCTTAAATCAAGAAGGCAGAGATGGTTGTCCGTTCCGCCTGAAACAAGGTTGAGCCCTCTCTTTGTGAGTCCCTCGGCAAGCGCCTGAGCGTTTTCAATAACTCTCTTCTGATATTCCTTGAACTCGGGCTTGAGAGCCTCGCCGAAGCTTACAGCCTTACCTGCGATAACGTGCATAAGCGGGCCGCCCTGTGAGCCCGGGAATACAGCTGAATTAAGCTTCTTTGCAAGGTATGGGTTATTGCAGAGAATAAGTCCGCCTCTCGGACCTCTGAGCGTCTTGTGAGTAGTAGTTGTAACAACGTCTGCCCACGGGAACGGAGACTGGTGAAGTCCTGCAGCAACAAGACCTGCAATGTGAGCCATATCAACCATAAGCATTGCTCCGTTTGCGTGAGCAATGTCAGCCATTGTTTTAAAGTCAATCTCTCTTGGATAAGCCGAAGCGCCCGCAACAACAAGCTTTGGCCTATTTTTAATTACAAGCTTATTAAAAGCGTCATAGTCAATGTATCCGTTTTCGTCTACTCCGTAAGGGATAAAGTTGAAGTATTTGCCCGAAATATTGGCAGGTGAGCCGTGAGTTAAATGTCCGCCGTTGTCAAGGCTCATACCCATAACGGTGTCGCCGGGCTTAAGAAGAGCAAGATATACAGCCGTATTTGCCTGTGCGCCCGAATGGGGCTGAACATTTGCAAATTCACAACCGAAAACCTCGCAGGCTCTCTTTATAGCGATTTCCTCTACTATGTCAACGTACTGACATCCGCCGTAGTAACGCTTGTTCGGAAGTCCCTCAGCGTACTTGTTTGTAAGCACGCTTCCCATTGCCGCCATAACCTGAGGGGAAACAAGGTTTTCCGAAGCGATAAGCTCAATGTTTTCTCTCTGTCTTTTGAGCTCAAGCGCCATAGCGTCGGCAACCTCGCCGTCCGTCTCTCTTACCTTTGCTATTGAATCGTAGTAATCAGGATACATTTTTTCGTCCTCCATATTAATATATATAATAATACTTATATATGATAACACAAACGTATTGCAAATGCAATAAATTATTATTCTTAATTAGTCATATTAAAAATAAGCGGAGCAATTAATACTCCGCTTAAAATTATTAATACATACCGCCCTGTGAGGCAGCCGCCATTGCTGCCGCCTGAGCCGCGTCAGCCTGCGGGTCTTTAATGTCGGTTACAAGGCTTTCAGTTGTAAGCACCATAGCCGCAACCGAAGCCGCATTCTGAAGTGCAGAACGCGTTACCTTTGCAGGGTCAACAATACCTGCTGCGAGCATATCAGAATACTCGTTTGTAGCAAAGTTAAAGCCGTAACCGTCGTCGCTGTTCTTAATTTTGTCAACAATAACAGAGCCCTCAAGTCCTGCGTTTGCTGCAATCTGTCTTACAGGCTCTTCAAGTGATTTAAGAACAATCTGAACGCCCGTTTTGTAGTCAGCGTCCTCTGTGTCAAGAAGCGCCGCAACTGCGGGAATTGCGTTTATGAGCGCAACGCCGCCGCCTGCAACGATACCCTCTTCAACTGCAGCCTTTGTAGCTGCAAGAGCGTCCTCAATTCTGAGCTTCTTTTCCTTCATTTCAGTCTCTGTAGCAGCGCCGACCTTAACAACTGCAACACCGCCTGCCATTTTAGCAAGTCTTTCCTGAAGCTTTTCTCTGTCAAAGTCTGAGGTTGAAGCTTCAATTGCAGTTCTTATCTGAGCAACTCTTGCCTTAATATCCTCGCTGTTGCCTGCGCCGTCAACGATAATTGTGTTCTCCTTAGTAACCTTAACCTGACGCGCTGTGCCGAGCATATCAATAGTTGTGTCCTTAAGCTCTAAGCCGAGGTCAGAAGTTACAACAGTACCGCCCGTAAGAATTGCGATATCCTGAAGCATATCCTTTCTTCTGTCGCCAAAGCCCGGTGCCTTAACGCATACGCAGGTAAATGTTCCTCTGAGCTTGTTGAGAAGGATTGTCTGGAGTGCTTCACCCTCAACGTCCTCAGCGATAATAACGAGCTTTTTGCCCGATTTAAGAACAGTTTCAAGAAGCGGAAGAATGTCTGCAATAACGCTGATTTTCTTGTCTGTAATAAGAAGCATAGCGTCGTCAATTACAGCCTCCATCTTGTCTGCGTCAGTTACCATATAAGGTGAAATATAGCCTCTGTCAAACTGCATACCCTCAACAACCTCGCAGGTTGTGTCTGCGGTTTTGCTCTCTTCAATTGTGATAACGCCGTCAGCGCTTACCTTTTCCATAGCCTCTGCGATAAGCGAGCCGATATAACCGTCGCCTGCCGAAACAGTAGCAACTCTTTCAATATCAGCGTTATCCTTAACAGCAACGCTGTTCTTCTTTACAGCCTTAACAGCTGCGTTAACAGCAGCCTCTATTCCCTTTTTAACCGACATCGGGTTTGCGCCTGCAGCAACATTTTTCATACCCTCTCTTACAAGAGCCTGAGCGAGAAGCGTAGCCGTTGTTGTGCCGTCGCCCGCGTCGTCGTTAGTCTTTGATGAAACCTCTTTTACAAGCTGTGCGCCCATATTTTCAAATGAATCGTCAAGTTCAATTTCCTTAGCGATTGTAACGCCGTCGTTTGTGATAAGCGGCGAGCCGTACTTCTTGTCAAGAACAACGTTTCTGCCCTTCGGGCCAAGCGTAATCTTAACTGTGTTTGCAAGCTTGTCAATACCTGCCTGGAGCGCCTTTCTGGCGTCCTCGCCGTAAATAATATCCTTTGCCATAATGAATTCCTCCGATATTTGCTAAATTACTCAACTACTGCAAGAACGTCTTTAATTTCTGCAATAGTGTACTCAACTCCGTCAAGCTTAACCTGAGTTCCCGAATACTTGCTGATAATAACCCTGTCGCCTACCGAAACGGTCATCGGGTGTTTGTCTGTTCCGGGGCCGACAGCAACAACCTCTGAAACCTCAGGCTTCTCCTGTGCCGATGAAGCAAGAATAATTCCCGAAGCGGTTGTCTCTTCAGCTTCTGTTGCTTTGAGCAGAACTCTGTCTGCAAGTGGTTTAATAGTCATTTTATGTCACCTCTTAAAAGATTTTTTACTGAGTTAGCACTCTCAACTTCCAAGTGCTAATATATATTTTAGCAAGAAATTTCCATTTGTCAATACTTATTTGAAAATATTCATAAAATATAGAATAAGCGTACTATAATATACGCTTATCCTGAATAAATTATTTCGTTTTTATTTTGTAAACCCTGCTCCAGTCGCCGTAATAATTCCTGCCGTCCACTGTAACATAAGCTCTTACTTTTATGTAGTATTTCTTTTTGGATTTAAGCTTTTTGAGCTTTTTTACTGTACCCTTAAGCTTAACTGTTTTTACTCTTTTTCTGAAATTTTTATTCGTTGAATACCTTATCTGATATCCGCTGACTCCCGCGGCTTTGCTGAGCCTGAGCTTAATTGTTTTCTTCCCTCTTGTGTATTTTTTCACTTTTACCAAGGGCATTCTTACTGTGTAATTAAGAGTTGCTCTGCCGCTGTAATTCCCGTTAAAATCAACCGTAACGGTATACACGCCGGGCAATTTCATATCTCCGCTTCGCGAAACCGTATACTGCGATACGGGAATTGCATTACCGTCACTGTCTGCTGTAATTACCGACGGCGCTTTTACCCTGCCGTCATAAATGTAGTTGACTTCTGATAGCTTAACCTCGGAAATTGCGCTGATTTTTTCATCAGCGAATTCCTCGCTACATCTTTCGCAATGCGATTTTATTACACCGTCACGTCCGATTGAAGCGGGAGTTATCTCTCTCACAATTCTGTGTGCCGCGTCGGTAATATGCCTTTTTGAAAAAACCTCAGTACACACGCCGCAGTATGAAAACTCAGATATTCCCGACTCTGTGCAGGTGTATTCAATCGGCGCAAAGGCTGCCCTTGTGTGAGCCGAACTCTTAACAAAGCTGCGCCTTGTCTCGCCGCATTTTTCACACCTTTCAACCTTGCAGTAAAGCTCGCTACAAGGCTTGTTTTCATAGCCGTAATCTACAAATAAATGTTTGCCGCCGCACGATGAATTAAACTCATATTTGCTCTGGGCTATGTCGTAATTACTAATAGGCTCCTGCGTTGCGCTGACTACAAAATCCTTTGTTTTATCCTCACTCGAAAAGTCCTTGCCTTTCATAAAATAGCTGTAGTCAATTACACCCTCACCCGATTCCTCGTCATCACCGAGGGTACAGTCACAGTAGTACCACTTACCGCCGATAAATACCATATTGAGATTGTGATTAACCGGCTCGCAGTAAACAATTCTTGAGTCAATTCCCGCCTCTCTCACAAGGCGGTAAAACAGCGAACAGTAGCCCGTACAAACGACGCTTCGCTCTCCGAAAAGCGCGCTGTATGCAAGGCTCTTCTCTTTCAGAGGCTTGCCCTCAGAATCCTTATCGTAGGTAACCGTTTTACAGATATAATCGTGAATGTTTTTAATTGTTTCATAATCCGTTTCACCGATTAAATCGGGAAGAATCCGCTTTATTTCTGCGTTTACCGCTTCCTCCTGCTCGGCAGTTGAACGGTAATTAAAATCATATTTTAAAAGAACATACGCTTTGCCGTCGGCTTCCTTCTCGCGCCAGCCCCAAACGGCTGAATAAAGCGAGTTATAATAAAGATATTCGCCGTCCTTTGCGCTGTTTGAAAAGCTGTAAGTCCTCGCCTCGTTATACACACTCCTAACGTCAGCGTCGTGAATTTCAACGTCAGTACAGGGCATATAAAACCTGAGGCTTTCCTCTCTGTCAACGAGCGCGTCCCTTACAAGCATTTTAGCTTCGTCAAGATTTTCAATATAGCTGAAATCCGCTATATTCCAGTTTTCCTCTTCATCCTCGCCGTTTTCATAAGAGGTCGTCGTATTTGTTACCTCTTTGCCCGATTTATATGAAGAAACGCCCCAATGAACTAAAGCCGAGTCTTTGGCGTTTGCCAAAAAACACGGCTGAAGTGAAGCTATAAGCATAACAGCGCAAAAAAGCGCGCTTAAAACTCTTTTCATTTTATCACCTGAAATACATATAGTACTGGCATTTTATCATTCCGTTATAGAGCTTACGTCTTTTGTCCGCCTTTCTTCCGAAGCATTTTTCAAATTGCTCGTCGGGAGAAATAATACCGTAAGACCAGCCCTTTTTTGAAACGAATTTATTACCCATAACCGAATAGAGTCTTTCCGCTTCCTTTATGTCAAGCATACGTTCACCGTAAGGCGGATTTGTAATAAGCGTTCCCCGTTCGCTCGTGGGGTTAAAGTTCTTAATGTCGGCACTTGAAACGCGTAAAAACTTATCAACTCCCGCGCGTTTTGCGTTAATCATAGTAAGCTCGGCGCAGTGCGGGTCAATATCTGAGCCGAAGGCAATAAAATCGGTATCGGTTTTAACAAGCTCGGCGGCGCGTTCCCTTTCCTCTTTCCACACGTCGGAGCTTATTGAATCCCAGCGCTCAGCGTCAAAATTACGCTTTACAGACGGCGCGATATTATTAGCAAGAAGCGCGCCCTCAATAAGAAGCGTTCCGCTGCCGCAAAACGGGTCATACATAGTGTGATAGTGGCGAAGCTTTGACAGCGAGCACATAGCCGCCGCAAGAGATTCGCGTATAGGCGCGTCGTTACCTACGGGACGGTATCCCCTTTTGTGGAGTCCCTTGCCCGAGGTGTCAAGCATTATTGTTACCTCGTCCTTCATAACCGAAAACTGAATCTGATGAACGGGGCCGCTTTCCTCAAACCACGAAATGCCGTAGTCATCTTTAAGGCTTTCAACAACCGCCTTTTTAATTATTTTCTGACAGTCGGGGACAGAGTGAAGCACACTGCCGAGTGAAAAGCCCTTAACGGGAAATGTGTCGTCTTTTCCGATAAACTCGCTCCACGGCAGAGCCTTAACCCCCTGAAAAAGCTCTTCAAAGGTTACAGCGGTAAACCTGTCAAGAACAATAAGAATTCTCTCGCCAAAGCGCGACCAGATATTTGCCCTTGCAAGTATGTTTTCATCGCCCTCAAAAAGAACTCTCGCATTTTCAGCTTTAACGTTCTCAGCGCCCATAATTCTGAGCTCGTCCGCCACAAGTCCCTCAACTCCGAGAAGGCACGGCGCCTGCATTAACATTCTCATATTCTACCTCATATAAAAAGCGAGCGAACCCCGTTCGCCCGCCTGAGCCATTCTTATTTGCTTGAAGAAATATCGTAATAAACGGTTTCTCCGTCTTTAGCGTAGCCCTTTTCTCTCGCCTTCTGTTCAATATAATCATCTTTGTTTTTTGAATCAAGAACGGCTTTGATTTTTTCGTTCTCTTCAATCTGCTGATTATATTCAACGTTAGCCTTTGCCGAAAGCGACTTGAGCCTTGCAATATCTGTATAATTATCAACAAGAACTACCGAGCAATAAATTGCAACAACAATAAACACAGCGATAGCTATGTATTTTGTAAGCATTTTTTTATTTGTATTTTTAAGCTTTTCCTTCAATGCCATCGCTCCCATAAATAATTATACTATAGTATAGTTTATTATAATATAATTATTTATCAAATTGCAATACCTTTTTTAAACTTTTTTCATTATTTTTTAATTTTTTTGCAATTTTTTTCAATATTTTCCGTATCGGAAGAAAAACAGCACTAAATAAGGGATAGAGTATTCTGTGTAAAGTTAACAAATATATTACAAAAATGAGAACGCTGAGAGTAAAAAACCAGCCTTTAAAATTGCCGTTTGAATACGCAATCATAACACAGCCGAGAACAACGCTTGAAAAAACCGTAAGTAAAAAGTCAAGCAGAAACGTTATCCATTTTATATTAATACTCTTTCCGAGCGCGGTTACAAAATCAAAAAGCACACCGAAGCCGAAACCGAGAAATGAAAAAGCCACAGCCGCCTCCACTATGAAAACAGCCTTCCTAAAAAGCTTTTGCCAAGCGGCTTATCGCTGTAGGCGAGCGCCCCTATTTTTCCGCTTACCCTGAGCACGCCCGTTTCAAGATTGAGCTCATCAACGTGCAGCGAGCTACCCTTTATAATGATATCGCCCTGCGTGCTGACAGCGTTTATAACCTCCTCATTAAAGGCGCCTACGTCCTTTATTCCGCTCATCTCAAGGCTCTGTCTGTTATCAAGCTTAAGTGAATGACTTTCCCTTTCAAATTCATCGCTCATAAAAACACCCCTGACAATACTATGCACTGTCAGGGGAAATAATTACTTTTTATTCACTTTTTCAATAGAGCTTACTATGCCTTCAATTTCACTTTTAAAGCCCTGAAGAATTTCAATATTCTTCTCAAGCTCTCTGTTCGCCTCTTCAAGCTGACGCTCAAGGTTTGAATTGAGAATTACGAGTCTTTCGCATTCGTATTCAGCCTCACCGAGCGCCGCCATAAGACGCGCATTTTCATTTTTCAGTTTTTCAAGCTCTTCTGAGAAAGTTTCCTTCTCCATAATATCACCGTAATCTATTATTCAGACGGCATATCAACATCCTTAACAAAGTAACGTGAGCCGAGGAATGAAGTCTTAAGCTTAGCCTTTTCGGTAATTGAGTTAAGCGATGAATCCGAATCCTCTGCAGAGAGAACGGAATCGGCAAGCTTGTGCCATACAAGGTTTTCACCCTCACCCTCAAAGTACATAATGTGATAACCGAATTCTGTAAGAACTATAGCTGTGTCGCCCTTCTTACGGTTCTTGTCAAAGCACCAGTTGTTGAATTCAGATACCATATAGTTAGTCTGAATATCCTCATAAAGACCGCCTGTTGTGGCATTTCCGTCCTTTGAATACTTCTTTGCAAGCTCTGCGAATGCGTCAGAGGTCTTGGCGCCCTTATTGAATTCTTCGTAAACCTTGTCTGCCTTTTCCTTAGCTGCCTTAAGCTGCTTAGCAGTTGCGTCAGAAGCGTTGATATCCTCAGTTGTATTATTTCCGTCGTCGTCCTTAGTAGTCTTTTCAGGCTGAATAAGAATGTGGCGTACGTTAATAGTCTTGCCCTCGTAGAGATATGCGGGCTTCATAACGTAAACTACGCTTGTTGAATAAGCCTTTACGTCGCCTGCCTTTCTCTTGTCTGAGAAAAGCCAGTCAAGGCCTGAGAACTTACCCTCAGCGTTGTCGTCATCTGTGTTTTCGTTATCATCAGCTACGCCGATAGCACCGCCGAGCGACTTAATGTTTTCCTTTGTGTAGTTATAGTAAGTATAGCTGTTTTCGTCAAGGCCTGCCATCTTCTTATCCCACTTTTCAGAGGAATACTTTTCAACAAGCGCGCCGAAGTTTGCTCCGCTGTCGCTGAGCTCATCAACAAACTTTTTAGCCTCATCTTCGCTTTCAGCCTCAAAGTATTTGATGTCTACGCCTAAAAGGTCAGCCTTGTGATTCTTGAGGTACTCGTCGTACTCTGTATCGGTAAACGTATAGTTCTTCTCATAGTTTTCAGCGATAGCCTTAATAGTTTCTTCCTGTCTGAAAATCTCAGAGTTTACGCCGTATGCAACTGCAAGTGAAAGATAAGCGTCAAGAGTATATCCGTTCTTTGAAGCGTTCTCTTTAATCTCGTCAAGAGTGCTGTCAATCTCCTCTGTCTGCTCGGCTGTAATTTCGGGCTCCTTGCCGTCGTTAGCCTCAACAGCCGCATAGTAAAGAGCGTATGTATGCTTAATGCTGTCCATAACCTGGTCGTTGAGCTTCTTTTCCCAGGTAATCTTCTTTCCGTCGTCGTCAGTTGTAGTCTGCTCTGAAAGCTTCTTGCCAAAGTCAATAGAATCTTCACTCTGGCTTCCCGACTGACCGAGAAGTCCGCTGAGTCCCGATACGCCCGAAAGCTGAGACTGCTGCTGCTGAAGTACATTGTAAGCGCTTGAATAATAATAGTTGTAAGTAACTGTCTTAATCTTATGCTGCTTACCGTTATTGTCTGTAAGAACAAGACCTGTGAAGGTTCTCTGGGGATAACCGAGAGTGCTTATAAAGCCCTTTCTTGCAAGGCCTGAGCCAACGTAGCCGCAGATAATAGCAATAACAAGTACGATAGCGATACACGCCTTGATTGCCTTTTTCTTACCCGACTCCATAGGTATTACTACCTTTTCGTCTGAAATAACAATTCCGTTTCTCAAATTAATAAGCTCGTCTCTTTCCTTACGGAGAGCGTTCTTTTTCTTTTCGTCGTTTTCCTTGAGAATTTCTTCTCTGAGCTCCTCAATTTTTTCATTGAGCTCTGCCTTTTTGCTCTCGGCACGCTCGCGCTTTGCCTCAAGCTTGTTTTCTTTTTCCTTAGCCATAGTTATCATTCCTTTTACGGTTATTTATTATGCGTCGGCATACGCCGAAATAATTACTGTAATTTAGTTCTGCTTTTCTGTTGCAGCCTCAGTTGCAGCCTCGGTTGCTGCTTCAGTTGTGTTCTGACCTTCCTCGGCTGCTTCCTCCTCGGGAGTTACATACTCGCCTGATTCCTCGTCAAGAGCACTCTGTGAAGAAGCACTTGCCTTTGAATCGGTGCGAACCTTATTAAGGCTTGCCTCCTTAACTCTGTCAATAACTGACTTGTTCTTCTTAGCCTTATACGAATCAAGGAATTTATCTTCCATCTCATAGCTTACAGCTGTCTTACAGTCCATAATATAATCGGGCTGACAGTCAATAAAGAAAATGATGTGATAGCCAAACTGAGTTTTAACAATCTCGCAGTCACCGTATTGTCTCTTCTCGTCAATTGCCCAGTTTTCAAATTCCTTAACCATTACGCCGAGCGCCTGCTTGTAGTAAAGTCCGCCGTAAGCGCCGTTGCCGCCTGTTGAAATTGAACCCGGGTCCTCAGAGTATTTCTCAGCGAGAAGCTCAAATTCGTATTCGGATTTATCGGTTTTCTGGAATTCAGCAAATATGTCGTTTGCCTTCTTCTCAGCGTTTGCCCATTCCTCTTTTGTGTATTTCTTATCGTCAACGTGGGTGTCTGCGCCCTCTTCCTCGTTTTCCTCTTCTTCACCGGGCATAATGAGAATATGCCTTACAGAATAGGTCTTGTCTTTAAGAGGTTCTGCATCGCTCTCCTTGAGAACGATGTAAACTACCGAGTAAGCCTCGTCAACTACAACTGATGTTGAGCCGACAGCGCTCTTTTCATCAAACAGGAATTTAACAAGGTCATCGGGATACTGATTCGGGTTTTCCTTTGTAACAGAACCTGCAGTTGATTTTGCAAGCTGTTTTACAACCTCTTCCTCGCTTCCGAACTGACCGCTTTTAATGAATTCTGCAATGAAGTCCTTACAAGCAACGGGGATAAGATTTTTAAGGTCTTCAGAGGTCTTAACCTTCTTAGCGTATTTCTTAGCCGCCTTGACAATCTCAGCCTGGCTCTTACCCTTCTGCTCATTGTTATAAATCATAGGAAGATAAGAGAACTTAACCTGAAGGAAATCGTCCTTATGCTCTTTGTAGTACTGCTCTGCCTCTTCAACTGAAGGTCTGAGCTCTGTGCTCATCTTGTGAGAATACTTCTCAGCGATTGTGTACATCTCGCTTGAGTTTCTCAAAGTTGCCTCTGTAACGCCGACGCCGTA
Organism: uncultured Clostridia bacterium; assembly: GCA_946531445.1. Classification (GTDB taxonomy): domain Bacteria; phylum Bacillota; class Clostridia; order Oscillospirales; family Acutalibacteraceae; genus Eubacterium_R. Next base: position 16,765 of record CAMNAP010000014.1, read on the forward strand.
AGTAGTTTCAATATACTTAGCGTGCTCATTTTTCATATCCATATTGTCGGCGGTTTCGTAAAGCGTTTTTATCTCATCGTCGATTTGCTTTTGCTCATCCTCTGTAAGAGTGAGTCCCTCTTCCTTGCCCTTTGCGTAATACGCAACAAGCTGAGTCAGCCACTTTTCAGCTTCGTCGGTAATCTTTTTATCCCACGAAATCTTCTTTCCGTCCTCATCCTCGGTGTACTGCTTTTTAAGGTCCTTCTGAACATCAAAATCTTTAATCTGACCCTGAGCAGCGCTTTGAGCATAGTAATTCAAAATCTGGTTGTAATAGTAGGTGTACATACCTGCCGTAACCTTAGTTCCGTTAACGTTAAGAGTTACGTTACCCGGGTTAGTGGGCTCGTAAGTTTTCTTTTCGCTTTCCGAAAGAGTCGCGGTAAACGCAACGGGAGTTGTGTAATACCTGATTCCGAGGAAGGTAAGCGCGCCGATAACGATAACGCCGCAGATTGCTATAAGAAGGAATAAGGTTGTATTTCTGTTATCCCTTTTCGGCTTATCCTTTTTTTCGGTTTCCTTATCCTCTGCCTTTACAGTCGGCTTCGGTCTTGTTTCAAACGATTTTGACTCATACTCTTTTTTAGGGATTTCGATTACGAGTTCATCATTTTCAATAAATGTATCGTCAAGAGTATGCGCTGTTGCTTCAAATTCCCAGTTATCGTTTTCTTCTAATTTCGGAGATTCGGCGTTGATTTCAAGCTCCGCCGTGTTCTCGTTATTCTCAGACAGATTCTCTGCTCCGTCGGGAGAAAATTCATTAAGCTTATCGCTCATAACTGTTACTCCTTAGCTAAAATTATTATATAACAATATAGCATTATACTATATATTTTTAAATAATGCAATAATAAGTTTTATATTTTTTAATTCAACAACATCTGCTAAGATTTTTAACTCCTCTTGCATATTGTTCCAAAATGTAGTATTATAGAGCTACAGTTAATGTACAGTTGTATTATATTTTTATCCGGACGGTACAATATGGAAAGTAAAATATCTCGTATGAAAGAGAAATACAAATCAAATCCCGCGTGGTGCTGGCTGTTGATTACTGTTTTTTCTTTTTTTCTGCTACCCGAATATATAGCCCCGTTTGTTCTTTTTTGCGCGTTTATTATTTTTAAGCGCCAGTGGAAAAAAGAGGGCAGACTCGCCAAGGTAGGAAACATAGGAAAGCTTGAAATGGCGTTTATGGCGTATATGCTAATTTCTGTAATATGGTCACAGAAGAGGCTTGACACACTCGGCTCGGCAGGGCTTTGGTGGGCTGTAATACTTATTCAGGTTATGGTTTACAACCTTGCAAGAACAAAAGAAAAAATTGACAGAGTTATTAAAGTTCTCGTAGCCTCTGCGGCGATAAACGGAATAGTCGGCGCAATTCAGTTTGTTACATTTGTTTTAAGCGTAAACAAGTACACGCCTCAGGGCGCAATTCTTGTTACACCGTTTTACAGATACGTTGACACGTTTGTATACGAGAAAATGCCGTTTAAGATTTCAACGTTTATGTGGACAAACAGAGCAAGCGCGTTTTTCTCAAACCCCAATTTGCTTGCAACGTTTATGCTTGTTGCGTTCCCGCTTGGCGTTTATCTTTACCTCGGAGCTAAGGATAAAAAATCGCGCAATATAGCTTTTGTTGAGCTTGTATGTATAAGCTTCGGTATGGCTTCAACCCAGACGAGAGCGGGCTGTTACGTTATCATAGCGGCGTGGGCGGCGATGTTTGTAATTTTCATTAAGCGCCACGCGCTGAGAATGCTTGTTCTTTTCATTCCTGCAGGCGGAAGCTCAATATTTGCCCTGCTTACAAGATACGCAAAAATAAACATTTATCCAAACGTTACATTTGCTCCCGTATCGGCGGAGGAAGCGCTCCTCTCCTCAGCAAGACACTTTGAAATATGGAAGAGTCTTATTGATTATCTGACTCATCACGGGCTTGCGTTTGTTTTCGGAACGGGCTTCGGCTGTGAGCAGACGGGATTTATTCTTGAGAATATGTACGGCCTTAAAAAGCCGCACGCTCACAATTTTGTAATTGAAATATGGATGGAGCTCGGGCTTATAGGAATAGTTGTTCTGGGCGTAATAATCTGTTACGCAATAGGCAAAATGCTTGAAATTGACCTCGCGTCGCACAAGGCGGTACTCATTCAGGCTTCAGTTCTTGCCTCGTTTGTTTCGCTTCTTGTTTTCGGGCTTTCGGATTACATATTCAACTCTCCGAAACAGATAATTCTTTTCACCTTTCTTATAGGTCTTATTCAGGCGGTGTCGTACACCTACGACAAGCACGAAATACAAACAGCAAAGGATTTAAGGCGAATAGCAAAAGCTAATATGCAAAGCTTAATACATCAGTAAAAAAACGGTCACAAACGTGACCGTTTTTTTATATTTCTATTATAATCATTCCGCCCTTTCGCGCTCTGCCCGTGTTCCACAAATCGTCAAAATTCAGCCATTCCCACGTGCTGTATGTAACCGCCTTGACCATAAGCGTATTATCAAAAAGCTCGTAGCCGTTAATTAAAAACCAGTGCCACTCATACTCCTTAAACGAGGGGTTTGAATGGTAAAGGCACAAAAACGGAACGGGAATTTCTCTGTCTATCTGACTGATAAGCGCCGCCTTTGCCTTTTCACAGCTTTCGCTTCCCTCAATTCCCGAAAGCTTAATCGGGCTGTTTTTATCGCTGAGATACCTGCCGAAGCCGTCAATGTAAATTGACAGACGGTCTATTCCGCTCATACGCGGGCGAAGGTAGGGCTTCATAATTTCACCCAAGGACACAAAATTCTCTTTTGTTACTTTGTCAGCGTCAAACGGACACAGCGAGGTTTTGAAATTTCTGTCAAAATATATACAGCATTCAATGGCGGTTTCAGCGGCACAGCCGCCTATTTTCATCATAAAGCCCGAAAACCATTCCTGATTTCCGCCGTAAGAGGCGCCAATATAGTGGTGCTTTAGTTCCTTTTTCATTTTTGTTATCCTTAGCTTTTAAACGTTATTTCAATTTTAGCGTCGGGTACGGTTATTGATTTGAGCGAGTCAGACTTGCTCTGCAAAAACGTAAAAGAGCCCACGCTGATAGTACCGACATAGCAAAAGGAATCGTTTTTTACCTTTGCACTTATGTCGGGATTGTTTTTTACAGCCCCGAACACCTCGTAAATGACTATAGCAGGGTTGACCGAGTCAATGCTTTCGCGCGGGAAGCTCTTTGTAAAAGCACCCTTTGTAAATGTGACGTTTTTCCCGTCATATTTTATTGTCATACCCTTTGCGTTTGTTGAAAGCGGAGTTACGCACACACAGCTTTCGCTTATGTAGATTTTACAGTCATATGAAAAATCGCCCGTTTTGTAAACCGCGTCAAGGCTATATTCACTTTTTAAATAAGGGGTATAGGTTTTATCCGTGCACCCCGCAAATAAAAGCAAAAGGCACAGACATAAAAACACAAGAACAGTTTTGTATGTATATTTCAAGCATATCAGTCCGTTTCAATTTCGGACATTAAAGCACCGAGCTGTTCTGTCATATCTGAAACAAGCATCCCTTTTTCGCCGCAGACGTTTTTTGCCATATCTCCGCAAACGGAATGAAGATACACGGCTGCCTTAGCCGCTTCAAAGGGCTTAACACCCTGCGCTATAAACGCGCCTGCCATTCCGCTGAGCATATCGCCGCTTCCGCCCATAGCCATACCGGGATTACCGGCTGTATTTACAAATACGCTGTATCCGTCCGTAACAACAGTATTTGCACCTTTTAACACAAGAATTACCTCGTTTTCCCTTGCAAACTGCTTTGCAGTATTAATTCTGTTTTCCTGTATCTCGGCAACCTGCTCTGATATGAGCCTTGACATCTCGCCGGGATGAGGCGTAAGAACAATCGGCACTTTAACCTCCTTAAGAATAGATATGCGCCGATTTATGCAATTTATACCGTCCGCGTCCAAAATTATCGGAGATTTTGCATTTTTAAGTACAGCCTCAACTATTTCGCCTGTGTCGTCGTTCACACCGATTCCACAGCCTATTACAATGCTGTCAGCCCACTCAACGTCGCTTAAAATTCCCGCCTTTGCGTTTGCGGAAAACGTTCCCTCATCGTTTGAGTAAACGGGGTTAAAAATGCACTGGGTAAGATGAGAAGCGGCAAGCGGATACGCGCTTTCGGGTATTGTAAGCTTAACGAGTCCCGCTCCGCTTTTAAGCGCAGCTTCGGTTGAAATTACGGCGGCGCCGAACATCTTATAGCTTCCGCAGATATTAAGCTGACGTCCGAAGCTTCCCTTGTTTGCGTTTTTGTCGCGTTTTGTAAAGCAGGCTTTAACGTCTGAAAGCTCAATAGTTTCGGCGTAGCTCTCCGTATAACAGTCGTCGGGTATGCCGATACTTACCGTCACCGTTTCGCCGCAGTAAGCGTTTGCAGGCGGCAGAACGTGGCAGTATTTGAGAGTTGAAATTGCAATGGTAAAATCCGCCTTTATACAGCCCTTACATACGGTGCCTGCGGTGGCGTCGCTTCCGCTGGGCGTATCAACTGAAATTACAGTTGCGGCAGAGGAATTCACCTTTTCAAAAACGGAGTCAAACGGCGCTCTCGCTTCACCGTGAAAGCCTATGCCGAAAATACAGTCCACTATAAAGTCGCAATCTGTATCGGCATCAATGTAATTCAATACCTCAACGCCGCTTGATACCGCCTCGTTAAAGTACATCAGCGGCTCGGCGATTTTTGGACTTTTGTCGCAAAGAACGATTTTTGCATATGCGCCGTAAGCCCAAAGCAGTCGTGCAATAACAAAGCCGTCGCCCGCGTTTTTTCCGTTTCCGCAGAAAACAAGCACGCTCTTGTTTTTCATATTGTATTTTTCGGTCATAGCCTTAAAGCAGGCTCTTCCCGCTTTAAGCATAAGCTCAGCCTCGCTTGAATAATCCTCAAAGCATTTGCTTTCAACAAGGCGTATTTCATTTGCAGTTAATATTTTCATATTGGTTTCACCGTTAATGAGAGTTCAAGGTTTTTAAGAGAGTTCTTTTTATATTCTCCCGTAGGCACAGGTCCGCACGCGCCCGAGCCTGCGCCGAGATGGTATGCGTCAAAGTGAAGGTATGTAAAGTCGTCAGGCTTCAGCTCCTCACGGTGCATAGCTTTTGCGCACTGCTGAGAGGTGAAATTGTCGGCAGAGAAAATCATAGGCTGACCGTCTGAAATAAACGCAAGTCCGTGACCGTCTTTATCCTTTACCTCGGCGTATTTTACGCCGCAACGCATTGACGCTTCCTGCGGCTTGATATGCTTTTCACACATATCGTCTACCTTCATTTTGTAAGTACCGAGCATTGCGTGTTCCTTAAAATCGGGAAGATTTGTTCTCTCACCCAAGCCGAAGTATTCAACATTTTCATACTTTTTCGGCATTGAAAGAGTAAGCCCGAAGCGCGGTGCATACGGCACCGCTCTGCTGTAGGTACACTTAAGCTCAACGTTCACAGAGCCGTCGCCCATAACCGAGTATTTAAGCGTATAGTAAAGAACGGTCATTTTGTCGGTAAAGAGCTTATTTTTCGTTTCAATCACATAGCAGAAGTCATCCTTGTAATGAACAAATTTTGTAAGCTCGCACTGCTCGGTTTCAAGCTTCATAGCGTTCCAGACCTTTTTGAGATACATATCGTTATCAAGCGGCGCGCGGAAAATGCTTGCACAAAAGCCGCTCTTTCTTGAAAACGGGTACGCGCTTATGTATTCCCTTGCGTTTTTTGTGTAGGAATCTATCTCGCCCGTATTCATATTAAAAACAATTTCGCCGCCGTCGTATTCAACAAAGAGTCTGTTGTTTACAGTTTTGGCAATCGGGGCTGAGCTGACTGTGCTGTAAATTCCGAATTTTACTTCGCCGCTCCCCTCAAGCTGTTCCTCGGCAATAATGCGCTTACCGTCAAGATAGGTTATAACAACCGCGTCGCAGTCTGTTGCAGTGTATTTAACGACTTTACTCTCACGCGGTGAAAGCGTGAGCTTTATTTCCTCAACCGAGCTTTCCTTAAAAGCGCTTACGCCTTTTATTTCAACAGTGTAATCAACGCCTTTGAAATAATTAAGGCAGGTAAAGGTGATTTCGTTTCTGCCTGTTTTTTTCGCTCTTACGGGGCGATAGCAGTTTTTCATCTGATATGCGCCTGCATGAGGAGTTCTGTCAGGGAAGAAAAGACCGTCAACGCAGAAATTGCCGTCGTGCTTTTTCTCCATGTGGTCGCCGCCGTAGGTGTATTTGTATTTTCCGTTTTCGTGGAAAACAGCGTGGTCGGCAAATTCCCATATACAGCCGCCCATCATATTATCGGCGCGAAGAAAATCCTTTACATACGTTTCAAGCTCGCCTGCGCCTACGCCCATTGCGTGGGCATACTCGCAAAGGTAATACGGCTTTTCGTACCACTTCTTACCGCAGCCCGTACCGTCAGCCATTTTCTTCATTTTGTTCTGCCAGGGGTACATCTGCGATATAACGTCATACGCAAAGCGCTTTGTTCTTACTACGCCCTCATAGTGAATCGGAATCGGCGTTCTCTTTTTAAGTTCCTTGTAGCAGGCGTCATGGTTTGAATAGCCCCACGACTCGTTTCCGAGCGACCACATAGTAATTGACGGGTGGTTTTTATCTCTTTCAAACATACGCATTACGCGGTCAATATAACGCGGCTTCCACTCAGGGTTGTGCGAGCAGGCTCCGGGATGAGCGGTGCCCATAACTCCGTGGGTTTCAATGTCCGCCTCGTCAACAACGTAAACGCCGTATTTATCGCACAAATCAATAAAAATCGGGTCGGGAGGATAATGCGAGGTACGAACGCAGTTTACGTTGTACTCCTTGAATATTTTAACGTCGCGCTCCATATCAGAAACAGACATAACGTAGCCCTTTTTCGCGTCTGTATCGTGGTGGTTAACGCCGAGAAGCTTAATCTTTTCGCCGTTGAAATAAAAGACATTGCCCTTGATTTCAATATGTTTGAAGCCTATCGGGCGGCGGATAATATCAACTTCCCGTCCGTCGTTTGCAAGCGTAAGATAAAGCGTATATAAATTAGGAATTTCTGCGCTCCATTCCTCAACATCAAGCGATGGGAAAGTGATTTTTCCGTTTTCGCTTTCAGCGGAAGCTACAGCCCTTTTGCCGAAGAAAAGCTCAGCCTTAAGCGTTCCCCCGCCCTTTATATCGGCGCTTATATCAAGGCTGTACGCCGAAGCGTTCTTTTCGGTTTTCGCCTCAAAATCGTAAATATAATTTTCACTGTATTTATACAGCAGAACGTCGCGGAAAATTCCGTTATTTCTGAACATATCCTGACATTCAAGATAAGTTCCGTTTGAGAATTTATGAAGGAGGACAACAAGCTCGTTTTCGCCGTCCTTAACAAACGGGTTTATGTCAAATTCACTTGTGTTATGGCTTCCCTCGCTGTAGCCTACGTAACGCCCGTTAACGTAAACGTCAATTGCGCCTGCCGCTCCGAGGAAGGAGAGGATATAATCGGCTCCGCTTTCGGCATTGAAAAATCTTCTGTAAACGCCTATCGGGCAATCATAAGGAAATACGGGCGGCTTACATTCGAACTCATAACGCGTGTTGATATAGCACGGGTTTTCATAGCCCGTAAACTGCCAGCACGATGGAACGGTTATTTTGTCAAACGCTTCCCTTTCGCTGTCAAAATCAACGGGGAGCCTTGTACAGCTTGAATAGTACTTAAAATCCCACTCGCCCGAGAGCACCTCTACTTTATCCGAGCTGTAGCGCTCGGTTAGTATGTCCGTTTTTTCAAGCGCCTTGCGGCTGTTAAACGGAATGAAATACGCGCGTGATTTAAGCACATTATCCCTGTAAACGTCAAAGTTTTTATAATTATCGTTTCTGAAATTATAAATCATAAATATCACCCGCTTAAATTATATTACAAAAAATTACCTCAGTCAATAAAAAAGAGAGGGCTTGCGCCCTCCCTGATTTTATTTAATTAGCACATAAAGGAGCGGATTACAGCCTCGCAGTCTGCGGGGTCCATAATCTTAGGAACGGGATAACCGGGGTTACCCTCCTTAAGAGCACGCTTTACGAGAATCGGCATATCCTCTTCCTTAATGAAGTCGAACTTCTCGGGAATGTTCATAGCCGCGTTCATTCTTCTTACTTCAGCGATGAAAGCCTTGCCCTTTTCTTCAGTTGACATTGACGGAGCTGTAATTCCGATAATGTCGGCAAGCTTTGCGAGCTGAGGATAAGCAGAATCGCCGTACCAGTCAAGCACATACGGAAGAATAACCGCATTTGCAAGGCCGTGAGGCGTTCCGTAAAGACCGCCGAGGTTATGCGCAATTGCGTGAACATATCCTACGAATGCCTGCGTAAATGCACAGCCTGCAAGATATGAACCCTTGAGCATATTTCCTCTTGCCTCTAAATCCTTTCCGTCTGCATAGGCCTTTTCCAAGTTTTCGTGAATTAACTTGGTAGCCTCCTCTGCATACTTAATTGTAGCTTTTGTATTGCTCTTACCGATATACGCCTCAACTGCGTGAGTAAGCGCATCCATACCTGTTGTCGATGTAATGTGCGGCGGCAAACCTACGGTTAAAGCCGGGTCAAGCACCGCGTATTTCGGACGAAGGCAGATATCATTGATAGCGTTTTTCTCATGAGTTTCGGGGTCGGTAACTACGGCTGCAACCGTTGTTTCTGAGCCTGTACCCGCAGTTGTGGGAACAGCGAAGAACGGCGGTAACTTCTTCATTACCTTAAGATAGCCGCGCATTGCACGTACCTGCTGTCTCGGCTTAACAACTCTTGCAGCTGCAGCCTTAGCACAGTCCATCGGAGAACCGCCGCCGAAAGCGATAATTCCCTGACAGCCGTTTTGAACATAGAGGTCTTTACACTCTTCAATATTCGGAATTGTGGGGTTAGGCTGTACGCCGTCATATACAACGTAGTCTATGCCAACCTCTTTAAGCTTCTCAAACATCGGGTCAAGAAGGTGAAGTCCCATAAGGCCCTTATCGGTTACAACAAGGATTTTGGTAAGTCCCTTACCCTTGATAAACTCGGGAAGTCTTAATACGGAATCTACGCCCTCAAGAAGCTGAGGCTCGGACCAGTCCATAAAGCACATGGCAATCTTAAAAACTCTTTGATAAAGTCTATACCAACATTTTTTAAGTGTCCAAAGCATACCTTTATCTCCTTTCATAATACTTCAAATTTATTGTACTTCAAAACTGTTTATTTTGCAATAGTTATTTAGCATTTGATTGGTATAATTAAAAAATTTTCCTCTTGACAAATTCAAACAAACGGTCTATAATTAACGTAAAAGAACAAATGTTCTATATCCGACTATTTGTTACAAGGTGTTTATAATGGAAAGAACAATTCTTCACGTGGACTGCAACAAGTTTTACGCTTCGGTTGAATGTCTCTACCGCCCTGAAATAAGAGATAAGCCCGTAGCCGTAGGCGGAAGCACCGAAAGCAGACACGGAATAATACTTACTAAAAACGAAATAGCTTCAAGGTACGGGCTCACTGTCGGCGAGCCTCTATGGAAGGCGCGGCAGAAATGTCCCGATTTAATTATAGTTCCGCCAAACTATCCCCTTTACCTTCGCTTTTCAAGGCTGTGCAGAAGAGTGTATGAGGATTACAGCGAATTTATTGAGCCGTTCGGGCTTGACGAATGCTGGCTTGACGTTACGGGAAATCAGCAGACGGGATACGAGATAGCGCAGGAAATACGCCGCCGCATAAAATATGAGCTTGGTATCACCGTAAGCGTGGGAGTGAGCTTTAACAAAATTTTTGCAAAGCTCGGCTCTGACTACAAAAAGCCCGACGCCGTAACGGTTATAAGTAAAGACAACTACAGAAAAATCGCGTGGCCCCTTCCCGCCTCTGATTTACTTTTTGTAGGGCGCTCAACAACAAAAAAGCTCGCCTATTACGGAATTAACACAATAGGCGACTTGGCAAACAGCGACATTGAATTTTTAAAAAGGATTTTAGGTAAAAACGGCGAAACACTCTGGCTGTTTTCAAACGGACTTGACTCCTCGCGCGTACGCCATAAGGACGAGGTTGACGACATTAAAAGTATTGGAAATTCAACTACGACGCCTCGCGATTTAATTGACGAGCGCGATGTCAGAACAGTTTTCCGCGTACTGTGTGAAAGCGTTGCAACAAGGCTCAGAGAACAGGGGCTCAAGGGCGACTGCGTTACAATTTACGTTCGCGACACCGAGCTCAACGGCTTTTCACGACAGCGGAAAATGAAGGCTCATACAAATGTGAGCAGTGAAATTTTCGGCTGTGCAATGCAGCTTTTTTACGAGAATTACGAATGGAAAAATCACATACGTTCGCTCGGCGTTTCCGTAAGCGGCTTTGACGAATTCTGCGAGCAGTTTGACCTTGCGGGTACAGCCGAAAAGCGCGAAAAGCTTGAAAAAATTGAAAGCACCGTTGACAGACTGAAAACACGCTTCGGCAATTACTGCGTTCAGCGGGCGTGCCAGCTTGAAAGACGCGACCTTTCGGGATTTAATCCGCACGACGAGCATATAATTCATCCGATTGGATA
>CAMNAP010000015.1 GCA_946531445.1 uncultured Clostridia bacterium
ACGGAATTAATAAGCATATCATAGGTTGAGTATTCAACCTCACTTTTATCAATCCCGACACCCGATGTTGAGTTTCCCTGAGGGTCAACATCTATAAGTAGTGTTTTTTTACCTTTTGCGCCAAGCGCTGCCGCAAGATTTACTACTGTTGTAGTCTTTCCGACTCCGCCTTTCTGATTAAATACAGCAACAACTTTACCCATATAATCACCTCAATTATTGATATTATATACTATTAAGGCGTTAATATCAATGTTTCACGTGAAACTTTTTGAAAAAGTTTCACATGAAACACCATGTATACAGACAGAAGGGACAGACATTACTGCCTGTCCCTTCCGCGTGATGAAAAGAGGAGAATATGTTTAAAACGGTCTCCCGTTTTAAGCCTGTTTAATGGACGTTGTGTTTGCTTCTCGTAGTTTTAAGCTCTGAACGCCCGTCGTTTTAGGGATTTTAACCCTGAATTCAATAAAATCTTCTGTTTCTGTCTTGTCAGCCTCGGCGTTAATTCCCGACGCTACCATAGTTTCAATTGCTTTGTTAACTGTATTTACAAATATTCTTACATCTTTAAATATTTTTACTGTGTTCTTTTTCGGCTTAACTGTGTTATCTGTGAGCGAATCTATGAATTTATCTGTTTGTTCGACATTATATCCCTTTTCTTTTATAATATGAAGCGCCGCCCAGATGTCCTTTTCGCTTTCAAGCCTCAGCAGCGCTCTCGCATGTCTTTCTGTTAAGCCCTCTTTTTCTACAAAATACCGCACGTCTGCAGGCAATTTCAGTAATCTTAGCTTATTTGACAGTGCTGACTGACTCTTTCCTAACCTTTTGGCGCATTCCTGCTGAGAAAAGCCAAACTGATTTATAAGATTGCCTATTGCCGCCGCTTCTTCAAAAAAGGTGAGGTCGCTTCTCTGTATGTTTTCTATTATGGAATATACTGCGCTCTGCTCGTTACCGCAACTCACTTCAATGCAGGGAACCTTCTGAACGTTCGCAAGAATTGAAGCTCTGAGTCTCCGCTCACCCGCAATAACCTCATAATAATCAGCATTGTTGATTCTTCTTACAAGAAGCGGCTGCAGTATTCCGTTTTCCTTTATAGAGTCTGCAAGCGAAAGCATTTCCTCGCTTGAAAACCTGTGTCGCGGTTGATGAGGGTTCGGAAGAAGCTTTTCGGTATTTATGTATCTTATATCTGTCAAGAGGGAACCTCCCTTGCTAATTTATATCAGGCTGTCCTCTCCTCACTGACTACATATTAACATAAACATTCCAAAAAATAAAGAGTTTCTCATCGTGAGAAACTCTTAATGTTCAACATAAACTTACATTTTACAGAGGCTTTGAACTTATTATTTTGTATTTTCTGGGATACTTTGTCGGAGTTTGCGATATTTTTTTAATAATCACTATTGACCTTGGGTCGCCGTTCGGAAGTTTATATGAAACATTACTTTCAATCTTGCCGCCAAGCTGCTTAATTGCTCTCTTCGCGTCGGTCACCTCGTCGCTTGAGCCTTTAAGAGCTATAAAGTATCCGCCGACTTTTACAAACGGCATACACAGCTCGCACAAAACGTTAAGCGGTGCTACTGCTCTTGCTGTTGCAACGTCGTAGCTCTCTCTGTAATCTTTGTCCTGACCGAGCTCCTCCGCTCTTTCGTGCAGGATTTCGCCCTTCAGTCCGCACACGTTCAGCGCGCGCTCAATAAAAAGAAGCTTTTTTCGTACCGAATCAACAAAGGTTACCTCAAGCATTCCGTTTTTCGCTATTAAAAGCGGTAGGGCAGGGAAGCCAGCTCCCGAGCCGATATCTATAATTTTATTGCCGTAGTCAAGGTCAAAGTACTTAAGAACATTGAGGCTGTCAATAAAATGCTTAACAACAACCTCGTCGGGCTCGGTAATCGCCGTAAGATTGTACTTTTTATTTGTAGTAATCAGCTCGCTTGCGTAAAGGCGGAAACGGCTGAGCATATTATCGTCAAGCTCAACGCCTATATCCCTTGCGTACTGATATAATTTATCTCTGTCAATCATAATAACTCTCTTTATTTATCAGCTTCAATTATAATGTTCAGTGCCGTAATATCCGCGGGATTTACTCCGCTGATACGGCTTGCCTGCCCGAGATTCTGCGGCCTGATTTTTGAAAGCTTTTCAATGGCCTCAAGCCTCAGCCCTTTTAATTTGCTGTAATCTATATCTGAAGGGATTTCCTTTGCTTCAATTCGGCGCATTTCCTTAATCTGCGCCTCCTGCTTTTTAATATATCCCTCGTATTTAACCGAAATTTCAACCTGCTCAAACACTTCATAGGGAAGGTCAGGGCGGTTTGTGTCTACTCCTTCTAAATCGGCGTATGAAATCTGAGGCCTTTTAAGAAGCTCTATCATCTTACAGCCTGTTTTAAGCGGAGCTGTTCCACGTTTAACAAGAATGCTCTGCAGCTCCTCGTTCATCGGCACAGAAAGATTTTTTATTCTCTGCAGCTCTGCCCTGATAAGTTCCTGCTTTTTTAGGAAGCGCTCGTATCTTTCGTCGCTGATAAGCCCTATTTCGTGACCGAGCGGAGTTAAGCGAAGGTCGGCGTTATCCTGCCTTAAAACGAGTCGGTACTCGCTTCTTGACGTCATCATTCTGTACGGGTCAGAGCAGCCCTTTGTTACAAGGTCGTCAATAAGAGTTCCAATGTACGAGCCTCCTCTGTCAAGGATAATTTCACTCTTGCCCTGAATCTTTCTCGCCGCGTTAATTCCCGCAACAAGCCCCTGAGCCGCCGCTTCCTCATAACCGCTTGAGCCGTTAAACTGTCCCGCACCGTATAGTCCTTCTATACTGTTAAACTCAAGAGTCGCCTTGAGCGCCGTCGGGTCAACGCAGTCGTATTCAATCGCATAAGCCGCTCTCATTACCTGCGCGTTTTCAAGCCCCTTGATTGTGTGGATAAAATCAAGCTGAACGTCCTCAGGCAGGGAAGAGGATAAGCCCTGTAAATAAAGCTCCTCTGTGTTGAGTCCGCAAGGCTCAATAAAAAGCTGGTGCCTCTCCTTGTCGGAAAACCTCACAATTTTATCCTCAAAGCTCGGGCAGTAACGCGGACCCTTTCCCTCAATCTTTCCGCTGTACATAGGCGAGCGGTGCAGGTTGTCAAGAATTATCTGTTTTGTTTTTTCATTTGTATATGTAATGTGGCAAACAACCTTGTTTTCCGGAGGCGTCTGTGTTTCAAAAGAAAACGCAACGGTATGCTCGTCACCCTCCTGTACCTCAAGCGAGTCAAGGTCTACGCTTCGTCTGTTAACGCGGCTCGGTGTTCCCGTCTTAAAACGTCTGAGCGGAATATCAAGCTTTTTAAGCGATTCGGCAAGCGCGTTTGACGGAAACATTCCGTCCGGTCCGCTTTCATACGACACATCGCCTATGTAAACCCTTCCGCCGAGGAACGTTCCCGTTGAAATGATAACTGCCTTTGCCGTAAACTCAGCTTCAAGCCTTGTTATGCAGTGCCACATATTATTTTCATCTTTATATATATCTACTATTTCGCCCTGTCTTATATCGAGCTTATCCTGCAGCTCAAGCGTGTGCTTCATTCCTGCGGAATACTCTCTTCTGTCAATCTGCGCTCTGAGTGAGTGAACGGCAGGGCCTTTTCCGAGATTGAGCATACGCGACTGCAGGGAATACCTGTCCGCAGCCTTACCCATCTCTCCTCCGAGGGCGTCAATCTCCCGCACGAGATGTCCCTTGGAAGTTCCGCCGATTGACGGGTTGCAGGGCATATTTCCTACCCAGTCAAGGTTAATAGTAAACACTGCCGTCTCTACTCCGAGACGCGCCGAAGCAAGGGCAGCCTCAATCCCTGCATGCCCCGCGCCTATTACTATTACATCATAATGTCCTGCAAAATATTTCATATTATCTCCGTTTTACTTTCCTACGCAGAATTTACTGAATATGTTGTTAACAACCTCGCTTGTTGCCTTCTTACCCGTAAGTGAAAGAAGCTCGTCTGCCGCGCTGTCAATCATAACGTTAATTGCGTCAAATGTCATTCCGTCCTCAAGCGCCTCAAGCGCTTCACAGATTGAGCTGTACGCCGATTCACAGTTTTGCTTCTGTCTTGCGTTTGCAAGCATGGGTGCCGACGAGTCAAAGTCAGCAACGCCGAGCAGCTCCTCAACCGCGTTTGAAAGCTCGTCCTTACCGGTTCCGTTAACTGCGCTGACATAAACCGTCTTTTCAAACGCGCTTTTAACGGCCTCCTCGTTAAGCCTGCTTTCAAGGTCGCTCTTGTTGATTACTGCAATTGCTCTTTTTTCTGAGCATTTTTCAATAAGATTAAAATCGTATTCGCTAAGCTCCTGCGAAGAATCAAATACAGCAAGCACAAGCTGTGCGTCGTCAAGCGCTCTGTACGCCTTTTCAATTCCGATTGTTTCAACCAAATCGTCAGAGCTTCTCAGCCCCGCCGTATCTCTGAGATGAAGAACAAGTCCTCCGAGTTTTACGTCCTCTTCAACAACGTCTCTCGTCGTTCCTTCAATGTGGGTAACAATGCTTTTGTCTGTTCCCGTAAGCATATTCATAAGGCTTGATTTACCGACGTTCGGCTTTCCTACAATCGCTGTAGTTATGCCCTTTGTAACGGTCTGTCCGTTTTCATAATCTGAAAGAAGCGAATAAAGCGCGTCTTTACATTTTGTGAGCTTTTCTCTGACTTCATTTTCCGAAAGCTCGGGGATTTCCTCGTCGGGATAATCAACCCACGCCGCCATAAACGCAGACATATCAAGCATTTCCTCAAGAACGCCGTTAATCCTTTTACTCAGCGCGCCCTGAAGCGCATTATATGAAGCCTTAAGACTCTGCTCACCCTGTGCAGAAATAATTTCGGCAACCGCCTCTGCCTGAGTCAAATCCACCTTCCCGTTAAGAAACGCTCTTTTTGTAAACTCGCCTGCTTCAGCGGGGCGGGCGCCGTTTTTCAGTACAGCTTCAAGCGTGTTTTTAACCATTAAAAGTCCGCCGTGAACAGACAGCTCAACAACGTCCTCGCCCGTATAGCTTTTAGGCGCGCGGAAAACAAGCGCAACCGCATTGTCTGCCTTTTCACCGTCAATAATTATGTTTCCGTACTTAGCGCGGTAGCCGCCAAGCTCCGCAAGGGAGGATTTGTCAAGCGGCAAAAATACTCTTGACGCAATTTTAACGGCGTCGTCTCCGCTTATACGGATAACGCCTATTCCGCCTGCCGCCGCACCTGTTGAAATCGCGGCTATAGTTTTGCTCATTCAGCTCCTCCTCTCCTTTAAGTATAATAATGGCGAACGCCAACCGTCCGCCATTATATTATCAGTCTTTATTTACTTCAATCTTTCCGAACTTGGGAAGGTCTGCTCTGTCAGCCTTAGGTACATAATCTGCGGGCGCAGAGGTTGTTGCCTTCGGTCTGTCATTCCTTCTGCCTCTTGAGCCGCCGTCTCTTCTCGGTGCCTTAACAGCTCCGCCGACAGGCTCAATTACAACTCTTCTGTCCTGATTCGAACCGATTGAACGTGACTCAACGCCTTCAATTTCCTGAACTGCGGTGTGAATAACGCGTCTCTCATACGGATTCATCGGCTCAAAGGTGTAACGTCTCTTTGTTCTGAGAACGTAAGCAGAATTCTTCTGTGCAAGATGTCTTAAGGTTTCGTTTCTCTTTTCTCTGTAGTTGCCTACGTTGATTGCAACTCTTACATAAGCGTTTGTGTGCTTCTTCATTGCAAGCGACATAAGGTACTGAATGGAGTCAAGCGTTTCACCTCTTCTGCCGATTACAATTCCGTAATCCTCGCAGGAAAGCTCAATTGAAACTACGCCGTCAGTATAGCTTGCGTCAAGCTTTGCGTCTTCAATGTTGAGGCCCTTGATAATCTGAGCAAGATAGCTCTTTGCGTATTCAAGGTCAACACTCTCGGGGAATTCGCGCTTTGTTTCAGCCTTAACGGTTTCCTTTTTAACCTCGGGCTTCACTGCGTCCTTCTTAGGCGCATTGCTCTTTTCTTCCTTTTTCGGTTCAGCCTTTTTAGGCTGCTGAGTTTTCTGCTGATTATTGTTCTGCTTTTTCTGCTTCGGTTTTTTGTTCTTCTGCTTCTTCTCGCTGACACCGTCGTCATAATAGGCTCTTGCCTTGGCGTCTGCTCCTCCGAAAAGACCTAAAATCTTTTTTCTCGGATACTCTAAAATTTCGGTGTGAACATCAAGAAGGAACTTTTCCGGAGCATGAAGTCCTGCCTTGGCAGCGGCGAGAGCTTCCTCTGTCGTCTTGCCTGTGGCTATATATTCTCTAATCATACTATTTTATTCCTTAATTTTCTTAATGCTTTTTTCTCTTGCTCTTCTCTCTATTGTATTCTCAATCATCTCTCGCGCGATATTCTTTCTCGGCGGGAAGAACTTGTTTGTAACAAGCTGCTGTGCAACAGCAACAAGGTTTGAGATTATCCAGTAAAAGCCTACAGCGGCGGGTAACTGTGTAGAAAACCATGCTGAGAATAATGGCATCATAAGCATCATAATCCACATCTGTGAGCCCTGCTGATTCATAGCGGGGTTGGTCTTTTTCTGAATGAGGGTAGACATAACGCTTGAAAGTAACGATGTTACAAGACAAAGAATCGGAACGATAATAATAATTCCGCCTGCCGAAAGCTTCGGCGTCTGCGTCATATCAACTCCGAAAATGTGAAGGCTCTTGCTGAACGCTTCAATTTTCTGAACGTTAGCCTCTGAAAAGATTCCGCCAAGCTCGCTGTTGTGAGCCATAAGAAGGTCTTTCTTTTCCGAAATACAGCTGAGAAGCTCTAACTGAAGATAGTTGCCTCTGCCTTTGCCGCTCTCAAAGCCAATTAACTGCGCAATCTTTGAAGAATAATCTGCAGCCTTTGTTGCAAAGCTGATGTTAAGTACATACTGAATCGGATAATAAATAATACCGATAATACCCATAAGGAAAACCATCTGGAACATCATCGGACCGCAGCCCATATTCATCGGGTTGTGTCCCTCGCGTGCGTAGAGCTCCTGCATTTCCTGCTGCATGCGCTGATTTGCTTTCTGGCGCTGCTTCGGGTCCTGAATGGAATTTACGTTGTACTTTTTCTGAATTTTCTGAATTTTCGGTTGAATACGGCTTGTTTTCGCCATTGTTCTCTGCTGTCTTAAATTAATCGGGAAAAGGACAGCTCTTGTTAAAACTGTAAAAACAATGAGCGCAAGAAAGTAGTGGTTGTTAAAGGCAAGTAAAAGCCCTGCCATACATTTACCGAAAAGCCAATAGAGAGGTTTGAATAATGCCATCCAGCCGCTTGCGCCGCCGGCGGCAAGTGTAATAAAATCAAATGTAAACACTTTTTAGTCCTCTTCTGTTTTACTTCGTTTTTCTTTCTTCGGAGGTACAGGGTCGTATCCTCCCTTAAACAACGGATTACACCGCAAAATTCTCAGTATGCCGAGCCCGAGCCCCTTTAGCGGGCCGTGAATCTCTATCGCCTCAAGCATATACTGAGAGCAGGTGGGCGTGTATCTGCAGGCGCCGTGCGAAAACCGCGGCGACATAGTAAGCTGATACGTTCTGATAAGAAAAATCATCAATTTTTTAAGAAGAAGGCTTATTTTTTTCATTAATAACACCAAGCTCTTTAAACTGTTTTTCCATCTGTTTTTTAATAACCTGCGTTTTTACCCTGCTTGTTCTGGTCCTTGCAACAAAAACAAAGTCCCAGCTGCCGCTGACTTTTTCCTCAATTTCGGAAAAGGCTGCGCGTATTACACGCCTCGCTCTGTTTCGCTGTACGGCGTTTCCGATTTTTTTAGAGGTTGTAATGCCGTATCTCAGAGCGCCCTCGCGGTTTTTCATAGCGTAGGTAACAAGCGCGTCGCCCGCTTTGCTTTTACCTCTGTAGTAAAGCCTGCGGAAATCCTTGTTTTCCTTTAAGGTTTGACTTTTCATGTCGCACCTCGCTTTAGCTGATTAGTAAGAAAGTCTTTTTCTGCCCTTAGCACGACGGCGTGCAAGCACCTTTCTTCCGTTTCTTGTTGACATTCTCTTTCTGAAGCCGTGCTCCTTTTTAGCATGTCTCTTCTTTGGCTGGAAAGTTCTCTTCATCTTTTTCACTCCTTTTTAAGATTAAACTCGTCTTAATCTGTATGTTCTCTGTGCGGTATAGCACAGGCTTTTTCAATTCGGAAACCGCTTAAAGATTCCGTAATTATCTGCTTATATTAGTATTAATTATACTAATAGCCTTGATATTATAATTTATTAATTGCAATTTGTCAACTAAAACTTGTATTTATTAAAACAATATATTATAATAGCACTATATATTGCGTAACAGTATATTACTAATCACAAGTCTTAATAAAAAACAGCAAAAAGGAGATATTTATGCTTGGTATTATCGGAGCGATGGACGTTGAGGTTTCCGCAATAAAGGCGCTTATAAAAAACTCCGTTACAACTAAAATCGCAGGAATTGATTTTGTATGCGGCGAAATTGAAAACGTGATGGTATGCGTTGCCGAATGCTCACCCGGTAAGGTAAATTCCGCAATGTGTGCCCAGATTATGATAGACCGCTTCAAGCCGGAGCTCGTTATAAACACGGGCGTTGCAGGCTCGCTTTCCAACGACGTTGCAATAAAGAATGTTGTAATTGCAAACGATGTGTGTCAATACGATTATGACACTACGGTATGCGGCGACCCGCTCGGCTATCTTTGCGGTGTTAACACAGTAAAAATTGAGTGCGACAAGGAGGCTTCCGATTTACTCGCTCGTTGCGCTATCAACAGCGGCGAAAAGATTCACCGCGGAACAATTGCAACAGGAGATACATTCGTTTCAGAACCGTTGCTCAAAGAAAAAATCACTTCCTCCTTCGGTGCAATCTGCTGCGAAATGGAAGGCGGCTCAATAGGCCACGTCTGCCGGGCAAACAATATTCCGTTTGCTGTTCTCCGTTCAATATCTGACGGCGGAAACGAGAATTCATTTATAGATTATCCGACATTTAAAAAAATCGCTGCGAATATCTCCACAACGATTCTTATAAGCTTTATTAAAAATCAGAAAACACAGCTTGAATTTGAGGATTAATCAAGGTTGTAGTTTTGAAGTATGAATTCTTCGGCCTCGCTGATAAGGTCGCCGAGCGCCGTTCTCTGCGCCGCCTGATTTCCCGTTCTTGACTTGTCCTCAATGAAAACAAACTTTGCGTCCTGAACGGCAATTGCCGCGGTTGCAAGCTCTCTTCCTATTGTGTAATCAAGCTTGAACATCTCTGTAGGCAGCACGCCTGTTTTTGCAAGCGTGAGCGCTCCGCGGTAAACAGAAAGCATATAGTAATTGTAAATCAGACTTTTTTCCCGGTCGCCCGTAACAGAGGCAGAGGCAATGTCAAGAATGTTCTTAGTTGCTCTTGCAAGTGTTGCAACAGAGCGTCCGTCGGAATTCTCGTCAAGCGCCGCAAATGCGGAGGTATCTATCCCCGTTCTTGATTCGCTTACGCCTAAAAGATAGTCTGTTGTTACTCCGTAATAATTGCTGCACTTTATAACAAAATCAAGCCCGCACTCACGAATGCCTTTTTCGTAGTGCGAGAGAAGTGCCTGCGATATACCAAGGTCTGTTGCCGCTCTTTTCTGGCTTATGCCTCTTTCCTTTCTGAGCTGAGAGAGAACGACAGCAAACTTAGAAAGCTTTTCTTTCTTTTTCTCCATTGTTTACCAATCCATATCTGTAAAGTAATAATATACATATTGTAGAATAAAAAGTGCGCCAAAAGGCACATTCTCATTATAATTCAAATTATACGCATTGTAAATATTTTCGGCGTTTTTGTTACTTTTTTGTAACAACGGGCGAAAAGTGTAGATGTCCGGAGGGCTAATTTAAATGAAAACATACACAGTGTATTTATTCAGACACGGCTTAACTAAAGGAAATATCAACGCACAGTATATTGGGCATACGGATTTTCCGCTCACTACAGATGGTGTAAATCAGCTTCACGAAATTAAAGCGAAGCACCATTATCCAGAGGTAGAAGCGGTCTTTGTTTCGCCTCTGAAAAGGGCTATGCAAAGCGCCGATATTATGTTCCCAAAAAATAACAAAATTGTAATAGATAACTTTATTGAATATAATTTCGGCGAGTTTGAAGAGCATACCGCCGACGAGTTGAAGGACAACAAAGACTTTCAGAACTGGCTTCACGGCGATATGTATACCCGCCCTCCCTACGGCGAAACCAACGCAGAGTTTGTCCACAGGGTTTGCGACGCGTTTGAAAAGGTAATCAACGGCTGCATTTCAGAGGGAATAAGCGATATAGCCATTGTAACCCACGCGGGCGTAATAATGACTCTTCTCGCGTGCTACGGCTTGCCCGAAGCGCCTATGGCTCACTGGCAGATGGACCCGGGCTACGGTTATAAGCTGAGAATAACGCCGTCACTCTGGATGAGAGGCAATAAACTTGAGGTTGTTGACACCTCGCCCGAAGCGTTGAAAAAAGAAGATTGAGAGTAATATAAAAACACCGTCATCGGTTGCCCGGAATGACGGTGTTTTATTTTTATTCCTGTTCGTCCTCTTTGGTTGTCGGCGGAAGCGTTGATTCCTCTCCGTAGTTGTCGTTAACATACGTTTCGGTTGTTGCTCTCGCTCCGTCCTTGAAGAAGCCCTTCTGACGAACCGTCTTTGTGTCAACTCTTACGTGTGCAAGCGTAACGCTTGTTTTTCCGTAAATCCTTTTCTGCAGCATATACGCGTCAGCAGGGAAGTCCGCTCTCCAAATCCACTGTCCGCCGAAATCGGGCTTAAAGGTACCGCCCTTAAGATTCATTTCGGGGATATTGGTGGTTTCAACATCGTAGTCAACCCAACCCTCTGAAAGCGCATATGTTGACATTTTAATAATTTCGTTTTTGCCGAAACTCGTTTTAATATAGGGTATAAGCTTCTTAATGACCTTGAGCAGCCTTGTGGTTGAAGCGCCCTTTGCCTGTTCAAAAATCTTGATAAGGCAGGTTTTCTGTCTGTCGGCTCTTGCACCGTCAGAGTCAATATGTCTGATTCTGCAGTAAGCAAGCGCCTGCCTGCCGTTAAGCTTCTGAACGCCCTTATCACCCTCAAACTTCTTTGTAATCCATACGTCGCCGTAGGTCTTGGGGTGACTGTTAATTTCAGTAATCTCTGCCTGCGTAAGCTCAAGCTCAACGCCGCCGAGCGCGTCAACTATTGACTTAAACGAGCTGAAATTAACTATTGCGTGGCCGTCAAGCTTAATCTTATAAAGCTGTTCTATAGAGCGCTTATACGTCTTGACGTCGCCAAGCGACATGGCTCCGTTAATTTTACCGAACTGTCCCGATTCCTCGTTACCCTTTTCGGTTTCCCAGTAAGCCCAGGAGTCTCGCAGAATTGAGGTAAGCGTAATCTTTCCCGTATCAACATTAATGCTGACAATAATTGAAGAATCTGCGCGTGTTCCCTCGTCAAGTATGTTCTTTCCTCTTGTATCCTCGCCTATAAGAAGTACGTTAAGCACGTGAGTTGAAGAACACGGAGTTCCGTTGTAATACCACGTTTTTATCATATCCTCAAGCGACGAAAGCTCGGTAGCCTCAGTTTCCTGAATCGGGTCAAAGTTTTCAACAAGCTTTTTCATACCCTGCCACTGCTCGGTAGTCGCCGTCGGGTTTTCCTCGTCCTGCGACTGCTTTACAATGTCGTTAATCCAGTCGTTTGCGGTTATGGCAAACACAGCTCCCGCGGCAATAATAAGAACAAGCAGCATTGCAATAATTGCAGTAAGAATTTTCTTCGTCTTGCTCTTTTTCTTTTTGCGGGATTTTGCCGCCTCTTCTTCGGGCTCCTCTTCGTAGAGATTAAAGTCCTCTTTGCCCTCCTCTTCGGCAAGCTCCATAAGGTTTACCATATCCGACTCTTCGCCGTCAACCTCCGTCTCGCCGTCGGTCTCATCCTCAATCTCGCTTTCGGTTGAAACTTCCTCTTCAGCCGCAGCCTCATCAGCAGTCTCTGTTTCCTCAGCCTGAGGCGTTTCCTCGGCGGGTTCCTCTTCTTTGGCTTTATCGGGCGTTTCCCCGGCTTCGGCGGTTTTCTCTTCAACCGTATCTGTTTCTTTCGCCTCAGCCTTATCCTCATCCTTTAAGCCGTTTGCCTCAGCCTCTTTTCTCTTCTTAACCTCTGAGAGAATGTCGTCAATATTGTAATTATCCTTAGCCAATATGATGTCTCCTCTTTTTCATTACTGGGTTTGTGTTACGCCTCTTCGGTTTCAGCTGTTTCTCCCTCAGCCTCAAGCTCCTCTTCTTCCTCGTACTTGTCTACGATTGAAAGTGTTGCAAGGCGTTCGCCGTCCTTAACTCTCATAACCTTAACACCCTTGCTTGGACGCTTGAAGGTAGAAATCTGCTCAGCGTGTGTACGTATAACAACGCCGTCCGTTGTAATCATAATAACGTCGTTCTCATCATCAACCGGCGCAATCATTGAAACCTTTCCGTACTGGTCTGTACGGTAGTTAATAAGACCCTTGCCCGCTCTTGACTGAACTCTGTAATCTGAGAATTCGCTCTTTCTTCCGTATCCTGTTTCTGATACTGTAAGAAGCTGCTTGCCCTCAATTGAAACCGCAAAGCCTACAACGTAGTCGCCCTCGGCAAGACTAATTGCCTTAACGCCTCTTGCGGTGCGTCCGATAAGTCTTGCGTCGCTTTCCTTGAAGCAGATTGCCATACCGTCATGAGTTGCAACAACAAGCTCTCTGTTTCCGTCTGTAACGTCAACCCAGCAAAGCTCGTCGCCCTCGTCAAGGTTAATTGCAATAATACCCGTCTTTCTTATATGGTCGTACTGATTAATAGCGGTTCTCTTTATAATACCGTTTCTTGTAACCATACAAAGGTATGCTCTGTCCTCTTCCTTGGGGATATTCACCATTGCCGAAACGGTCTCGCCGTTTTCAAGCGGAAGAAGGTTTACAACGTTGAGTCCCTTGCTCGTTCTTGAAGCCTCGGGAATCTGGTATCCCTTCATTTTGAATACCTTACCCATATTAGTAAATATGAGAATAAAGTCGTGTGTAGAACAGGTAAACATCGTTTTTGCATAGTCCTCTTCACGTCTGCTCATACCCATAATACCCTTTCCGCCTCTGTTCTGAGCGCGGTATGTATCAGTGGTCTGGCGCTTGATGTAGCCCTTTTCTGTAAGAGTGAAAATGCAGTCCTCAACGGGGATTAAGTCCTCGTCGTCAACATCGCCCGTAAACGCAGAGATTTCCGTTCTTCTCTCGTCGCCGTATTTCTGAGCGATTTCGCGCGATTCCTCTTTAATAATATCAAATATTCTCTGCTCGTTTGCAAGAATATCGGTGTAGTCCTTGATTTTTGCGTGTAAATCCTCGAGCTCATTCATAATCTTTTCAATTTCAAGTCCTGCGAGCTGACCGAGACGGTAAGCGACAATTGCGCTTGCCTGCGGGTCATCAAAACCGAACTTATCCATAATTGCCTGCTTAGCTTCCGACTGACCGCCGCGGCACGCACGTATAGTTGCAATAACCTCGTCTACAATGTCAATAGCCTTTGCAAGACCTTCAAGAATATGAGCTCTTTCCTGCGCCTTATTTAAATCAAACTGCGTTCTTCTCTTGATAATATCCTTTTGGAAAACGATATATTTTTCAAGAATCTGCTTAAGGTTCATTACCTTCGGAACACCGTCGTCAAGTGCAAGAAGTATTGCGCCGAAGGTAACCTGCATATCAGTCATTTTATACAGATTGTTTAAAACTACCTGTGCATTCGCGTCACGCTTAACAACAATTTCAATGTGCATTCCGCGTCTGTCGGAGTAATCCTGAACGTCAGCAACACCCTCAAGACGTTTTTCCTTAACTAAATCAGCAATTCTTGTAATGAGTCTTGCCTTGTTAACACCGTAAGGAATTTCAGTTACAACAATCTTGAAACGGTCTCCCTTTGCCTCAATAATTTCAGCTCTTGCGCGAACGTAAATCTTTCCTCTGCCCGTTGCATACGCTTCTCTGATTCCTCTTGCACCCATAATAATTCCCGCTGTCGGGAAGTCGGGACCCTTGATGTGTTCCATCAATTCGTCAAGCTCAGCCTCGGGATTGTCAATAAGACAACACATTCCCTCAACCACCTCGCGCATATTGTGAGGCGGGATATTCGTTGCCATACCTACGGCTATACCCGATGAGCCGTTAACAAGAAGGTTCGGAAAACGCGCGGGAAGAACTGTCGGCTCGTTCTCTGTGTCGTCAAAGTTCGGTGCCCAGTCAATTGTGTCCTTCTTAATATCGTCAAGCATTTTCATCGCCGTCTTTGAAAGACGCGACTCTGTATAACGGTAAGCAGCCGGCGGGTCGCCGTCAATTGAGCCGAAGTTTCCGTGACCGTCAACAAGTATATGTCTCATTGAAAATGTCTGAGCAAGTCTTACCATTGCGTCGTAAACGGAAGCGTCACCGTGGGGGTGATAATGTCCGAGCACGTCGCCGACTGTGGTAGCGCACTTTCTGTACGGGTTAGTTGGATACAGGTTGTTTTTATACATTGCGTATAAAATTCTTCTGTGAACGGGCTTAAGTCCGTCTCTTACGTCCGGAAGCGCACGCGATACGATTACGCTCATTGAATAGTCAAGGAACGCCTTTCTTATCTCGTCGCTGATTTCTACATCTACGATTTTTTGGTTATCATAGCGGATTTCTTCATTCATAAAATATCTCCTTAAAGCTTACGGAGCTTTTGTTCTCTGTTTTTTATTCTTCTTTTGATTTATACGTCAAGATTCTGAACAAATTTTGCGTTCTTTTCAATAAACTCACGGCGCGGCTCAACGTTGTCGCCCATAAGAATTGAGAAATTCTCGCTTGCTCTCTGCGCGTCCTCAATAGTTACGCGGAGCATTGTTCTGTATTCGGGGTCCATTGTTGTTTCCCAGAGCTGCTCGGGGTCCATCTCACCGAGACCTTTATATCTCTGTATATCGCACTGTCCGCCCATCTCTTCAACGATTGAATCTCTCTCCTCGTCTGAAAAGGCGTACTGCGACTTTTTGCCCTTGCTTACCTTGAAAAGCGGCGGCTGTGCAAGATATACATAGCCCTCTTCAATAATCTGAGGCATATAGCGGAAGAAGAAGGTAAGAAGCAGCGTTCTGATATGCGCGCCGTCAACGTCGGCATCCGCCATAATAATTATCTTGTGGTATCTGAGCTTATTTATGTCAAAGTCCTCGCCGATTCCTGTTCCGAGCGCCATTACAACGGGAACAAGCTTTTCGTTTGAGTAAACCTTGTCAACTCTTGCTTTTTCAACGTTGAGCATTTTACCCCAAAGAGGAAGAATAGCCATATGCTCTCTGTCACGTCCCTCTTTTGCGGAGCCTCCTGCCGAATCACCCTCAACGATGTAAATTTCACATTTTGAAGCGTCCTTGCTTGTACAGTCGGCAAGCTTACCGGGAAGCGAGTTGCTCTCAAGCGGAGACTTACGTCTTGCGTTTTCTCTTGCTTTTCTTGCAGCCTCTCTTGCTCTTGACGCGTCAAGCGCTTTGTTGAGAATAGCCTTCGCCGTCTGCGGATGCTCTTCAAAATAGGTCATCAGCTTGT
Source organism: uncultured Clostridia bacterium (assembly GCA_946531445.1). GTDB lineage: Bacteria > Bacillota > Clostridia > Oscillospirales > Acutalibacteraceae > Eubacterium_R. The sequence continues at coordinate 15,735 of CAMNAP010000015.1, forward strand.
CGTAAACGAGAGATGAAACAAGTCCGGTAATATCAGTATTTCCGAGCTTACCCTTTGTCTGTCCCTCAAACTGAGCCTCGGTAAGCTTAACCGAAATAACTGCCGTTATGCCCTCTCTTACGTCGTCGCCCGAAAGCTTTTTGTCGCTGTCTTTAAGTATGCCGAAGCGCTTTCCGTAATCGTTGAACACTCTTGTAAGCGCCGTCTTAAAGCCTGTTTCGTGCGTACCGCCGTCAACGGTGTTAATATTATTTGCAAACGAAAGAAGAGTTTCGCTGTACTGGTCTGTATAGCAAAGTGCAACCTCAGCCGAACGGTCTCCCTTTGTTGTTGAGATATGAATTATCTCCTCCTGAACGGGTACGTAACCTCTGCTGTCGTTGATATATTTTACAAACTCTCTTATACCGCCCTCATAGCAGTATACGCTTGTGTGCTCTTCTTCCTCATATCTGTCGTCATTTGAGCGGTCAAACTTTTCTCTCTTATCAGTAAGAGAAATTGAAAGTCCCGCGTTGAGGAACGCCTGTTCTCTGAGACGTCTCTGAAGAATGTCAAAATCATACTTTGTTGTTTCCTGAAAAATATCGGGGTCAGCCTTAAACCTTATAAGCGTTCCGTGACCGTCGCTGTCGCCGATAATATGAAGCTCGTTTATGGGTATGCCTCTTTCAAAGCGCTGAGAATAAATGTGTCCGTTTTGTGTAACCTCAACCTCAAGCCACTCTGAAAGTGCGTTAACTACGGAAGAACCAACGCCGTGAAGACCGCCCGAAACCTTGTATCCCGAGCCGCCGAATTTACCGCCTGCGTGAAGCACGGTAAGAACAACCGTAACTGCGGGTATTCCTGTTTTTTCGTTTATACCTGTGGGAATTCCTCGTCCGTTATCTCTAACAGAAATAATATTGTCGGGAAGAATTTCCGCTTCAATATGAGTACAAACGCCTGCGAGCGCCTCGTCTATTGAGTTATCAACTATCTCATAAACAAGGTGATGAAGTCCTCTCGGTCCTGTTGAACCGATATACATACCTGGTCTTTTTCTTACCGCCTCAAGTCCTTCAAGAACCTGAATATCGTCGGCGTTATACTCGTCTGTAACGACGGTATCAATGTCTTCCTCTTCTAAGTTTGTCATTTTGATTTCTTCACTCATATTTTTTCCTCATCTGTAAATTTATTTACTTCTTTTGTTTAACGTACTTGTATTTATCGGGCTGATATAAACCTTGCTGTCAGTTACAATAAAGCTTTTCGGCAGTTCAAAATTGACATATTCAACCCGTCCCGTTTTTTCGGCTTTTGAAAGATAATCTCTCGTCGCCTTGTTAACCGTTGAGGTGTCCATATCAAAAATGCCGATTATTTTATCGTCGGTAATTACCGTATTTTCACCAAGATGTATAAACATAATATCAACCGTTTATAATTTTTCCGTTTTCAATATGAATTGTTTTTCCGTCTTTCAGTCTTAAAATCTGTTCCTTGTCACAGCAGGTTATAAACACCTGCGAGCTTTTTATGTGGTTTAAAATATAATCCTGCCTGCTCTCGTCAAGCTCGCTCATAACGTCGTCAAGAAGTGCAATCGGCTCAATTTCAGTCATCTCTTTAAGAAGAGCCGCCTCTGCAAGCTTTATTGCAAGAACACTGCTTCTCTGCTGTCCCTGTGACGCATAGAGCCTTGCACTTTTAGAATTGATTAAAATTTCAATATCGTCTCTGTGAGGCCCTGCTGCAGTTGATTTATTTACAATATCGTTTACCTTGTTTTCATCAAAGGCCTTAAGAAGCTTACTTTCTATATCGCTGATATTTTCACTGAAGCTGTCACAACCGCAGTATCTTAAGTCAATCTCTTCTCTGTTATTGCTGATACCGCTGTAAATATCCTTTGCATACGGCAAAAGCGCGTCAATATATTTAAGCCTCTGATAGATTATTTTTGCGCCGTGTCTTGCAAGATTCTGATTCCATATATAAAGCATATCCTCCATTTCGGGGTGCTTTATTAAATCCTTTAAAAGTGAATTTCGCTGAGTCAGCGCACGGTTATATTCTTTAAGAAGATTTCTGTAATTTGCTTTTATCTGGCAAAGCGCGTTGTCAATAAAAAACCTTCTCTCACGCGGACCGTCCTTAACCATACTTAAATGAACGGGTGAAAAAACTACTGCTTTAATTTCATTTGAAAGGCTGTTTGAATTTTTATTTTTAATTCCGTTTAAAGCAGAGCTTCGCTTTTCGCCGATAGTAATTTCAGCGCTTTGCTCTCTTTCTCTGCTTTCAAAATTAATTTTAAGAATACTTTTTTCGCAGTCAAATCTTACAAGCTCTTTATCTCTTGCTCCGCGAAAGCTTCTCGCTCCGGTAAAGAGGTAAATTGCTTCAATAAGATTAGTTTTTCCCTGCGCGTTTTCTCCCCAGATAATATTTACATCTTCAAAATCAGTATCAATTTTTTCAATATTTCTGAAATTTTCTATATGAATACTATTAATTTTCATTTTGAATAACCGAATAATCTGTGCCAAAAGCCGTTACTGTGTCGCCCGTGCGGAGTTTTTTACCTCTTGCGGTACAAACCTCACCGTTAACCCTTATAATTCCGTTTTGCACCATTTCTTTGGCTTCTCCGCCCGTTTCAGCAATACCCATAAACTTTAAAAATGCCTGAAGCTGAATAAATTCTGTATTTATTTCGGCAATTTCTTTTTTATGCGGCGCGGCCTTTACCTTAATTTTTTTAACCTTCATTTTTAAGTCTTACCGGCAGAACAAGGAATAAAAAGCTCTCACCCTCAATAGGCATAATCTTAACGGGATTAACGGGACCTGCAAGCTCAATTCTTACCTCGTCTGTATCTGCTGCGTTGAGCGCCTCCATAATATATTTAGTATTAAAACCGATTTCAACTCTGTCGCCCTGAGTATTTGCGTGAGTGTAGTCAACAACTCTTCCGAGCGCAGAAACCGTTGAAACCCTGAACTGGTCGTTATCAAACAGACAGCGAATCGGGTTTTTCTGATTGTTTTCAATTACGGGAAGCGTTCTGTCAATACAGTTAATTGCGTCGTTTGTATTAATTAAAACTGTTGTACTGATAGTTTTCGGGAGCGCTGTTCTGTAATCAAGAAATTCACCGTCAAGAAGTCTTGAAATAATAAGATAGTTATCAATTTCAAAAATAATGTGACGTCTTCCAATACTGATTTTAATATTATCTTCACTTTCAGTGTCCATCAGCTTAAGAACTTCTCTTATAGTTTTCTTTGGAACAATAAATGTAATATCGTCACCGTTGTAGTTAACCTGCTCTTTTCTTATTGCAAGTCTGAAACCGTCTACGCCTACAAGCGTAATTTCGTTTGAAGTAATATCAAACTTAAGACCTGTGTAAACGGGCTTTGAGCTTTCATTATCCGCAACAGCAAATAAGGTCTGAACTATCATTGAATGTAAAAGCTTCTGATTAAGCTCAAGAACCTGTCCGCCGTTTACTGAAGGTAATTCAGGATAGTCCTCTGCGTCAATACCTGTAATGTTATACTGCGCTGCACCGCTTACAATAGAAACAGATGTTCCGTTTGTTTCAATGATAATTTCATCGTTATCAAGCTTTCTCAAAATATCACAGAGTATTTTTGCGTTAATAATAATTTTGCCCGGCTCAATAACGTCAACGTTAAGAATTGTATTGATACCGAATTCAAAATCATAACCGGTAAGAGAAAGAGTACCCGAACCGCATTCAATAAGAATACCTTCAATTGTCGGGATAGTAACCTTTGAACTTACCGCTCTGATAACATTATTACAAGCTGTGTTCAATTCTTTTGTGTTACATACGAATTTCATTTTATATCCTGCCTTTCAAATTATTTACTGATTAATAGTTAAAAAAAGAAAATTCAGATTTTCACTTTTTTCGAAGAAAAGGGTATTTTTACATAGTTATAGTAATATATACCGTTAAAAATGTTAAAAACTGTAAAATACTATTGTTTTTACTGACTTTTTTTTACACAGTTTATTTTTCAGATTTTTGGAAAAATAGTTAATACTGTGGAAAAAATATTTTTTAAACGGTCTGATTTAAAAACTTCACTGTGTAAAATTAAAAATAAGTGGAAAATTATTCGTCTTTTATGTTGTTAATAATATCAAGCACCTGAGAGTTAAGAGTTGAATTTGAAGAGAGAATTTTTTCCATTTCTTCAATATTATACATAACTGTTGTACGGTCCTTATTAAACTCATCGCCGATTGCCGAAAAGCTCATATCGGTAACGTTTCTTATTATGTAAAAAGACATTTTTCTTGCGTTTGCAATGTTTGCCGTTCTCTTTTTAGAATAAATTTCTTCAACCGAAACGCCCGTAGTTCTGCTTACCTCGTCAACAACTCTCTTAATTGTAACCGGGAGAGGAGGTATATCGTTTACAATAATATCTTTAATTGCAGTCTGAGCTGTTGAAATTGTAGGTGAAACAGGCTCGCCGAAGGTACACATAGCGTGAAGCTTTTTTGTAATACCTTCAAGCTGTCTTATATTTGTTTTAATTTTTTCTGCGATGAACTCAACTACTGCGTCGTCAATATTAAAGTTTAAAAGCTTTGCTTTTCTCTTTATTATTGCACATCTCGTTTCAAACTCAGGAGTCTGAATGTCTGCAAGTAAGCCGGAAACAAATCTTGAACGGAGTCTGTCCGTAAGCGAATGAATTTCCTTTGGTGGTCTGTCTGAGGTTAAAACAACCTGCTTTCCGTTATCAACAAGCGCGTTGAAGGTGTGAAAGAATTCCTCTTCAGTCTGGGTTTTACCTGCTATAAACTGAATATCGTCAACAAGAAGAACATCAATGTTATTTCTGTATTTGTCGTGAAATTCGTTTACCGTTTTATCGCCGAGCGCAACAATAAATTCGTTTGCAAATTCCTCAGCGCTGATATATTTAATTACAAGGTCGGGATATTTTTCGCTTACCTCGTGGCTTATAGCGTTAAGAAGGTGAGTTTTTCCGAGTCCGGACGCACCGTATATGAAAAGGGGATTGTAGTCTGTAAGATTTGCGCCGTTGTTGAGAATTCCGCCCGGGTTTGAAGCAACAGCCTTAGCCGCAGTATATGCAAACTTGTTTGACGGACCTGAAATAAAGTTTTCAAATGTAAAGGTAGAATTTCTTAAATCCTCAAGGTCAACATTTGTAAGCATATTCGGGCGTGATGAAATTTCATCAATACATGTATATTCAATTTCACACTCAAAGCCGCAAACAGCCTTAAAAGCTTCTCTTATTAACGAATCATATTCGTGGTAAACAGTTTTTTTCTTAAAATCGCTTGTAAAAAGAAGATTAGCAATTCCGTTTTTAAAATCAAGTATTTCTATATCTGCAAACCAAACGTTATAAACAGTTTCGTTGATGTTATTTTTTATGTAGTCAAGAACGCTCTTCCATAAATCACTCATCGAGTTCATATATTAACCTCCTTTAATTTATAATACTTAAAAATATAGTAAACCGTTAATTATTATAATATATAATTTATAATATGTCAATATTATTTTTAACATTATATTTTAACAGATGTGGAAAACTATTACTTGTATTTTACAGTTTTATAATATATAATCAATTTATTGAAGTATAAAGGCGGTGAAAAAATGAAAATATTTAAAAATAAGGGAGATATTTATATTTCCAAATCAAAAAAGATATCTAACCAGGCAAAGATACTTTATTCTCTTCTTGCTTTAATAGTTATTTTCACCGTAGTATTTGTCGGCTATCTTCATAAAAATTATTCCTCTGCCGCTGAATTTTTTGCACGCGGAGAGGTAACCACTACACAGCAGGCAGAGGATATTAAAAGCCAGCTCCCGGATATAAGCGGAAAAACTAATTTTCTAATTCTTGAAACCGACGATAATAAAGAAAAAATTCATTATATTTATCTTCTCCAGGCAGACAGAGATAACAAAGCATATAAAGCAGCTGCATTATCCCCGCTTATGAAAATAAATAACGAAAATCTTCAGTCAATCTATAATTCGGGCGGAGGACTCGCACTTAAATCAAGACTTACGGAATACTTCGGCTTTGAAATAGATTATTATGCCGATTTTGATATGAGCTCCTTCGTTGAATTTGTAAATAAGCTTGGAAGCTATGTATATATTTCAAATGAAAAAATTAATTACAGTAACGATGAAGAGGATGATAAATACACTCTTAAAATAAATGAGGGAGAGCAATTAATCAGCGGTAGCGAAACCTCAAATCTTTTAAGATATTATTCAGAAAAAGCGCACAGCTTCAGCGCTGAAAACGAGGTAATTCTCAAAGCGCTTCCCGCACTTCTCAATGAAAAAAATTATGAAAATGTTGACGCGCTGTTCAAGCTGTTTATGAAAAGCTGTAAAACGGATATTACCGTAAGAGAATTTGAAAACGGAAAAAACGGAGTTTCAGTATTTTGTATTATGAGTACAGATTTAACACTGTATTCCGCAGATACTGAATTTAACAGTGACGGAAGCTTAAAAGACTCTTCAATTAAAAATATCAAAGGCTATTTAAGTAAATAAAACGGGAGGGATTGTATGATAAGCGAAGAAAACAAAAAAATTATTATGAATGCAGTAAGAGATATTCTTGTTGCCGTTGGCGAAAATCCCGACAGAGACGGACTTCTTGAAACGCCTAAAAGAGTTGCAAATATGTATGAAGAGCTGTTTTCAGGCCTTTATGAGGACCCGAAGCAGCACCTTAAAATGTTTAACGAAAAATCAAATGACGAGGTTGTAATTGTAAGGGATATACCGTTTTCGTCAATGTGTGAACATCATCTTCTTCCTTTTGTGGGAAAAGCGCATATCGCCTATATCCCGTCTGATAATAAAATTATAGGTCTTTCAAAGCTTGCAAGAATTGTTGACAACTTTGCAAAAAGACCGCAGGTTCAGGAAAGACTCACCCATGATATTGCAGACTTTTTAAACGAAAATCTTTCTCCGCTCGGCGTTGCGGTAATTATTGAAGCGGAGCACAGCTGTATGAATATAAGAGGAGCAAAGGCAAGCGGTTCTGCAACCCAGACCTCCGCCCTTCGCGGAACTATGAGAACCGACGCAAGAACACGCGCCGAGGTGCTTTCTCTTTTAACAAAGTAATATGATTTGGAAATGCAGAGATAAAAAAATAGAATACGGAGGCCGTACTCTGATTATGGGTATTGTAAATGTTACTCCCGATTCGTTTTCAGACGGCGGCAAGTATGCTGACAGCAAAAGCGCTGTTAATCACGCGCTTGAAATGATAAACGACGGTGCTGATATAATTGACCTCGGCGCTCAGTCCACACGCCCGGGGTATACGGAAATTACGCCCGAGGAGGAGTGGTCTCGGCTCGAAGAGGTACTTTCAGAACTGAGAAAAAAGACAGACATTCCTATTTCTGTAGATACATATTTTCCGTATGTTGCTGAAAAATCCATTGAAAACGGCACAGACATAATTAACGACGTCAGCGGAGCTTTTTCCGATGAAATGTACTCAATAATAGAAAGCAGTAATGCGGGCTGGGTTGTTATGCACAACGGTGCCGGCGGCGTAAAAGAAATAAGTGAATTCTTCAATAAAATTATTACTGATTGTAATATAAAAGAACAGCTCTGTTTAGATATGGGAATAGGCTTCGGTAAGACCTACGAACAGAATCTGGAGCTTATTGCAAACGTAAAAAAATATAAAAAAGAGGGTGTTCCGCTTCTTCTTGCTACAAGCAGAAAACGAGTTATCGCCACAGCAAGTAACGAGCCTGACGCTGAAAAAAGAATATTCGGCAACATAGCTGCCGACACAGCGGCAATCCTCTCAGGTGTTGATATAATTCGCCTTCACGATGTAAAAAACGAAATAAAGGGCATCAGAACAGCTGATGAAATAAAAAGATGGATAAGATAACAATAAAAAATTTAAAACTCTTTGCATACCACGGAGTAAATCCCGAGGAAAAGGAAAACGGACAGAATTTTTATATTGATTTAAACTATTTTCTTGACCTCTCGCTCCCGTGTGAAAGCGATAATGTTGATGATACCGTAAGTTATGCAAAGGTAGTAAAAATTATACAGAATGTATTTACAGAGCGTTCTTACGATTTAATAGAAAAAGCGGCGCAGAAGGTATGCGACGCGCTGTTTGAAAGCTTTGAGAGCATAAAAAAAATAGAGATAACGCTTAAAAAGCCCGAAGCGCCCGTAAAGGCAGAATTTGACTATATGGCGGTTTCGCTCACAAGGGAAAGATAATGAAATATATTATAGGAATCGGAACTAATATTGGCGACAGAAAAAAGAATATTAATGACGCGCTGAGTTCCCTGTCGCTTGTGCCGAAAACAGAGGTTTTAAGACAGTCAAAAATCTATGAAACCGAGCCTGTCGGCTATGCTGAGCAGGACAGCTTTTATAACGCTTGCGCGGAAATTGAAAGCGAGCTTACGCCAAATGAAATCCTCGGCGTTTGCCTCGGAATTGAAGCGGGCTTCGGAAGAGTAAGGGAGTTTAAAAACGGACCGAGAATACTTGATTTAGACTTAATTCTTGCCGACGGAGAAACCGTTGAAAGCGCAAATTTAACTGTCCCGCATCCCCGTTTTAAAGAACGCAGATTCGTTCTTATCCCGCTTCTTGAGCTCTTCCCCGACGGCACTGCTTACGGCGTGGAATTCAAAAACAGTATGTTTAACATTAAAGGCCAGAAGGTAATTGAAACAAAATAAAAAAGACAGGCATTGCCTGTCTTTTTTACATAAATGATGAAATTGAGTCTACTACGTCTGCAAGCTTGTTTGCAGTCTTTTTTACAGCCTTTTTTGCCATCATATTGCTCGGCTTTGTTGCGCTTGCCATAGCAAGAGCCGAACAGACGGCGAGCGTTGCTCCTACGCCCTTCATAATCATTTTTGATGTGTTTGTTTTCATTTTTTCTCCT
>CAMNAP010000016.1 GCA_946531445.1 uncultured Clostridia bacterium
TTTTGTTTAAAATTCATCTTATCAAGTAAGCCGCAAACAAAACGGTTATTTAATATGTCCGATTTTTAACATTTTGTTACTGTTTGTAATCTTTTCTTGACAAATACAAGATATAGTGTTAATATAATCAAGAAAATCTATACGATTTTATCTTTTTAATATGTAGTTTGTTCGCATATTTCTGTGACTTGCAGATATATTGACTGTACCTTTTCTGATGAAATTGAAACCTGAGGCAGTGTCGACGCCTCTTGATGAAAAAATTTAGACAGAAGGAGGTGCTATTGATTTTGGAACTTTTAAAGGTTAATAACGAATTTTTAAATCTCGGAACAGCTTCGGTGCTTTTTATCATTTTTATGGTATTCATCGCATTTGCGTTCGGCTTTGTTGTGGGCGAAATTGTTAAAGATAAAAAGGCTCAGAAGGATAAAAACTCAGCGGCGCACGAGGCGGCAAGAATAGTAAACGAAGCGTTATCCGAGGCAGAAGCTACAAAAAAAGCTCAGCTTATGGAGGCTAAGGAAGAAATCCACAAGCTGCGTTCAGACGCCGACAAGGACATTCGTGAGAGAAGAAACGAAATCCAAAGGCAGGAAAAGAGACTCACCCAACGTGAGGAATACCTTGACAAAAGGTCGGATAACCTTGAAGCTAAGAATGAAAAACTCAGCAAAAAGCTCAAGGAAGCCGATGAAAAATTAACAGAAATCGATGGCATCAAGAAAAGTCAGTTTGATATTCTTGAGAGAATCTCGGGATTTTCTCAGGAGGAAGCAAAGAAGCAGCTTATGCAATCGCTTGAGAGCGAGTTGGATATTGAAAAGAGCAAACGTATTCTTGAATACGAGCAGATGATTCGCGACCAGAGCGACCTTCTTGCAAGAGAGATTATCGGAACGGCAATTCAACGCTGCGCCGCAGACCATACGGCAGAAACTACGGTTTCGGTTGTTGCACTGCCGAGTGACGATATCAAGGGCAGAATTATAGGCCGCGAGGGAAGAAACATCAGGTCAATTGAACAGATTACGGGCGCTGAGCTTATTATTGACGATACGCCTGAGGCTATTACGGTAAGCTCATTTGACCCTGTAAGAAGAGAGATTGCGCGTCTCACTCTTGAAAAGCTTATTCAGGACGGACGAATTCATCCGACAAAAATTGAAGAGATGTACGACAAGGCTAAGCGCGAGGTTGAGCAGACTATCCGTACGGAAGGCGAGAAGGCTGTTAACGCGGCTAACTGCGGCTCAGTTCACCCCGAGCTTGTAAAGCTTCTCGGAAAGCTGAAATACCGTACCTCTTACGGTCAGAGCGTTCTCAAGCATTCGCTTGAGGTATCGTATATTGCAGGGCTTATGGCTGCGGAGCTCGGCGTTGACGAAAAGACGGCGAGAAGAGCAGGTCTTCTTCACGATATCGGTAAAGCGCTTGACCACGAAATGGAGGGCAGCCACGTTGCTCTCGGTGTTGAATACGCTAAAAAGTACAAAGAAAACGACTCTGTTGTTCACGCAATTCAGGCTCACCACGGTGACGTTGAATGTAAGACAGTAGTTGCGGCGCTTGTTCAGGCGGCTGACGCTGTTTCGGCTGCAAGGCCCGGAGCAAGACGCGAAAATATTGAAAACTACATAAAGAGACTTCAGCAGCTTGAAGAAATTTCAACAGGCTTTGAAGGCGTTGACAAGGCATACGCAATTCAGGCAGGCCGTGAAATCAGAGTAATGGTTAAGCCTGAGGTCATCGATGACCAGACAATGCCGCTCATCGCTCGCGAAATCGCTAAAAAGATTGAGGAAGAGATGGAATACCCCGGACAGATTAAGGTTAACATCATCCGCGAGTCAAGAGCGTTCGACGTTGCAAAGTAAGAATTTTTTAAACGGAAGGCATCTGCCTTCCGTTTTTTATTATTTTCCATAATTTATAAAGATTTATTAATAATAAATTAATTAATATTAAATTGACTTTTTATAAAACAGATGATACAATAAGTAGGTATCTTAAAAAATATACAGGAGGCACACCATGGAAGAAACCAGAGAAATAGACATTGACCTGAGGAAAATACTTTATATGATGAGAACAAAATTAGTTTTCATCGCTATCATTACAATTATTTTCGGCACAGCCGCAGGTCTGTACACAAAGTTTTTTATTTCGCCTACTTATTCAACTTCGGTAAGTATGTGCGTATACAACAGCCCTGACAGAGTAACTACCGACAGAGTTACCACCCAGAGTGAAATCACAGCGGCTCAGCAGCTTGTCGGAACTTATATGTTTGCTCTAAAAAGCGACCTCGTTCTTGACAAGGTTGCAGAGGAGCTTAAGCTCGGCTCAGGCGCTTCAATCAGAGGCTCTATATCAACAGAAGCTCAGTCAGGAACATTTGCGTTTACCGTAACGGTAACAGGACAGGACCCGACGCGCTGTGCAGATATTGCCAACACAATTGCAAAAATAGCGCCCGTTGAAACGGTTAAGGTTGTAAAATCGGGAGGCGTTGAGGTTATTGATACGGCTAAAACGCCAACCGCACCTATTTCGCCTAATCTCAGAAAGAATATTCTTATAGGTCTTGCAGTAGGCTTTGCACTTTCATTTGCAGGCTTCTTTATCTATGAGATGTTTGACTCAACTATTACAAACGTTAAAGACCTTGCAAGAGAATTTGAGCTTCCCGTACTTGGTACTGTACCTATGCTTGAGTCAGTTGAGGATACCTCGACAGACAGCGACGGGGACGAAAACAAGGATAAGGATAAGCCTCTGGACAAGCCTAAGGAGGCTATACCTAAACCGAGCAGCGCTTTGCTTGAAAATATTCAGAATATGAAGGGAGATGCTAAGAATGACTAGACGCGAAAAGAGAAGACAGCTTGCAAGAAACAACGGTTTCAACAAAAATGACGCAAAGAAAATTCTCTGTCAGGATTCCTCCTTCTCCGTTAAAGAGGCATACAACGCAATAAGAACAAACCTTCTCTTCCTGCAGCAGGGAGAAAAGTGTCCCGTATTCGTAATCACAAGCCCGACAGCTAACAACGGTAAGACGATTAACTCAATCAACCTTGCGGTAAGCTTTGCGCAAATGGGCAAAAAGACGCTTCTTATTGACTCGGATATGAGAAATCCGACTATTCACAGAATGTTCTCGATTCCCGTTAAAAACGGACTTTCGGAAATTCTTGCGGGACTTACGGACAACATCTCCGTTTCAAAGACTGATATTGAAAATCTTTCGGTTCTTACAGCGGGAAAAATCCCGCCGAACCCGACAGAGCTTCTTTCATCCCCGAGAATGAACAAGCTTCTTGACTTTGTAAGAGAGCATTACGACTGTGTATTTATTGATACTCCGCCCGTAAATATCGTTACGGATTCAACTGTATTTGCGGACAAGACGACGGGTTATATTCTCATCATCAAAACCGATACAACCAATACGCACGACGTAAAACTGACAATCTCAAATCTTCAGGCTATTAACGGCAATATTTTAGGCTTTGTTCTTAACGACGTTAACAGCGAGAAGAAGAAGTATTACTCTTACTACAAGAGATACAGCTACAGTTATAACTATAACTATAATTACTATAACAAGTACGATAAGTACGAATACTAATCAAGGTGATAATTAATGAACAGACGCAAAAGAATACAACTCGGTCTTGAATTTATAATAGACCTTATATGTCTTGTTCTTGCCAGTGTTGTTTCTATTGTTCTTTTCAGACGTGTTATCAACAGAATTCCCGAATATCCTTACGAGGAATGGGCAAGATACTGGGCAACGCTCATTCTGGCTTATCTTGTAATTTACTTTGGCTTTTATGTAAATCTTGACATTCAGAGAAGAAGCCGCGGAAAAGAGCTTTACTCGGTTTTCAGAAATGCGACGCTCACCTTCGGTCTGTTTTCGGTTCTGATAGTTCTTTTAAAAAATCCCATTGTTGAATCGCGTTATATGCTTCTTTCAAGCTACCTGTTCTTTTTACTGTTCACATCGGTAAGCAGGTATTTTCTCAAGCGATACCTTACGGGCTCTTTTAAGCACGGAAGAGCCGCTTCGCTTGTCGGCGTCATTACTACAACTGACAGAGCAGAGGAGTTCGTTGAGAAGATTAAGTCTGACTGGAGTATGAATATCAGAGGAATTGTTCTTCTTGACGATTACTGCAAAAACGATGTTTTCAGCTACAGAGGCAAGGGCTCGTCTTATGTACAGTTTGCTGATATAGCAGCCCCCTTAAGAACAGTCATAAGCAAATCCGAATTTCCTGACAGCATATGCGACATTCCCGTTGTTTCAACAGATGACAGCTATATGGACTGGATACGCTCCGCGCCGCTTGACGAGGTTTTTGTTAACCTCCCCTACGGCGACGATTCTGAGCTTCAGGTTCTTATTGAAGAGCTCGAGGATATGGGAATCACCGTTCACATTAATCTTCCCGCGCTTGACGACATACTCAGCGAAAGCAAGTTTAACAATATAAACTGCAAGATGCAGTACGGCTACCCGATGGCCTCCTTCTCGGCAAACGAGGTAAGGACGGGCAAGCTCTTCCTCAAGCGTGCATTTGACATTGTTCTCGGAGCTATAGGAGCGCTTGTATCGCTCCCGATAATTGCAATTACTGCAATTCCCCTTCTGAAAGAGTCGCCGGGTCCGCTTATTTTCAAGCAGAAGAGAGTCGGCAAAAACGGAAGGCTGTTTAACATCTACAAGCTCCGCTCAATGTATGTTGACGCTGAAGAGCGCAAGAAAGAGCTTATGGAAAATAACCAGATGGACGGCTTTATGTTCAAAATGGAAGACGACCCGAGAATTACAAAGGTAGGAAAGTTTATACGCAAAACAAGCATTGACGAGCTTCCTCAGTTTTTTAACGTTATCAAAGGCGATATGAGTCTTGTAGGAACAAGGCCGCCTACTGTAGACGAATTTGAGCAGTACGAAAGCCACCACAAAAGAAGGCTTTCAATGCGCCCGGGTATTACGGGAATGTGGCAGGTAAGCGGAAGAAGCGAGATAACCGATTTTGAAGATGTTGTTGAGCTTGACTGTCAATACATAGACGAATGGTCGCTTTCTCTTGATTTGAAAATTCTTTTAAAAACGGTTGCTGTTGTATTAACACGAAAAGGCGCAGAATAAATATGAAAATCGCGATGATTGGCCATAAAAGAATTCCGTCACGCGAGGGCGGAATAGAAATAGTAGTAGGAGAGCTGTCAAAAAGAATGGCGGCTCTCGGTCATAATGTAACGGCATACAACAGAAAGAGCAGGCATATTGCAGGAGATAATTTTGATACTGCGCAGGGCAAAACAGACTACTGCGGCGCGGCGCTTAAATGGGTTTACACCCCTGATTCGTCAAAGCTTAACGCAATAGTTTACAGCACGCTTGCAACACTGAGCGCGGCTACAAAGCCATTTGACGTTATTCACTACCACGCTGAAGGACCTTGCGCGCTTATACCGCTTGCCAAGCTTTTTGGAAAAAGATGCGTTGCAACTATCCACGGACTTGACTGGCAAAGGTCAAAGTGGGGCGGCTTTGCGACGGCGTTTTTGAAATTCGGTGAGAAATGCGCGGCAAAATACGCCGACGAGGTTATTGTACTTTCAGAAAATGTCAGAAATTATTTTAAAGAAACGTATAACCGCGAAACCGTATTTATTCCTAACGGAATTGAGCGTCCCGAAACAGCTGAGCCCGAAATAATCAGGGATAAATATGCGCTTGAAAAGGACGGCTATATTCTTTTTCTCGGGAGGCTTGTTCCCGAAAAGGGAATCCACTATCTTATAAACGCATATAAAAAATCAAAAATTGACATACCGCTTGTAATTGCGGGCGGTGCAAGCCACACTGCTGAATACGAGGTCTCCCTTCGCGAGGCGGCAGACAAGAGCGATAACATCATTTTTACGGGCTTTGTTCAGGGTAAGGAGCTTCAGGAGCTCTACTCTAACGCTTATCTTTATGTTTTACCGAGCGATGTTGAGGGAATGCCGATAAGTCTTCTTGAAGCGATGAGCTACGGTAACGCCTGTCTTACTTCCGACATACCGGAATGTACTGAGGTGTGCGGCGAGGCGGCGGCTTACTTTGAAAAGAGCAACGAGGAAAGCCTTGAAAAAGCACTTGTTGAGCTTACAAAAAACAGAGAAAAGACCGAGCAGCTTAAAAGCAGTGCGGCTGAATATGTTTTAAAAAGATACAGCTGGGACGAGGTAGTTGAAAAAACGCTCGCGCTGTACAGAGGTAATAACAACTGAGGTGACGGAATGAAAATTCTTATGGTTAATAAGTTTCTCCACCCGAACGGAGGCTCGGAAACTTATATTTTCAAGCTCGGCGATTATCTTAAAAAAATCGGACACAGCGTTGAATATTTCGGAATGGAGCACGAGGGACGTATAGTTTCAAACTCTGCCGGGATGTACACAGAGGATATGGATTTTCACACGTCAAGCAAGCTCCGTAAGCTTACATATCCTTTTAAAACGATTTATTCAAAGGACGCCGAAAAGAAAATTACAGCCGTACTGAATTCATTTGAGCCCGACGTTGTTCACCTCAATAACTTCAACTATCAGCTCACACCGAGCATTATTTATGCAGTTAAAAAATTTGAGAAAAAAGCAGGTAAAAAAATAAAAATTCTTTACACCGCGCACGACTATCAGCTTGTCTGCCCGAATCATATGATGATGGACAACGGCGGAAACATCTGCGAGGACTGCGCAGACGGAAAATATTTTAACTGCACGAAAAAAGGCTGTATTCACTCCTCAAAAGCAAAGAGCCTTATAGGAACGCTTGAGGCAACGCTTTACAGCGCAATGAAAACCTACAGATACATTGACTGCGTTATATGCCCGAGCGAGTTTATGAAAACAAAAATTGAGCTTAATCCCACGCTTAAAGGTAAAGCCATAGCGCTTCACAACTTTATTGACGAGGTTGAAAAGAGCGACATTTTAAAAAAGGACTACGTTCTTTATTTCGGAAGATACTCAGCCGAAAAAGGCATAAAAACAATTCTTAAAACTCAGGGAATACGCTATGTCTTTGCGGGAGCGGGAGAGCTTGAAAAGGAAATCGACTCTAATCCCGGTATTGAAAACGTAGGCTTTAAAACGGGAGAAGAGCTCAGAGAGCTTATCAGCGGCGCAGTTTGTTCCGTTTACCCGAGCGTATGGTATGAAAACTGTCCGTTTTCGGTTATGGAAAGCATTATGTACGGGACTCCCGTTATAGGCGCCGACATAGGCGGAATACCCGAGCTGATAGACGACGGCAAAACGGGCTTTCTTTTTGAAGCGGGAAACGAAAAAGCGCTTGAAAAGGCGATAACAAAAATAACGACCAATCCCGCGCTTGCAAAAAAGATGAGCGAAAGCTGTCTTGATACAAAATTTGATACGGTTGACGAATACACAGAGAAATATCTGAAAATTATTGAGGATTTATAATGACTGAAAAGCAGAAAAAGTATTATGACGAACTTAATATTTTCCGCGCTTTAATTATTATCTGGGTTGTTATAGGTCACTCGTTTGACAGCGGTAACGACTTTCTCGGCTTGCTTCACGGATACGCTTACACCTTTCATATGAAGGCATTTATTCTTATCAGCGGACTCCTTTTTGCAAGAAAGCTTAAAAGCATAACAAAAATTAATGACTGCCTTGAAATTGTTAAAAACAGATTTTTAAGGCTGATGGTCCCCTACTTTTTCTACACGGCAATTTCAACGGTTTTAAAACTGTTTCTTGACAGATATGCAAATAACCGATTGTCGCTCAGCGCAATCTTAGGCTCGCTTGTCGGGGTGGAAAATCCGAACGGCGGTCTGTGGTTTTTATACGCGCTGTTCGTTTTGAGTATTTTTGCGGTGGCGCTATACAGGGTGCCGACTAAAATGATGCTTGCTGTGATGCTGGCAATTCACATTATACACATAAAAACAGGCGTATTTTCAGCGATACCTCTTGTAACGCACATTACTTATTACGGCGTTTTCTTTTACTGCGGAATTGTTATTGCCGACTACTACGACAGCATTTCAGCTTCGATGAACGAGTTTTTCAAAAACAGGAAAATGCTGACAGGCGCAGTTTCGGTTATCTATGTTGCAGTTGCCTTCATAATCACCGTAATCTGTATGAACGCACTAAAGGACGACAGTGTTTTGACTCTCCTTTTACCCGTTCTTAATATCATTGTTTACTACTGCATTGCAGTTGCAATCACCTCTTCGCAGAAGATAAAGAAACCGTTTATGACAATAGGCGATTACGGAATGGACATATATCTTATCGGCTACTATGTTCAGATTACGCTTAGGGTAGTTCTAAAATCAATGCTTGGACTGCCATACGTTATATACTCAGTTGCAATGTGCATTTTCGGACTTCTGCTGCCGATACCTATTTCAAAATACATTATAAGAAAATTCAGAATCTCACGAATTTTAGCTCTCGGCGATTATTCTAAAAAGTCAAAGGAAGAAAAGTAAAATGGCTAAAAAGTTAAACGGAACAGTAATTGTTACATACCGCTGTAATGCACGCTGTAATATGTGCAACAGATATAAAGCCCCCTCAAAACCCGAGGAGGAAATCAGCATTGATACAGTTAAAAAGCTTCCCGAAATGTATTTTACAAATATTACGGGCGGCGAACCGTTTATCAGAAGCGATTTAAAAGACATTGTACGTGAGCTTGATAAAAAGAGCGACAGAATTGTTATTTCAACAAACGGATTTTTTACAGACAGGATAATTGACCTGTGCAAGGAATTCCCCAACGTCGGAATACGAATTTCAATTGAGGGGCTTGAAGATACCAACAACAAAATACGCGGCCTTGAGGACGGCTACAACAAGGGCTACACAACGCTTAAAAAGCTTGTTGAAATGGGCCACGGCGACGTTGGCTTCGGTATGACCGTTCAGGACGCAAACGCCGACGATTTAGTTCCGCTTTACAAAATCAGCGACGAGATGAATATGGAATTTGCAACGGCGTCGCTTCACAACTCCTTCTACTTTGTTGAGGCAAAGAACATTATTAAAGACAGAGAGCACGTTGCAAAGAATTTTGAGGATTTAATTAACGAGCTGTTAAAATCGAATTCACCTAAGAAGTGGTTCAGAGCATATTTTAACCACGGACTTATTAACTATATTTACGGCCAAAAGCGCCTGCTTCCCTGCGATATGGCGTTTGACACCTTCTTTATTGACCCGTATGGCGACGTTATGCCATGTAACGGCACTAAAGAAAAGGAGGTTATGGGTAACCTCAACGAGCAGAGCTGGGACGAGCTTTGGAACAGCGAGCAGGCGGAAAGGGTAAGAGAAAAGGTAAGGCACTGCGACAGACAGTGCTGGATGATTGGCTCTGTATCCCCCGCTATGCACAAGTATATAACCACTCCCGCAACGTGGGTTATAAAGCATAAGTTCCTTCGATATTTCAAGGATAAGAAATACTCAATGTATGAAAATCAGATTTGCCGCGACTACAGAGACGGCAAGGTGACGAAGGAGGAGCTTGACGCTCTTTCAACCTGTGATATGAGCGCAGTTATCAACGACGGCCTCAGCGACGAATCAAAGGCGGCGCTTGAGGGCACTACGGGCGAAAAAATTGTTGACGCAGACATCAGGGCACAGTTTGGTGATTAAATGAAAATCTTATTTGTTAATCCGATTATTTACACGTCGGAAACGGCACAAATAAAAAAAGCGCTGTCCGTTAAAGACACGATGAGCTATGATTTATGCCTTGCGTTTAAGAACAAAGGGCACGACATAACTCTTCTTGCAGGCGAGCCTTTTAAACC
Source organism: uncultured Clostridia bacterium (assembly GCA_946531445.1). Lineage (GTDB taxonomy): Bacteria > Bacillota > Clostridia > Oscillospirales > Acutalibacteraceae > Eubacterium_R. The sequence continues at coordinate 9,879 of CAMNAP010000016.1, forward strand.
CGCAAAAGACGAGGATTACCCGTTTAGTGTTGTATGGGCTAAGTGCGCTCTTCCTAAAATCTGTAAGCCGAATGCGCTTCCGTTTTGCCCTGAACTTATAAAACTTGTTAAAGACGAGAGCTTTGACCTTGTAATTTCAAGCGAGATATTTTCTTTAAACTCCCTTATGCTTGCGCTGTTGAGCAGGGATAATCTTATTGTCTGGCACGAGCTTGCAAAGCATAACAGCATTTTCCGCCAGCTCCCGTCAAGGGTATGGTACAACGCTGTTGCAAAGACGGCGTTCAGAGGAATACCCGTAATTGCAAGGAGCAAAGAGGCAAAAGAATTTATTTCGCAGTTTTGCAACAACGTTTCAAGGAGAATAATTGACCACGGCGTTAATCTTGAAAAGTTTACGCCCTGCAGAAAAAAAGAGAATTTCTTTATCGTTTCCTCACAGCTTATTGAGAGAAAGCAGATTGACAGAATAATTGACAAATTCGCTGCTTTTTCAGAGAAGCACGGCGACTACAGGCTTTACATTTTCGGTGAGGGCGAGAGCGAAACTGCTTTAAAGGAACAGGCTCACAGACTCGGCCTTGATGGAAAAATACAGTTTTTCGGCAAGGTTTCGCATGATACTTTAAAGGACTATCTTTCAAAGGCGAGAGCACTTCTTGTCTACACGAGAAAAGACAACAATATGGTATCAATTGTTGAAGCTATTGCCTGCGCGACTCCGATTGTTACAACATCTGTTCCCTACAACGCGTCTTACATAAAGGAAAACGCGCTCGGAATAGTTAACGACAACTGGGACGAGGGCGACCTTGAAAGGATTATCAGCGACAAAAGCTATATTGAAAACTGCGCCGAATACAGAAAGAGCATTTCTACCGAGTGCAGGGTTGACGATTTTATTAACGCCAAGAACGCGAAGAACATTCTTCTTTCCTCTTACAGCGTGAACCCGTATCACGGTAGTGAGGACGGAATCGGCTGGAACTGGACTGTTCAGGCTTCAAAACATTTTACAAACCCGTTTGACAGAATTTTTCTCGCCACTAAAACGGTTAACGGCGAGGACACGGCAAAGGGTATACAGGAACTCGGGCTTGACAATGTTGAGCTTAAGATTGTTGATACACCTTACTGGCTTAACTGGTACAGAGAGCACAACTCAATGTTTCACCACCTTTACTATATTATGTGGCAGGCGGTGGCATACGGCTGGGCTAAACGAAGCAAAATCAACTTTGACATAATTCACCACGTAACAATGGTAGATTTCAGAATACCCGGCTTTATGTGGAAATTTAAAAAGCCCTACACGATTTTCGGTCCCGTAGGCGGCGGACAGTCAACGCCGGAGGCGCTCAAGGGATATGAAAAATCAAGGACTGTTGAAAAATTCAGGGAGACGGTAAACAAAACCGTTTCAAAAATACCATACTATAAAAAAGCAATAAGCAGCTTTGACAGCGTTTACGCGATTAACAAGGAAACGCAGGCGTATATGCAAAAGGCGCTCAGAAACGGCTGTGAAAAGCTGACGGAGCTTGCGCTTGCAAAGGAGCTCAAGGGACTTGATATTGAGCCGAAGCACACCGACGGTACTGTAAAAATCCTTTACCTCGGCAGACTTATAGAAAAGAAGGGGTTAATGCTTCTTCTTGATACAGTTAAGGAAATGCCGAAGGACTCCGACTTTGTTCTTGAAATTTACGGCGGCGGTCCGATGGAAGAGAGAATAAAGGCATTCGTAAGCGAAAACACGCTTGACAAAAGAGTTAAGTTTTTCGGCGAGGTTGAACACACAAGAGTGTCTGAGGTTTACAGAGAGGCGGACGTTTTTGTTATGCCGTCGCTCAGAGAGACAAGCGGAAACGTTCTTGTTGAGGCTATGGCTCACAGACTGCCGATAGTTGCGCTTGATATGAGTGTATGCAGCGATTTTAAGGAATACGGCTGCGGAGAGTTTGTAAACGTAAATCAGAGCAGAGAAGAGATTATTTCGGAATTTGCAAAAAAGCTTAATCTGCTGGTTGGCGACTGTGAGCTCAGACAGAAACTCGGCAAAAACGGATACGACTTTGTAAACAAAGAATTATCGTGGGAAAAGAAGTTTGAAAAAATCTATAAAAGGTTTTTAGGATAGGTAGAAGTTATGCAAAAAGGGCAGAGATATTCTTACATAGACAATATAAAGCTTGCCGCCTGCATTCTTGTTGCGCTCGGTCATTTCTTTATGTCTATGACTGCAAACTCTGTTATCCCCTACAGCGATACATACAACTATCTTCTTGACACGCTTTACACATTTCACGTTCCTCTGTTTTTCGTTTGCAGCGGCTTTCTATATCAGAAGGTAAACAGAGTTAACTCCTTTAAGGCGTATACAAAGGAGCTGCCTAAAAAGCTGCTTGACCTCGGCGTTCCTTACTTTGTTTTCACGGGGATAACGCTTGGGCTGAAAATGCTTTTTGAAAACGACGTAACAAGCAAGGCTACGGGTTTTTTTGAAACAATGTTCATCAACCCGACAGCGCCCTACTGGTATTTGTACGTTTTGTTTATGATGTTTTTACTCATACCCTGTATGAAATCTAAAAGGTCTGCAATAGCGCTGTTTTTGGTGGCGGTTATTCTTAAAACTATTTGCGTTTACGCCTACAGTAATACAGAGTTGTTAAACGGCTTTTACGAAAAGCTTTCAAGCGGCTTTCTTGTTTTCATAATACAAAAGGCGCTGAGCTTTTCAAATTCGGCTATTTGGTTTTGCGGCGGAATACTTCTTGCCTTTCTGAACGGGGAAAAGCTTAAAACGCTTGGGAAATTTTTATCCCCTGTTTTTCTTGCAGGCGCAGTTGCGATGAGCATTTTTGCATTTTCTTCAGACAGTGATATTAACGAAACAGAGAAATTTATTACGGGACTTTTGTTTGTAGTGTTCTGCATAGTTACCGCAATTGTTTTTTCACCCGAGCGGCTTAACAGAATATCGCTGAAGCTTTCGGATTTATTTATGCCCGTATTTGTAATGCACACAATATCAGCGGCGGCAATAAGAATACTGCTTTTCAAAATCGGCATTACAAGCTTTATACCTCACCTTATCGGAGGATTAATCGGCAGCTTTATAGTTCCCGCTGTTGTTTATATGATTTGTAAAAAGCTTACGCCGCTTATGTTCTTCTTCTATCCGACAAAAACAATTAAACTATTAAAGGAAAAGGGTAATGGGAAAGGTTAAACAGTTACTTGAAAAAAGTAAAAACAATCATTCGCTGGTTTACGATACCGTATCCTACGGTATGTATAAGCTCGGCTACGGTGACATTAACCTTGCCGGCGCGAATTCACGCTACAAGACCTTTACAAAGCTTGAAAAGGAATTTAAAAAAGAGATTGGAAAAAGCACGTTTAAGACTTACGACGGCGATATGACAGACACCGTATGGATTTGCTGGCTTCAGGGAATTGAAACTGCGCCGAAGCTTGTTGAGAGCTGTGTTGCTTCAATTAAATATTACATTAAGGACAAAGAAATTGTTTTTATAAATAAAGAAAATTTCAGAGATTACTGTGAGATTCCCGAATTCATAATTGAAAAGTGGGAAAAGGGTATTATTACAAACACCCATTTTTCAGACATACTTCGCCTTGCGCTTTTAATTCAGCACGGCGGACTGTGGCTTGACGCTACGGTTTATTTAACGGGAGAGCTTCCCGATTACATCTGTGAGGGTGATTTATTCGTTTACCGCGACGGCTTTTTCAACTGTGATGTAATCAATTTCGGAAGCTGGGTAATATACGCAAAGCCGAACAACATAATGCTGAATGAAACGCTTAATCTTCTTTACCTTTACTGGAAGAAGTATGATTATATGAAGCACTACTTTTTGCTTCACCTTATGTTCAGACTCGTCAGCGACTTTTATAAAGAGGAGTGGGACAGCATTCCCTATTTCAGTCAGATGGACCAGCACATATTCTCGTTTGAAATACTGAACACATACAGCGAAAAGAGATTTGAACAGCTAAAGGCGTTAACAACGATACACAAGCTTTCAAACAAATCCGACTATTCACTTGCCGAAAAAGACAGCTACTACGAAAAGCTTGGAGAAATATACAAGCAGTAACGGAGACACTGATGACAGAGCTTACTATTGAAGAGCAAAAGGAAATATGTAAGGGTATACTTAAAAGGTTTGATACTGTATGCAAGGAGAACAACCTTAAATACAGCATTGCTTACGGTACGCTTCTCGGCGCTGTAAGGCACGGCGGCTTTATACCGTGGGACGACGACATAGACGTAAATATGCCCAGAGAAGATTATGAAAAGCTTTTGGCGCTTGAATACGAGGACGAAAGCTTTAAGGTGTTAAGCTACAGATACTGTAAAAACTACTACTACACCTTTTCAAAAATGATTGACAAAAGAACCTACATAGACGAGCCGCAGCGCGGCGAAAAAAATATGGGAATTTTTATTGACATTTTTCCCGTTGACTATGTCGGCGACATAAAAAACGAAGCACCGAAGAACGTTGAAAAGGGTATGAAGAACAGCGAAATCTGGCTCAGGCTCGGTTCAAACATCAACACAAACAGGGGCTTTACTCCGAAATATATTGCAAAGCTTGCTTTCAGGCTTGCAACACTGCCGATAAGAAAATCGCTTTTGTACCGTTATGATACAGAGTTTTCAAAAATTCCGAAGAGCGAATACTGTGCAAACTATCAGCTTAACGTTTACGGAATGAAGGAATGTTTTAAAAGCTCACTCTGGGATGATATAATTTATATCCCGTTTGAGGATATTGAGGTTGCGGCTTACAGGGATTACGACTCCTATTTAAGCTGTGTTTTCGGGGATTATATGACTCCTCCTCCGGAAGAGGACAGAGTTTCCACTCACCCGTTTAAAGCATACAAAAAATAAATTCAAAGGAAATGTAAATGAACGAATCGCAGACAAAAAAAGCAACGCCGGATGTTCAGGTTCACAAAGGTAACGGACTATTTGTGCTTAACTGGAAAAGCCTTCTTGTTTTCTTTATCTTTGCTGCTTTGGTTTTTATTGAATTTAAGTTTAACGGAAGCTATTTTGACGAGGTACTCGGAATAGTTTCTATAGGCGTTGTCTTATGGAAATGGAATAGAATATATTATCAGGATTTCAGAGCGCTGTTTTTGCTGTTTGTAACAATCGGTCTCGGTCTGTTTTCAAATTTGCTGTACGGAATTCACTGGTCGTGGTTTTCAGTTGCCGTTGACGTACTGACGCAGGTTAAGCTCATTTTCTGCTTTATGGCGGTAAGATACTTCTTAAGCGAAAGAGAAAAGCAGATAGTAATTGACTACATATCGCCATTTGCAAGAATATACTTTTTAGGCGCATTTGTAATGGGTATTTACACTCAGCTGTTCGGAACCGGAATGTATGAGGAAATGCGCTACGGTCTTAAAACCTTCAGGTTTATTTTCAACTTCAGCCATCAGTACACGTCTATAAGCTTCCTTATGATTGGCGCTATTATTTCAGCTACAAACATTTCGCCGAGAAAAAAGAATTTTTATACTTTTATCGGAACGGCGGCTATTCTGCTTGCACTGAAATCGCCCGCTATTATCTATACGGTATCGTATATCTTCCTTTACTACTATTTCAAAAAATATCAGAAGCTTAATTACAAGGTAATCATTCCGCTGATTCTTGCACTTATTGCCGCAAGTACATATCAGATTCAGACCTATCTTTTAAATGAAGAGGCGGCGCGACGAATATTCTTTGAATACGCATTTAAAACAGCAAACCGATTCTTCCCGCTTGGCTCAGGCTTTGCAACGTACGGCTCGGCAGAAGCGGCAAAGCATTACTCCCAGCTTTATGTTGACTATGATTTCTACAAGCACTGGGGTATGGGCGAGGGCGAAAACGGTATGTTCCTTTACGACACCTACTGGCCGATGGTAATAGGTCAGTTCGGCTGGATTGGAATGGTTTTATTCGGATACTCATATATCAATATGTTTAAGTCAATTCAGCGTTCAAAGGCTGACTATTCAAAAAAAGCATATATCTACGCCATGTTTATTCAGTACATGGTTCACGCAATGGGCGCTTCCATTCTTTCAAGCTCAACAGGTCTTATCGGGTTTATTGCGCTTTCGCTTTACACCTTCCCCGACCCGGACAAAGAGCAGATACGGTGGAATACGCGAATACATCTGGATTTACGGGATTAAACACTATGAACGATTTAATAAGCATTGTTATTCCTGCGTACAACGCAGCTGCGTTTATAGCTAAAACGCTTGATACAATTTTAGCGCAGACGTACAAAAACTTTGAGGTTGTGGTTATTAACGACGGCTCAAAGGACAATACGCTTGACATACTTAAAGATTACGAAAAAAAGGACAGCAGAATCCGCGTTTTCTCTCAGGAAAACGGCGGAGTTTCCGCTGCGCGTAATACTGCCCTTACAAAAATCAAGGGTAAATATATAACGTATATTGACGCCGACGATTCAGTTCCGCCGACCGCGCTTGAGGATTTAATCTCGCTTATGGCGGACGACGTTGACCTTGTTATCGGCTCGCACGACGAGGTGAGAATCGGAAAGCGCCACCACCTTGAAACGCCGCTTGTAATTGAGGGAAAGGACATTCCCGAGCGTTTCAGGGAGTACGACCCCGTTGTGTGGTGGCCGTGGGGAAAGCTTTTCAGGGCGAGCATAATTTTTGACAACAAGCTGAGATATGATACCAACATCACCTTTGGCGAGGACCATATTTTCAATTTGCTTTACGGAAAATATATTAAGGGCAAGGTCGTTGTAACAGACAAGGTTGTTTATAATTATCACTACATAAGAGGCGGGCTCTGTTCAAAGTATTATCCCAATATGAACGAGCTTCAGAAATACGTTTATATTGAGATTGAAAAGTTTTTTGACGGACACGAAACTACGCCGTACCCGATAAGAGTTCACTATTCGGGAGCGTACCTCAAAGGCCTTGTTGACTACTATGCGGCGTGGCTTAAATTTGACGAGGCAGTGCAAAAGGTAAGAGAAAGCTTTGAGATGTACAGCGACATAACCGACGAGTACACGCTTAAAGAGTTCTTTACGCCCCAGGAGTACGCTTTTATTGAAAAGGGTGACTTTGCTTCATTTACACGGCTTTATATCAAAAACAACCCAAGGAAAACTACTATAAGAAAATACAGACGTTTTATCAGAAGAACGCTTGAATTAGGACAGAAGATTTTCCTTAAAAGAATGTAAAAGAAAAAAGCATTTCAGCAGCTCTGCTGAAATGCTTTTATTAATATGTTTTAATATATTTAATATCGCGGGACTTGAGTATCCTTACCAAATCCTTATTATTTTTTATTGGCTCTTTTGTTATAATTCCGCCTCTCGCGCAATGCTTTGGAATATGGAAATCCGAGCCCGAGGACATAAGCTTTCCCGTTTTAATCGCCCACTGGAGCGCCTTGAAATTTGTAAGCGGATCGCACTTTCCGTTATATATTTCAATTCCGTCAATATAGTCGGGATTACATCTTAATATATACGGTCTGAACGGGTGTGCCTGAAAGACAAGATAGCCCTGCTCGTGCATAAGCTGATACGCCTGCTTTTCCCAGAGCGCCATAAGATTGCCCTGCTGTCTGAGCCATTCGGGCTCAACGCCGTAAATCAGATAGTCCGCGCCCGTTAAATAGTGGCGAAGCTCCATACCGAACAAAACGGTAAAATCCTCTGTTTCGTACTTTTTCATCTCCTCATAAGACGAGATATAAAAATCAATCAGCTTCTGCGGCATAATCAAATTTTTATCGCCGAAGGTAAGCGGGCTGTAATGCTCGGTTACAACAATACCCGAGTAGCCCTTTTCCTTATACATTTCGGCTATGTCCTTGGGATGAACGCGACCGCACTGGCTCACCATATTTGTATGGCAATGAAGCTCGTATTTATATTCCTTCATCAACTAAAGTCCTTTTATATATCTCTTTTATATCGCTTACATCAAGCTGTACGGGGTTTGTTGACAGCTTTGATACGTTTACCTTTGATACAAATCCGTCAAGCTCAGCCTCGTCAATTCGCGGTTTTTCAAGCTCAAGCCCGTCAAGGAGCTTATTGAAAATGACAAGGGCGTCCTCTGCCACGTTTCCGCCCATAACCTTTGCAAACGAGTCAAAGAGTTCTTTAGGATATTCCTTTTCAAGCATATATTCATAAATCTTTGAGAGCAGTACAGCAACGGAATGACCGTGAGCGGTATTACAGTTCATTGTAATATTGTAGCACAATGCGTGTGGAGCGACTGTTCCCGTAATATTAATTGCCTTTCCGCCGTAGTAGGAAGCCCAGAGCATACCGAGGTTGCCACCGTCGGTATTGCTGAGATATCCGTCTTTATTTTCAAAGAACAGCTTTATTGATTTTTCGGCATATTCTCTGCTTTCGTCGGTTGCTTTCTTGCTCCAGAAGCTTTCTATTGAATGGCACAGCGCGTCAAGACAGGTTGCCTTTCGCTGATAGAGAGGAAGCGTTCTCAGAAGCTTTTCATCAAAAAGAATATAGTCCGGAATAAAGTCATAATTATGAACGCTGAATTTATCTACGTCGTTAAGATAAAACACAGAAGTTTTTGTAGCTTCGCTTCCCGTTCCCGCAGTTGTTGGTATAAACAGCGCCTTATAGGCGTTATTTTCCATAGGCTCGCTTAGCGCCCTGCTGACGTCGTTCGTCGCCATAAGACGAATCATTTTTGCGCTGTCCATAGGACTGCCGCCGCCCGCTGCAATCATAAAATCACAGCACTCATTTTTGAAAAGCTCAGAGGCAGGGAGCATATCGTCAAAACGCGGATTGGGACGGATATTGTCGTAAACCACTAAATTAAAACGGCTTAGATATTCAAACGTATCTGTTTTCTGAAAGCTTTTGCCGCAGCACAAAAACGGTTTTTTCACGCCGTATTTGTTAAAAATACTTTCAATTTCGCTAATGCTTTTTAAAAACTGTGACATAGCTGCTCCTTACGGTGCGTCAATAATCCATTCGTGGTCCTTGTCGTTAATTCTTGTTTTATCCCACGGGTCGCCGTCAAGATGACGTATGAGCCAGACGTAATACATCTCATAGCACGGTGCCGTAACCTGTTGATGAGCATTGCCGCCTCTTATACAAAGGCAGGTGCCGTTTTCGGTTTTATACGGAGTATCGCCCTCGAAGCCTGCGCCGAAGCCCTGCGACGGGTTAAACTGATAATAATACAGCTCGGGCTGTGGGTGGTGGTGAGGAGGATATGACGACCAGCGTCCCTGCTGATTGAAAACCTCGCCCATTACCATATTTGAATACGGTGCATTTGAAAGGTCAAACATTGTTGAAACAATTCTGTAGCCCGTTCCGTCCCACTGGCCTTTTCCGAAATGCTGATAAAGACAGTTTTCGGGATTGTAGAACTGAGGCTCCCACGTTTTTTCATTATCTGTCATCTGAACGAGAACCTCGCTGTCTTCAATCGCTTCAACGTGGGCGGGAGTTGAACGGGGAAAATGCACGGCATAAGGAGTTTTCTGAAACGGATTTTCCCTTTGGCAGATTTCGTCAATCCTTTCGCCGACAGCAAATCTTACCTTGCCCGAAAGAAGAAGAATTGCGGTTTCGTTTTCTTCCTCATTAATTGTGAGCACCTCGCCCTTTTGCATTTTTTTTACATAAATATCCATAAGCATATCGGAATTTACGCCGTTCATTTCGCAAAGGACTTTCTTTCCGTTTTCATCATATTCAGGTCTGTAAAGCATAATCAATCCTCCGGTTTAAGGTTTTTTAAACTAAAATCAATTATCGGCGCAGAATGGGTAAGTGCGCCGCACGACACAAAGTCAACACCCGTTTCGGCAATCGACTTAAGGCGTTCTTTGGTAACGTTTCCGCTGCACTCGGTCTGAGCTCTGCCGCCGATTAATTCAACCGCCTTTTTCATTGTTTCATTATCCATATTGTCAAGCATAATTATATCTGCGCCCGCGTTTACTGCTTCCTCTACCTGAGAAAGCGTTTCGGTTTCAATTTCAATTTTACGAACAAACGGAGCGTAAGCCCTTGCCATTTCTATCGCCCTTGTAATTGAGCCCGCCGCGCCGATATGGTTATCCTTTAAAAGTACGCCGTCTGAAAGATTGTAACGGTGGTTTGTACCGCCGCCGACTCTTACGGCGTGCTTTTCAAACGGGCGCATATTAGGCGTTGTTTTTCTTGTGTCAAGAAGAACGGTTTTGCTGCCCTTAAGCTCATTTGCATATTCCCTTGTAATTGTTGCAATTCCGCTCATACGCTGAAGATAGTTGAGCCCTGTTCTTTCGGCTGAAAGAAGCGCTTTTATATCGCCGTAAACTACGCCGATGAGCTGACCTTTTTTAACCTCGTCGCCGTCTTTGACATCGGTTTCAAAACAGCTGTTTTCATCAAGCAGTTTAAATGCTCTTTCAAAAACGTCAAGCCCGCAGATAACACCGTCCTGCTTACAGATAAGCTGGGCGCTACCCTTTTTATTTTCAGGCATTACGGCATTTGTTGAAACGTCCTCAGAGGTGATATCCTCTTTCAGTGTATTGAGAATATACGAGTCAACATTAATCTTCATCGTTACACCATTTAGCATAAAAATCCTTATCCTTTCGTTTGATTTCATTCATAATAAGCGCTCTGAATTCCTTTTGGATTTCGGCTTTAGGCGGATATGACTTTAAATCCACAGGCGGAAGCTCTCCGCTTTTTTCACTTTTATCTTTACTTATAACGTCAGCCGCTCTTTTGGCAAAAACAAGGCTTTCAAGAAGTGAGTTTGAAGCAAGGCGGTTTTTTCCGTGAACGCCGTTGCAGGCGGTTTCGCCGACAGCGTAAAGGTATTTCATTGAGGTTTTAGCGTTAATATCTGTTTTTACGCCGCCCATCATATAGTGCTGTGCGGGGGTAACGGGAACTCTGTCTTTAGTTATGTCGTAGCCCTCCTCCATACACTCTTCAAAAATGTTGGGGAAGCGCTTTGCCGCCTCCTCGCTTGTCATAGTGGGAAGGGTTAAATAGACGTGGTCTGTTTTAAACTTTTTCATCTCTTCAACGATTGCATTTGTTACAACATCTCTCGGCTGAAGCTCGTCTGTAAAGCGCTCGCCGTTTTCGTTGAGGAGGATTGCGCCCTCGCCTCTTACGCTTTCGCTTATAAGAAAACGTCTGCCCGACTTTTTGGAATACAGCGTTGTAGGATGAATCTGGATATAGTTTATATCCTGAAGGGCAACATTGTGCTTTAAGCTGAGGGCAAATGCGTCGCCCGTAATGTGTGAGAAATTAGTTGAATTTTTGAAAAGACCGCCGATACCGCCCGTTGCAAGAATGATATCGTGAGCGATAATTGCGCCCATTTCGCCAAACTCATCCTCGCAGACGATACCGTAGCACTCATTATCCTTTTCAATAAGGTCAATCATCGTCGTCTGCTCAACAAAGGTGATATTTTCCCTCTGCTTTGCGATATGAAGGAGCGCCTCGGTGATTTCTTTCCCCGTTTCGTCCTTGTGGTGAAGAATTCTGTTCTGACGGTGAGCGCCCTCTCTTGTATAATCGTAATTGCCGTCTCCGCCGACGTCAAACTTTACGCCCAAATCAACAAGCGTGCTTATTATTTCGGGCGAGCTTTCAATCATAACCTTAACGGCTTCGGGATTGTTTTCATAATGCCCCGCCTTCATTGTATCTTCAAAATAACAGCCGAAATCGTCAATGCTTTTTAAAACGCAGACGCCGCCCTGAGCGAGATATGAATCACATTCGGCTAAGTTTTCCTTAGTGATTACAAGAATGTCTCTGTTGCGCGGAAGACACAGCGCTGCAAAAACTCCGGCAACGCCTGAGCCTATAATTACGGTTTCGGTTTTTATGAATTCTTCTCTTTTCATCTTTTTACCAAACTCTGCCTTAAGTTAGAATATATTTATTTAAATATATAATTTATTGGGAAAGATGTCAAGTATTTAATAGCTTTAAAGGGCATATAATTATACGGTGGTAAAATGGAAAAATCAGGAAACCCAAGTGTAATAAACGCTGCGCTGTCGCCGAGGATTGAGCTTTTTTCAAACAGCGAATGCTGTGTTGAGGGAATACGCTCAATTATCGTATATAACAGCGACTGCATAAAGCTTGACATCGGAAAAATATGCGTTAACTTTTCGGGCGACGGTCTGTACATCACCTCGTTTACAAGCGAGGGCGCAAACATAAGCGGTACAATAATCTCTGTGGAGTTTGAAAGTAATGATTAGGCTTTTAAAATGGCTGCTCGGCTACATAGCATTTACTTTTGAGGGCGGCTTTTCAGACGGCTTTATTAACGAATGTTATCAAAGTAAATACAACATTCAGAACATAAAAAGAAACGGCGCTGTGCTTACGGCAGAATGCCCCGCTGAGCTTTACCCCTATTTAAGACAGGTTGCCAGAAAAAACGGCGGCAGGCTGAGAATTGATAAAAAGCGAGGTATTATTTTTATACTCGCAAAAATCAAAACTAGGTGGGGACTTTTTTTCGGCGCAGTAGTAGGAATAATTTTTATAAGTTTTATTTCGGGCTTCGTCTGGAATATTGATATTACGGGAAACAGCGTTCTCAGCGAAACACAGCTGAGAGGCTTTCTGAATGACAACGGCTTTTATGAGGGGGCATACTGGAGGGAGGTTGACAGAGATGTAATTGAAAACCTGCTTCTCGCCTCGTTTGACGACATCGCGTGGGCGCACATTAACAGAGACGGCACGTCTGCACGGGTTGAAATTAACGAGAGCGTTATACGCCCGAAAACAGTTAAGCGAAAAAAATACTGTAACGTTAAAGCGAAAAAGAGCGGAGTTATAGTTAAGGCAACGGTTTACGACGGCTGGGGAAAGGTTAAAAAGGGCGACGCAGTAAACAAGGGGGACCTGCTTATTTCGGGGATATATTCGGGCGAAAAAAAGGTTAACCTTTTCACTCACGCAAGGGGCAAATATATAGCCGAGGTAAAGGAAAAATTCAGCCTTACGGTTAACAGAAACCAGAGCTATAAAAGGTACATAAGCGAAGAGAGACGACAGACTCTTATATTTTTTAACATTCAGCTTCCGCTTTACATAGGCAAAACGCCGAAGAACGCAGAAACGGAAAGCGAGGAAAGGCGCATAGTTTTAAACGGGAAAAAGCTTCCTGTAGGAATAAGGGAAAGCACAATCAGAGTATATAAAAACGAGGTAAAAACGCTAAGTGACAGAGAGCTTACACAGCTGATTAATTCAGAAACCGAAAAGAAAATCAAAAGCGATTTTGCACAGTATCAGATTATAAAAAAGAAGATTAAAACCGAGCTTGGCGGGGGCTCGGCTACTGCAAAGGGTTATGTTCTCTGCCTTGAGGATATAGGGCAGGAGGTAAAAATTAAGGTTAAAAAGACGAAAAAATAAGGGAGCGCCCGTCACAAAGAATGTCAGCCTTAAAATCGCCTCTTTTTCGCTATAACTGTATTAAAAATCAGGTAAAGGCGGCAAGCCTTTACCTGATTTTATGCTTTGTTCTAACAAAAAATAGGCTGATTTTAAGGTGCGAAGCAGTTTTGGCAAAGTAGTTTTAGCTCATAAAGGGATAATAAAAACGCTTGCATACTCGCGTATTCAAGCGGTTTTTTATTTCTTTAGGGGCAAAAGGACAAAGCCAAAACCTAACCTTCCTTATGACGGGCGCCCCGAGCGCTGCTCCCTTATTTTCAGTTATTAATCGCTTTTCCGTTAACGTAAAGCGTATAGCCGTTGAAGTCGATATTTGAATATGTTGAATCGGCGTCGTCAAGGCTTGTTACATATGAATCGCCCGTAAGCTTAATTTTTGAGTTTTTATCAAGCTTGAGGGTAACGCTCTTTGCGCTCTTGTCGGCATTGATTGTTCCCTCGTAGGTTGAAGAGGTTAAATTCATAGTTACGGTTGAAATACTGTCAGCAACAACGTTACCCGTTAAGGTCTGATTTTCAGCGTTGAGAGTTACGTTTCCGCCGTTTGAGCCGCTGTTGCCCCACTCGCTTGTTGAGGTTGCGCTGATGAGGATTCCGCTGCCGTAGGACAGCTTTGTGTTTTTAAGATTGATTACGGCGTCGGTATTTGTAATAAAGAACATCGGAGCGGTTTTATATACGTCAGAGCTTTCGCTGACGGAGAGTGAAGAATCGGTTGCGGTAAACGTACCTGTTCCCTCGCCTGCGTCACCCGACATAGACTGATAAATCATAATTCCGCATTTATCAACATTATTTCGGTTACCGATACCGCTTGCTGTAAGAGTTGAATTAGTTACTGTTGCGGAGTTTTTACCCTCAATTACTACCATCTGTGAGCCGTTTGCCGTGCCTGTTGTCTTTTCAATGCTGATGTCGCCCGTTGAGTAGATTACGGGAGAGCCTGCGCCGTTTGTTTCAAGAGTTGAATTTTTAGCGATAACCGTTCCCTCGCCTCTGTCGGTTGCAAGGGTTGCGCAGGAGCCGCCCTGAGTTGTGATTTTTACGTTATCGGCTTCAATATAGCCGCCGTAGGTTGCGTCAAGACCTCTTGCAGAGGAGGCGCCCGTTGTATTTATAGTTGAATTGCTGATATAGA
>CAMNAP010000017.1 GCA_946531445.1 uncultured Clostridia bacterium
GAAATCGGATTTGTAAGGAACTTGTAGATTACGCCTTCCTCCTCAGCCTCGTCAATTTCAAGCTTGTCGGCAGGCATTTCGTTTCTTGTTCGTCTATAAATAACATAAACCTCTTTTGCACCGAGACGCACAGCTGTTCTGCAAGCGTCCATAGCGGTATTACCGCCGCCGCAAACCGCAACTCTGTCACCGATTTCGGGAGCGTTACCCTGAATAACGTTTCTGAGAAAGTCAATACCGCCCCAAACTCCATCGAGGTCCTCGCCCTCGGTTCTCATCGAGCTTGATTTCCAGGAGCCTACTGCAACAATAACTGCGTCGTTTTCAGATTTAAGAGAGGCTATAGTAAAGTCTTTACCGAGCTTGACGTTATTAATGAATTCAACTCCCGTTTTTTCTATGATTTCAATTTCTTTATCAAGAACCTCTTTCGGAAGTCTGTATTGGGGAATTCCATATCTGAGCATACCGCCCATCTTGTCCATCATATCGTAAACCTTTACGCTATGGCCAAGCATTCTGAGATAAAGCGCTGCGGATAGTCCTGCCGGACCGCCGCCTATAATTGCAACTCTTTTACCTGTGTTCTCTTTACATTCGGGAATATAGCTTTCTTTATTTAAATCTATGTCAGCGGCAAACGCTTTAAGCTGAGCGATATTAATCGGCTCTTCAACGTTTTGACGTCTGCACGCCTTTTCACACGGATGAGGACACACTCTGCCTATCGAAGCGGGTAGGGCAATCTTATTTTTAATAAGCTTAAGCGCCGCGTCAAACTCGCCGTTTGCAATGAGTCCGACATATCCCTGGCAGTCGGTATTTGCAGGGCAGGCAAGCTGACATGGAGCTATGCAGTCGCCGTCGTGAGCCGACATAAGAAGCTCAAGAGCTATCTTTCTTGACTGAATAACTCTCTCGCTCTCTGTGTTAATTACCATACCTTCGCTGATTTTAGCAGAGCAGGCGCGTAAAAGCTTTGGAATACCCTCAGCCTCAACAACACAGAGTCCGCAAGCACCGTATACCTCTACAGCCTCGTCATAACAGAGTGTAGGAATATATATTCCGTTTTCTTTTGCAGCCTGAAGAATTGTATATCCTTCGGGAGCCTGAAGCATTTTGCCGTTTATTGTAATATTAATCATTCCTGCTCCCTCCTTATTCCTTAACTATTGCGCCGAAGCGACAAGATGTATAGCATTTTCCGCATTTGATGCATTTAGCTGTATCAATTTTATGCGGCTTTTTAACCTCGCCGTCAATTGCGTCAACAGGGCAGTTTCTTGCGCAGAGCGTGCATCCCACGCACTTATCCTCAAGAATTCTGTATTCAACAAGCTCGCTGCATTCACCTGCAGGACACTTCTTGTCTTTAATATGAGCTTCATATTCGTTTCTGAAATACTTGATTGTTGTAAGCACGGGGTTGGGAGCAGTCTGGCCAAGACCGCAAAGAGCTCCATCCTTAATTGAATAGCAAAGCTCCTCAAGAAGCTCTATGTCGCCCTCTTTACCGTTTCCGTTACAAATTCTTTCAAGCATTTCAAGCATTCTCTTTGTACCGATTCTGCAGTGAATACACTTACCGCAGCTCTCCTTTGCAGTAAAGTCAAGGAAGAACTTAGCCATACCTACCATACAGGTACTTTCGTCCATTACAACCATACCGCCGGAGCCCATAATAGCACCCGTTGCGCCAAGCGCCTTATAGTCAATGACAGTATCAATAAGAGAAGCCGGAATACATCCGCCTGACGGTCCGCCCATCTGAACAGCCTTAAACGGAAGGTCGCCCTTCATACCGCCGCCAATATCAAATATAACATCGCGTAACGTTTTACCCATCGGGATTTCAACAAGTCCCGAGCGCTTTACTTTACCTGTAACCGCGAATACCTTTGTACCCTTTGAGCCTTCAGTACCCATAGCGGCAAAAGCTTCGCCGCCGTTGTTAATAATCCAGCCTACGTTTGCAAAGGTTTCAACGTTGTTGATATTTGAAGGCTTTCTCCAGAAGCCTGACTGAGCAGGGAAGGGAGGCTTAAGCCTCGGCATACCTCTGTGTCCTTCAAGTGATTCTATGAGTGCAGTCTCTTCGCCGCACACAAACGCGCCTGCGCCTGCCTTAATTGTAAAGTCGCAGGAAAAGTCAGTGCCGAAAATATTAGCGCCTATAATACCTTTTTCAGTAGCCTGCTCAATAGCTCTTTTAAGCCTTTTGATTGCAAGGGGGTACTCGGCACGAACGTAAACAACAGCGTGCTTAGCGCCGATAGCATATGCGCCAATAAGCATTCCCTCAATTAAATTATGCGGGTCAGACTCAATAACGGCTCTGTCCATAAACGCGCCGGGGTCACCCTCGTCTGCGTTACAGATAAGATACTTTTCTTCGCCCTCACTCTGACGTGCGGCATTCCACTTAAACCATGTAGGGAAGCCCGCACCGCCGCGACCTGCAAGACCGGAAGTTTTAATTACCTCAATAACCTCTTCCTGAGTCATTTCACTTACAGCCTTTTTAAGTGCAGTATATCCGTCTGCATCAATATAAGCTTCAATTTCCTCAGGATTAATAATACCGCAGTTGCGAAGTGCTATTCGCGTCTGCTTATTTAAGAACTCGCTGTCGTCATCGCTTACAATAAGTTTTTCTACATAACTCTTATCGCTTGTATTTACAAACTTAGTAATTGCTTCAGCGTCGTTTTCAGTAACCTTAACAAGTCTTGTAAGCTTATTGCTGTCATCATAAATGTCAACTATAGGCTCAAGGTAGCACATACCGATACAACCCGTAATAGAAATATCTGCGCAGTTAATATTGCTGTTAACTAAAGCTTTTTTTACCTTTTCTGCGCCTGCAGCAATACCGCAGGAGCCCTGACCGATAACTATTCTCATACAGCAGCCTCCCTTAATTCCTTAAGAATTCTTTTTGTTTTATCAGGTGTGAGAGAGCCGTAGGTGTCCTCGTTAATCATCATAACCGGCGAGAGAGAGCAGCAGCCGAGACAGGCAACACATTTAAGCGAGAAAAGTCCGTCATCAGTAGTTTGTCCGTCGTCGATTCCAAGCTCATCCTTAATAGTCTGCAAAATAAGCTCAGATGAATTTACGTGGCAGGCAGTACCCTGACACAGCATAATCAGATATTTTCCGACAGGCTCAAATCTGAACTGAGTGTAGAAAGTTCCTACACCCATAATTTCTGATTCGGCAATACCCGTTTTCTGGGATATAAGAATAATAGCTTCCTTTGGAAGATATCCGTAAATATCCTGGGTGTGCTGTAAAATTGTAATCAGGCTTCCCTTAACGTTGGCGTATTCATTCAGAACGCCGTCAATTAAAGAAAGGTCAACAGTTTTATTAGCCATAAGCATTTCTCCTGTTCCTTAATAATATATCTACATAATACAAAATCAGCGGCATAAATTCAAGTAATATTTATATTGTTTTAAAATTATAAATAATCTAACATTATAATTATTTTATGTCTATTATTAGATTATAAGGCAAAGAAAGTCTTTTATGTCAGTAATTTTTACAAATTGAAAGTTTAATATTTGTGCGATGTGTTAAAAAAGAATAATTTATATTGACATATTAGATAAAATATTATACAATTTTAACAATGAACATTTTTGGAGGAATAATTTATGTCAGTAAAAAACGTAACATTAGTAGGTCATGCCTCAAAAGGTAAAACTACTCTTTGCGAAGCTATTCTCAACGTTGCAGGCGTAACGGAAAGAATGGGTAAAATAGCTGACGGCAACACCGTTTCAGACTGTGACAGCGAAGAGAAGAAGAGAGGCGTAAGTATTACATCTTCTGTAATTCAGTTTAATTACAGCGGTACAAAGATTAACCTCATAGACACCCCGGGCCTTTTTGACTTTGCTATGGGTCCTGCTGAGGGACTTCGTGCTGCAGATACAGCTATTCTCGTTACATCAACACGTTCAGGTCTTGCTGCAGGTGCGGAAAAAGCATTCAAAAAGGCTACAGAAATGGGAAAGGCACGTATTATTGTAACTACTAAAATGGATGACGAAAGAGCAGACTTCCAGAAGGCGTTAAACGGCCTTGTTGAAAAGTTCGGCTCAAGCGTTTGCCCCGTTGTTGTTCCCGTTGTAAGCGGAGGTAAGGTTGTCGGATTCCATAATCTTGTTGACGATAAATCTTATTCATATAACGGCGTTCACGGTAAAGAGGAAGCTCTTACTGACGACGGTCTTATTGACGAGCTTAAAGAGCAGTTTACAGAGGCGGTTGCTTCTGCAGACGACGAGCTTATGGAAAAATTCTTTGAGGGCGAAGAACTCACAAAGGATGAGAAAATCAAGGGACTTAAGATAGGTCTTGCAGAAGGTAACATCGTACCTGTATTTGCGGCTTCAGGTCTTACAGGCGTAGGCGTAGATTTACTTCTTAACTTCATTAAGGACTGCGCTCCGGAACCGTCAGCAGAAACCGGCAAAAAGGGCGATGAAGAAACTGAAATCGCTTGTGACGCAAACGCACCTCTTGCTGCAATCTGCTTCAAAACTCTTGCAGACCCGTTTATCGGTAAGCTCAACTATTTCAAGGTTGTAAGCGGTAAGATTTCCCAGGGTTCTACTGTTGTTAACTCACGCACAGGCGATGAGGAAAGAATCGGTAAAATGGTAACAACTCTCGGCACAAAACAGACGGACATTAAAGAATGTGCCGCTGGTGATATCTGCGCTATTACTAAGCTTTCAACCTTTAAGACGGGCGATACAATGTGCGCTCAGGGTAACGCTGTTACTCTTGACCCTGTTGAAATTCCTTACGCTACATATTCAATGGCTATCTCAGCTGAAAAGAAGGGTGAAGAGGAAAAGGTTGCTTCTGCAGTTAACCGTATAATTGAAGAGGACCCGTCACTCACATTTGTAAACAATACCGAAACACGTCAGACAGTTCTTTCGGGTCTCGGCGAGCAGCACCTTGACGTTTGCCTTTCCAAGATGAAAGAAAAGTACAAGGTAACCGCAGTTCTTGAGCAGCCGCGCGTTGCATACAGAGAGACAATTACAAAGAAGGTTGAGGTTCAGGGCAGACATAAGAAACAGTCAGGCGGACACGGTCAGTTCGGTGACGTTTGGATTGAGTTTGAACCCTGTGATTCTGATGAGCTTATCTTCGGCGAGAGAGTAGTCGGCGGTTCTGTACCAAAGAACTATTTCCCTGCAGTAGAAAAGGGACTCAGAGATTCAATGGAAAAAGGCGTTCTTGCAGGATATCCTATGGTTGGCGTTAAGGCTACTCTTTTCGACGGCTCATACCATCCCGTTGACTCAAGTGAAATGGCGTTCAAGACCGCTGCTTCAATCGCTTTCAAAAACGGTATTCCTAATGCAGGTCCCGCTCTTCTTGAGCCTATCGTTACTCTTAACGCTTACTGTAACGATGAGGTAATGGGCGACATTATCGGCGATATTAACAAGCGTCGCGGAAGAGTTCTCGGTATGAACCCGATAGGCGACGGAATGCAGGAAATCGTTGCAGAGGTTCCGCAGGGTGAAATGACAACCTTCTCAACCTCAATGCGTCAGATTACTCAGGGCAGAGGCTCATTCACAACTGAATTTGCAAGATATGAAAGATGCCCCGAAAACATTACTCAGAAGGTAATTGAAGAGGCTGCAAACGAAGAATAATATTTAAAGAGAGACTCAAAGAGTCTCTCTTTTTATCATTACGCCATACTTTGCATAGAATAATTATGAGCATTAGTGCTCATATGTAAAGTGAGGTGTATAAAATGTATTCATTAAATGTAAATACTGTAACTAACGCTCAGCGCGGTGTAAAAACACTCAAGCGCTACGGTATATATGCAACTATAAGCAGAGCCAAATCCTCTGTAAGGCTCAAGGGGTGCGGGTATACCGTTAATTTTGAATATAATGATTTAGACTTTGTATTAAATCTTTTCAATACTTCGGGAATAGATGTACTCGGTGTTGATGTAATTTGATTTACTTTGATAACAGCGCTACATCTTATCCTAAGCCGTACAGCTTTTATAATAACATCTATAAGGCCTATCTTGAATATTCATTCAACACCGGACGCTCGTCATATAAGGAAGCAATGAAAGCAAGCGAAATGGTGTTTGAAACAAGAGAGCTTATCGCACAGCTTTTCGGGTTTAAATGTGAGAATATTGTTTTCACAAAAAACTGTACTGAAGCGCTCAATTTTGCAATAAAAGGACTTGTTGAAAAAGGCGATGAATTCATTATAAGCTCGCTTGAGCATAACAGCGTTTTACGTGTTGTAAACAGACTTCGTGAAAGTCAGATTGCCGACTATAAAATAGCTGAATACTGCAATGACAAAAGCGAGTTTATTTCTAATATAGAAAAACTCATTACAGAAAAAACAAAGGCGGTAATCTGTACCTTTGCAAGTAATGTTTTCGGAGTCAGAGTTCCTGTTAAAGATATAGGGGAGCTGTGCAAAAACAGAGGAGTGTACTTTGTACTTGACGCCTCTCAGGGCGCTGGAATATGTAGTATTAACGCTCTTCGCGATAACATTGACATTCTCTGTACCTCAGGTCATAAATCGCTTCTCGGCGCTATGGGAACGGGTATTCTTGCCGTTAAAGAGGGTATTCAGCTCAACAGTGTAAGCGAGGGCGGAACGGGAAGTCTTTCTCTTGAGTTGTCACAGCCCGAGGCACTTCCTGACAGATTTGAATCAGGCACTCTAAACGTAAGCGGAATATATCTTCTGTCTAAGGGTATAGAGTATATCAATAGAGAAACTCCTCAAAAACTCCTGAAACACGAAATTTCACTTTTAAGGTATCTTTATACCGAGCTTGAAAAGACTGACGGTGTAAAGCTCTACACCGAAATGCCTGATACTGAAAACTTCGTTCCAATACTTTCTTTTAATTTCAGAGACTACTCAAGCGAAAAGACTGCGGCGCTTCTTGCCGAAAAAGACATCTGTACAAGAGCAGGGTATCACTGCTCAGGACTTGCTCACAAGACCTTTTCTACGCTTGAAACGGGAACGGTAAGGGTTAGCGTTGGCAATTTTAATACAAAGCGTGATTGTAATAGATTTATTAAAGTTATTAAAAATTTGTGATTTTACTTTATTTATTTAAAGATTTATGTTATTATATATTTATCAATAATCAAAAGGACGTTACAGATGTATATTTTTGATGTTGCGCTGAGGTTCAGGTATATCAAAAACCTATGGAATACCATTATAGATTACTTCAGCCAGATTAAAGGACTTTTCAGCACATTCAATTTAATAGACCTTGTAGACATTATTTTCGTTGCGGTTATGCTTTATATTGTAATAAGAATTCTCAGGGAAACTCGCGCAATGCAGTTAATTAAAGGACTGATTTTCGTAGCTGCTCTCTATTTTCTTGTTACGTTTCTCAGTATGGGTGCGTCAAGCTATCTGCTGCGTTCGGTGTTCTCAAACATAATTATAATCATTGTAATTCTGTTCGGTCCGGAAATAAGAAATATTCTTGAGCAGATGGGAGTCGGCGCGGCACGAAATTCATTCAGAAAGATTCTTTCCTCAGGCTATGCCGTTGAGATTAACGAAATCAATAAAACTATTGACGCGGCAGTAAAGGCATGCGTTGATATGTCTGACAACCTTGTCGGTGCACTAATAGTTTTTGAAAAGGAAACTATGCTCGGCGACTTTATTGAAAGCGGAACAACGCTTGAAGCCAAGCCTTCAAAGGAGCTTATTGAAAACATTTTCTATCCGAAATCGCCTATGCACGACGGCGCAATGATTATAAGAAACACTGTAATTTCAGCTGCCGGATGTATTTTACCTCTTACTAAAAATCCGAATATTTCCTCATCTCTCGGCACAAGACACAGAGCTGCAATCGGTCTTACAGAACAGAGCGACGCTATTGTTGTTGTAGTCAGCGAAGAGACGGGACACATCAGTGTTGCAAGAAACGGCGCACTTAAGCAGGACGTTTCAAGCGGCGAGCTCAGAGATATTCTGACAAATTCTTTAATCTCTTCTTATTCGGGTTCTAATGAAGGAATATTCAGAAGAATGTTAAGGAGGGGTAAATAGTAATGGCAAACAAAGGCAAAAAGCTATCGTTTAAAAATCTTATTTTTAACGATAAGTATTTAATTGTAATTTCGCTTATACTCGCTGTTCTTGTTTGGATTATAGCCTCTCTTAATATCGGTACTGACGAGACAAGAACTATTCACGTTAACGTGCCGATTACTATAAGTGATGACTTATCTAAACAGCTCGGTATGCAGTATTATACTCTTCAGAAAAGCGTTGACCTCGAAGTTACGCTTAGCGGCGCAAAATATGTAATAGGTCAGGTTAGTGATAAGGACTTAACAGTAAAGTTTGACACAAGTAATGTAAACAGAGCAGGCGCGCAGAGTATTCCGATTTTAGTTACAAACAAGTCGAGCACAAAAGACTTTACGGTAACCTCGGTTTATCCCGCTTCGCTTGACGCTTACTTTGACGTTGAGGAAACCGACACCTTTGATATTTCACTTGTTTATAACCAGGATAATGTTGCTGACGGGTATGTTTTCGGCTCTCCCGTTATCAGCGAAGATAAGGTTGTAATAACAGGGCCAAAGACTTATATTGACCTTATTGAGCGAGTAGACGCAGAGGTTGATTTCGGCAAGGAAAAGAACCTTAAGGAATCGTTTACGCAGGATTGCACTTTATCCGTAAAGGGAAGCGGCGTTGAGCAGAATTATCTTACCTTAACCTCTAAAAATGATGAGGGTTCGCTTCTTACAAGCGTTTCGGTTACTCTACCCGTACTAAAAGCCGAGTATCTTCCCGTAACTGTTAACTTTGAAGACGCTCCCGGAAGCCTTAACAAAAAGGCTGTTCAGGTTGATTATTCTACTAAAAAGATTTATGTTGGTATTCTTGAGAGTACGGAAATTTCAAAAGCAGTTCTCGGTACTATAAGCTACAACGATATTTCAGTCGGTGAAAACAAATTCACCTTTGATTTAGATGATGTTCAGGGTGTTTTCCTTATAGACGATAATGATACTGAGATAACTGTAACAGTAACCGTTTCTGAAGATTACGAGGAAATCACTGTTCCTATTACAAACAGCGATGTAAGTATTACGGGCGTACAAAAGGGCAAAACAGCAAAGCTGACAGGTCTTGACAGTACCAACATCAAGCTTATAGTTCCGAAGGGAACACAGCTAAAGGATTCAGACCTTAAAATTAAGGCTGATGTAAGCGAGGAAAATGAAGATGGAATCTATCCGCTTCAGATTACTGTTTCAGATAAGTCCTCGTGGGTTAAGTCAACTTACAGCGCTACAATTTCAATAGAATGATTTAAATAAAAATACCGGATTTAAATCCGGTATTTTTTTCTTTACAAATGTTAACAAATTTGTTATAATTTGTAATACTATTGCTTTTGGAGATTTAATATGAAAAGATTTATATCGTTAACGCTTGCTTTTTTAATGCTGTTTTCATTTTCATTACCGATTACATCTTATGGCGCGGATACTACAATTGAGATTACAGAAAAACAAATGAAGTCAAACGCTTATAAATATATAAAGAAAGCTCTTGATACAGCTAAGGAAAACGCCACGTCAAAAAAGCCGTATACCGTTATTCTTCCTTCAGGTACATATAAGCTATCAGACTGTCTGCATATTTACAGCAATACCAAACTAATTTTACAGGATGATACAATTCTTTTAAAGACGTTTGAAGAAAATAATATGATTAAGCTCGGCGTTAACAAAGAGGTTAACAAAGGATACGACGGATATAAAAACGTAACTATCTCCGGCGGTATATGGGACTGTAATTTTTCAGGTGATTCGTGCATTATGCGCTTTGCACACTGTAAAAATATTACGCTTGAAAATGCAACTCTCAGAAATCAGAAGGACGCTCACCATATGGAGCTTGCCGCTGCTGATAACTTTATTATTAAAAAATGCTCTTTTGAGGAATTCAAAAAAACAAAGGGTGGCGACGGCGAAGCTATACAGATTGACCCGATACATAGTACATATCATTTTCCGGGCTATTATGAATACGACGATACGCCGTGTAAAAACGTTAAAGTTGACGGATGTACATTTAAAAATGTTTATGCAGGCGTCGGTACACGTTCAGGCGTAATCGGAAGCTATTTTGAAAACATAAGAATCACCAACAATACGTTTACAAACATAAAAGATAAGGCAATCTGTGCCTTCAATTACAGAAATTCGGTAATTTCAAATAATAATATAGATAAATGCACGCTTGGAATTATATTTGAATACTATCCTGCGTCAAATCTTCTCGGTAAGCTTTATAATGCAAACTACAACGCTTCTTCTGCAAAGCTTATCAAATCATCCAATTGCGAAATTAAGAATAATACAGTAACTGTTTCAAACAGAACGTCACGAACAAATTCGGCAGGTATTGCTGTTTATGGCGGATATATATCTAAGAAAAATTCTTCATCAACAGGGCTTAAAGCGGGTAAATACTATGTTGAAAATCTTAAAGTAAAGAATAACAGTGTAACTGTAAATTCAGCCTCATCATACGGTATAATCTTACAGTATGTTAACAATTCCGCTATTGCCTCTAATAAGGTAAAAACAGCTTCAAAGTCAAAGGCGTACGGAGTATCGCTTTACAAGAGTAATTTAAACGAATTTAAATCAAATACTGTAAGTGGCTTCCACGACGGTTTTGCGCTTACTGACAAAAGCAGAAACAACACCTTTAAATCAAATAAAATTACCTCAAACAGAGGCTTTGCAATTACTATCGATAAAAAGTCAAGCGCTTCAATTCAGTGGGGCAATACAGTTAAGGGTAATAAACATAAATATGAAATTAACTCAAAGAAGTACGGACTTTATGCAAAAGGAGTAAAGCTTAAGGTTAAAAAGGGCAAAAAGGTTAACCGCCTTAACTGGAGCGCCGCAAAGGGAAGCGGCTACAAAATATACAGAAGTACTTCCAAAAAAGGAACGTACAAGCTGATTAAGACAGTTAAGGGACGTAAGAAAACGTCATTTACAGATAAGCACAAAAAGGGCAAAAAATATTACTATAAGGTCCAGCCATACAAGAGCGTTCGTAAAACAGTTATTTACGGAAAGCCCTCAAACATAAAGTAAAATTTTTAAACCGCTTTTATTAGCGGTTTATTATTTTATATTAATAATTATATTGATAATATTAATAATAAATGCTATAATATTAAGAATGAAATTTACGGTGGGATAATATGGAAAATATCAAAAATAGAATTGAAGATTTAAGAAAGCTTATCAAATATCATTCAGACAGATATTATAATGACGATGCGCCTGAAATTGAGGATTATGAATACGATATGCTGATGCGTGACCTCAAAAAGCTTGAGGAAGAGTATCCTGAATATGATTCGCCCGATTCACCGACAAAGCGCGTCGGCGGAGTTGCAGATAATTCATTTGACGCAGTAGTTCACACAGTGAGAATGGAATCTCTTCAGGACGCTTTTTCAGAAGAGGAAATACGCGATTTTGACAAAAGAGTAAGCGACACTGTAAGCGGAGCTCAGTACGTTGTAGAACCGAAGATTGACGGACTGTCTGTTTCTCTTGAATATGTTGACGGCGTATTCTCAAGAGGCTCAACGCGCGGTGACGGCGATACAGGCGAGGACGTTAGCGGCAATCTCCGTGTTATAAGAAATATTCCGTTGAGACTTAATGAGAACATTCCGTATATTGAAGTCAGAGGCGAGGTGTATATGCCTAAAAAGAGCTTTAACCGTGTAGTTGACCGTCAGCTTATAAACGGCGAAAAGCCCTTTAAAAACCCGCGTAATGCCGCTGCAGGCTCACTCAGACAAAAGGACAGTAAGGTTACGGCAAGCCGAGGTCTTGATATATTCGTATTCAACGTTCAACAGATAGAGGGCAAGGAGCTTAATTCTCATAAGGAAAGCCTTGATTATCTTAAAAAGCTAGGCTTTAACACTATTCCCGATTATAAAAGAGTTGACACAATTGATGAGGCGCTTTCCTGTATTAACAAAATAGGTGAAAGCAGGGGAGAGCTTGAATTTGACATAGACGGCGCAGTAATTAAGGTTGACGACTTTTCACAACGCGAACTTCTCGGCTCTACATCAAAGTTTCCGAAGTGGGCAGTAGCTTTCAAGTACCCGCCTGAGGAAAAGCAGACAAAGCTTCTTGACATTGAAATAGCAGTGGGAAGAACAGGTGTTCTCACGCCTACAGCAATCCTTGAACCTGTTCACCTTGCAGGAACAACAGTTTCAAGAGCTACGCTTCATAACCAGGATTTTATTAATCAGAAAAACATTAATATAGGCGACATAATAACTGTCAGAAAAGCAGGAGATATTATTCCTGAGGTGCTTTGCGTGAACGAAAAGCACAGTGAGGGAAGCTTCGTATTTCCGACGGTATGTCCGTCCTGCGGTGAAGAGGTAACAAGAGAGGAAGAGGAAGCGGCAATCAGATGTAACAATCCCGAATGCCCTGCGCAGCTCCTCAGGAATCTTATACATTTCTGTTCGCGTGACGCAATGGACATTGAGGGACTCGGCCCGTCAATTATTGAAACGTTTGTAGACTCGGGCTTTATCACAAAAACTTCAGACATTTATCATCTTGAAAAAGAGAAAATATCAAAGCTTGAGGGCTTTAAGGAAACAAGCGCAAACAACATTATTACAAGCGTTGAAAAGTCAAAGGATAACGACCTCGGAAAGCTGATTTTTGCTTTAGGCATACGTCACATAGGTGCAAAGGCGGCAAAACTTCTGTCTGACGAATTCAAGGACATTGATTCCGTTATGAGTGCAAGTGTAGATGACATACTAAACATTGAGGGCTTTGGCAAGATAATGGCTGAAGCTGTTGTTGACTTCTTTAACAGCGAAGGCGCAAAGGAGCTTATAGAGGAGCTTAAAGCCGTAGGCGTAAATATGAAATCAAAAACAGTAGTAAAGGACAGTCGCTTTGACGGAATGACATTCGTATTAACGGGAACGCTTGAGAAGTATAAGAGAAGCGAGGCTTCAAAGATTATTGAAGCGTTCGGCGGAAAAACTTCGTCAAGTGTATCAAAGAAAACAACTTATGTTCTCGCGGGAGAAAATTCAGGCTCAAAGCTTGACAAGGCTAATGCTCTGGGTGTAAGTGTAATCAGTGAGGACGAGTTTGAGGAAATGATTAATGAATGAATTCAAAGTCAGGCTAAAACGCTTTAAAAGGTTGAGAAACATCTGCGTGATTTCTGTTGCTGTGCTGATTTTTATCTATATCGGTGCAGAGCCGTATCTTGAAAAATCCTTTGGAAATATCGGAACATTTCAGATTGCTATGTTCGCGCTTGTGCTTGCGGCGCTTATTGTTGAATTTATGTATGAATCAAAATACAGCAAGGCGGAGAAATTCATTGAAGAAATAACTCTTGAAATTAATGACGCGGGAAGCTTTAACACGCTCAGGCAGGAACGGAATGTTGACTCATTTTTTACTGCTGTTAAAGAGGATTTACTCAATTCGGGATACAGAATGAGCGATAATACGGAAGTTGACGGGCTGAGCTTTGATTTTTGCGCACATAAAGGAAACGAATACATCTACTGCGTAAAGCTTGATTCTACCGACAGAAACGATGTTATTGCGTATCTTGATTCGGCAAGAAGCGACCTGCTGCAGAACAGGCTTAAACGAAAAGGCGAATGTGTTGTATTCTTTTTAAGTGAAGAGGTTGAAGAGAGCGCAATAGCTCTATCAAAGGCTTATTCAAAAACTGTTGTAAGCCGTTACAACGTTATAACCGTATCGCCTGCAATTGTAAACGTCAAAGAGGGAAAAGCGTATTTTCTTTCAAACAGAGTTTCACCCGCTCAAAAGATTACGGCTGAATATATTATTAATACAGAGCTTCCGCTTAATGATAAGTGTATAAACCCCGAAAAGCTTGATTTTCAGATAAAACTTGAAGAGAAAATGAAGAGTTTCAGCCTGAACGACTTTAAATCGGGTAAATATAACGAAAGGTAAGTAATTATGACACCTGCAGAAAAATACATTCAGACAATTAAAAATAAGAAGGTTGCTTTTGTCGGTATGGGCGTTGCAAACACACCCTGCGCCGAGTTTCTTTTGAAACACGGAATTGAGGTTTACGCCTGCGATAAAAGAGACCGCGACTATATAGGCAAAGACGTATGCGAAAAGCTTGACTCACTTGGCGTGCATTTTTCGCTCGGAGATAACTATCTTGATATACTTCCCGATATGGATATCGTTTTCCGTTCGCACGGTATTCTCCCGTTTCAGAATCCGTGGATTGGAGAGTGTATTAAAAGAGGACAGACGGTTACAACCGAAATGGAGGTTTTCTTTAAATACTGTCCCTGCAAACTTTATGCTGTTACCGGCTCAAACGGTAAGACCACCACAACAACCCTTATTTCAAAAATGCTTGAAGAGGAGGGGAAAAAGGTTTACCTTGGCGGTAATATAGGCAAGGCGCTTATGCCCGAGCTTGACACAATCAGCGAAAACGACGTTGCCGTTGTTGAGCTTTCGTCATTCCAGCTTCTTACTATGGGTAACCTCGTAAATAAGCCCGACGTTGCCGTTGTTACAAATATTGAAAGCACTCACCTTGACCACCACGTTAATCTTGATGAATACGTTGATGCAAAGCGTAATGTGCTTATTTACCAGAATTCTTCACAGAGAACTGTTCTAAACGCGGACTGTGACTATTCAATAGGAAACAGCGTTTACCATGATATGCGCTACGACGTAAGAGGTCAGCTATATCAGTTTTCAATAAAACACAGCGTCGAAAGAGGCGCATATATGGACGAGAGCGGCGATATTCTGTTTAATGACGGTGAAACAGTAACGCGCATTATGAACAAAAGCGACATTGTTATACCCGGCGACCACAATATTGAAAACTACTGTACGGCAATCTGCGCTGTATGGGGCGATGTAAGCATAAACAGTATTAAAAGGGTAGCGAATACTTTCGGCGGCGTTGAACACAGAATTGAATTCGTACGCGAATATAAGGGAGTTAAATATTATAACGACAGTATTGCAACGTCTCCCTCGCGTGTAATCAGCGGACTCAAGGCTTTCGGAAGAAAGATTATCGTAATTATGGGCGGCTCGGACAAAGGCAATGATATGAGCGAGATGGTGCCCTACATACTGAAATATGTTAAGCTACTTGTATTAAACGGCGCAACGGCTGACAAAATCTATAAAGCCGTAACCGAAAACGAAGAATATAAAAATTCAGACCTTGAGATTATCAGAGTTGACACTATGCAGGAGGCTCTGAAAAAAGCTAAAGATAATGCAAATAGCGGCGACATAGTTTCGCTCTGTCCCGCTTGCCCTGCGTTTGACCAGTTCAAAACGTTTGAATACAGAGGCAGAGAATTTAAAAAACTTGTAAACGAATTCGAGGATTAATATGAACACAGCACAAATACTAAAAAAACTAACCTCTGCCGTTGCGGTAAGCGGTGCTGAGGAAAACATAACGAAGATATTAAAAGACGTACTTGCTCCTTACGGTGAGGTAAGCGTTGACTCTATGAACAATGTTATCTGCACCTTCGGAAGCGGCTATCACTTTCTTCTTGACGCTCATCTTGACGAGATAGGAATGATTGTACGCGGTATATCTGACGACGGATTTCTTAAGGTTGCGCCTGTCGGAGGAATAGACAGAAGAATGCTTCTCGGCAGTGAGGTTTCCGTTTGGGGAAAGGAGGAGCTTTTCGGCGTAATATCTACGCTTCCTCCACATCTTCAGAAGGACGATGAAAAGAAAGCGCCCGAATTTGATGACATTTCTATAGACATAGGTATGACTAAGGGTGAAGCAGAAAAGCTTGTTTCACCGGGCGACAGAGTTACATTCAGGCGTAATTTCAACGAGCTTTACGGCACAAGAATTTCATCGTCTGTACTTGACGACAGATGCGGTGTAGCTGCGATTATTCTTGCGCTTGATGAGCTTAAAGACATAAATGCAAAAATCACCGTTTTATTCTCTTCTCAGGAGGAGGTAGGAACTCGCGGTGCTAAAACAGGCGCATTTGCAAAGAATGTTGACGAGGCGATTGCTGTTGACGTTTCCTTTGGATACACTCCGAGCTGTAAAAAGAGCGAATGCGGCGAGCTCGGTAAAGGCCCAATGATTGGATTTTCACCTATTCTGAATAGCGAAATGAGTAAAAAGCTTGTAAGCGTTGCAGAGAAAAACTCAATTAACTATCAGCACGAGGTTATGGGCGGCGGCCATACGGGAACTAACGCCGACGTAATTACCGTTACAGAAAGCGGAATAAAAACTGCTCTTATATCAATTCCCGAAAAATATATGCACTCACCGATTGAGATAATTGACACAGACGACGTTGAGAATACTGCAAAGCTTATTGCGGCGTACATTAAGGAAATGGCAGGTGAAATCAATGCTTAAAACACTTTGTCTTTTAAACGGCACATCAGGCGACGAAAAGACCGTCAGAGATTATATCATAAATGAAATTAAGGATTACTGTGATTACAGCATTGACGCGCTCGGCTCGATAATCGCATATAAAAAGGGAAAAAAGGCTCCTGCAAAAAAGGTATCGTTTAACGCTCATATGGATGAAGTCGGCTTTATAATTACGGGAATTACCGATGAGGGTTATCTCCGTTTTTCAACAGTCGGCGGTATTGATTCGCGCGTCTGCCACGATAGAGTTGTTACAGTTGGTAAAAACGCTGTTAAGGGCGTAATAGGTGACAAGGCATACCATCTTCTTGAAAGCGACGAAAAAGACAAGTGTCCGCCAATTGACAAGCTTCTTATTGATATCGGAGCGGAGAGCAGAAAAGAGGCAGAAACGCTCGTATCTCTCGGTGATTTTGCTTATTTCTCTTCTGATTATACCGAATTCGGAGACGGCTATCTTAAGGCTAAGGCACTTGATGACAGAATCGGATGTACGCTTTTAATTGAATTGATTAAGAGCGAGCTTGAGTATGACACGTATTTCTGTTTTAATGTTCAGGAGGAGGTAGGGCTCAGGGGCTCAACGTGTACTTCCTTCGCGGTACAGAGCGATATTTCTGTAATTCTTGAAGCTACAACGGCTGCAGACCTTGACGGAGTAAGCGGCGAAAAGAGAGTATGCGTTCTCGGTGAAGGTCCCGTAATTTCATTTATGGACAGACGTACCGTTTACGACAGAGAGCTTTATTCGCTTGCAATGGAAACCGCAAAGAATAACGGGATACCTGCACAGACAAAAACTGCAGTAGCAGGCGGTAACGACGCGGGTGCAATACAGACAAGCGGAAAAGGCTCGAGAGTTCTTGCAATTTCAGTACCGGCAAGATACATTCACTCTGCTTCAAGCGTAGTAAAGCTTGAGGACGTTAAAAACACAAGAAAGCTTATAAGAGAGCTTTTAAAGGTAATTTATGATTGAACTGATTGAAAACAAAAGCGCGTTTGATGAATGGACAAAACGGGATATATTTACCGTACGAATACTTGCGCTTCTTAATTCATATTCAACTAAATATCATTTCTGTACTTTTTACAGACAGGTTATTGACGGACGAGTTACGGCAATAATCTCCAAGCTTGACAGAAATTTTACAGTCAGCCTTGATGAAGGCTATGACAGCGAGGAGCTTGTGCGTTTCTTCTGTCTTAACGGCTATGATTCTATTCTTTGCGACGACAGCTTTTTTATAAGCCCGCGCTATGAAGAGGGCGACGTTATGATTTCGTCGGCAAAACGTGACTCGCTGATTGAAGGCGTTACGCTTGATGAATATCCGAAGCTTATGGACTTATTCAACTTTATTGACTACGGAGAGCAGGATTTCAAATCGTGGTATGTTGACATCAGTCACCGCGTGCGCCACAAAACCGCAAAGGCGTACACTCTTGTAGTTCTTGACGAAATTATTGCTTCGGGAATACTCTCGTCAATTATTGATAACTACGCAATTCTTACGGCAGTTAGAACGCGCGAAAGCTTCAGGCATATGGGCTATGGCACAATGCTTGTTTCAGCTATTTGCTCTGATGTAAGAGGCTATGTTTACATTATGCGGGAAGCTGACGAAAACGAGGAGTTTTATACCAAGCTCGGATTCGAAAATATCGGAAAGTGGAGACTTTACAGATGACACCTTTTTTCAAAATAGATGAAAAAATTGAAGAGGCTGCTGAAAGAGCGCTCGTGCTTTGTCAAGAGCAATTTAAGAAAATTGACGAAATAACCGAGTATAATCAGCTAAAGGTACAAAAGGCTTTTATAGACTTCGGAATAAGCGAAACACACTTTGTTTCTTCAACCGGCTATGGCTACGGAGACAGAGGACGTGATACACTTGACAGGGTCTGGGCGCAGGTGCTCGGCGCTGAGGACGCTCTTGTTAGGCATAACTTTGTAAGCGGAACGCACACTCTTGCAACAGCACTTTACGGCGTGTTACGTCCCGGCGACAGTATGCTCTGTGTAACGGGTACGCCTTACGATACAATTCATTCCGTTATAGGAATAAGCGGCGAGGGAATGGGCTCGCTAAAAGACTTCGGCGTAAACTACAGCGAGGTTGCGCTAAAGGACAACCGTCCTGATTTGGAAGCAATTTACAACGCTGTTGACGACAGTACTACTATGGTTTACATTCAGCGCAGCCGCGGCTATGAGCTTCGCGATTCACTGACTGTAGAGGATATTGAAGAGATAGTAAAAACAGCGAAATGTAAGAAGCCCGACGTAATCGTTATGGTTGATAACTGTTACGGCGAATTTGTACAAAAAAGAGAGCCGCTTGAAGTTGGCGCAGACTTAATCGCAGGCTCAATGATAAAAAACGCAGGCGGCGGTATTGCAAGAACGGGCGGCTACATTGCAGGCAGAGCAGACCTGGTTGAAAAATGCTCGTACAGACTTACTACGCCCGGTCTCGGTAAAGAGGTCGGCGCTTCGCTCGGAACTAACAGAGAGCTTTTTATGGGGTTGTTCTATGCTCCTCACACAGTTGGTGAGGCGCTAAAAAGCGCAGTTTTTATCTCTGCGCTGTTCTCTTACTTCGGCTATGACGTAACGCCGGAATACGACGCTATGCG
Organism: uncultured Clostridia bacterium; assembly: GCA_946531445.1. Lineage (GTDB taxonomy): Bacteria > Bacillota > Clostridia > Oscillospirales > Acutalibacteraceae > Eubacterium_R. Next base: position 19,240 of record CAMNAP010000017.1, read on the forward strand.
AGGCGATATTGTACAGTGTCTCGGGCTTGAAAACGAGGAGAGCCTTGTAGACTTCTGCCAGGGAATACAAAGCGGAAGCCCCATTGATAGTTTTCTTTCGCCTGAGCCATGGGATATGCCGGGGTATGACAGCAAGGTTGTTATGGCAGCGGGGGCGTTTACTCTTGGCTCTTCAATTGAGCTTTCGGCAGACGCACCGATAAGAGAACCGTTTTATGCGTGGATTCAGGGCGGACTGAACTTTCACTCTGCAAAAATCTGCGCTTTGCTTGCGGCACAGCATATGCTTGATAACGGCAACTTAAAAGGAGTAATCTGATGGAATATAACTACAGCGGCATAACAAAGGAAAGCATTGAGCTTCTCTGTCTTAATAAATTTAACGATTCAAAGCCGTTTTACGAGGAACATAAGGAGGAGCTTAAGCAGGGGATTACTGTACCTATGCGACAGATGGTGCTTGACCTTTCAGAGCTTCTGTACGACATTGACGACAGGATGTATCTCGACCCCGTAAGGGCAGTTTCACGCATTCACAGAGATACAAGGGGTAACCGCTCAAAAATCAAATACAGAGAAACAATGTGGACTTTTTTCAGACGTTATAAAAAGGACTACCCGCAGGCGCCCTTTTACTATTTTGATTTTTACCCTGACAGCTTCAGCTACGGACTTGTTTTCTGGCTGTGGAGACCTACAAATTTCAGAATTGTTCATGAAATGATTCTTGAAAACCCTAAGCGCTTTTTAAAAGCTGTAAAAGCGTGCGCCGACGCAGGCTTTGAGTATTCGTGTACAGATTACTACAAAAAAGACAGATACCCTGACGCTCCTAAGGAGCTCAAGCCGTTTCTTGCGGCAAAGAATATGGCGTTCACTTATCGCAGTATGAATATAGACAGATTAAACGATACGTCGTTAATTGACGAAATGAAGCTTGCATTTGATATTGCGCGACCTATGTACGAATTCTTTATTGAAGCGCACACAAAGATGATGGAAGAAGGACTTATAAGACCCGAAGATTAAGGAGTTTATATGTTACATTTAATACTCGGTAGAGCAGGAAGCGGAAAAACCGAATATGTTTTCAATTCAATAAACGAGCGCGTAAAAAACGGCGAAAAAGACATACTGCTCATCACTCCTGAGCAGTTTTCATTTATTGCGGAAAGACGGCTTCTCAGCGATTTGGGAGAAGCAGGAATCAACAGTGTTGAAAGCATTTCCTTTACACGCCTTTCAAATGAAATTTCAAGAAAGTACGGCGGTGAAAAGCTCCCTGTGCTTTCAAAGGGCGCAAAGGCGGTAATGATGAAAAAAGCAATTGAAAGTGTTCAGGATTCACTGACCCTTTTCAATAAAAATATCACTTCTGTTTCGTTTATAAATTCTGTAATCAGCATTTATGACGAGCTTAAATCATGCCGCGTAACGCTTGAGGATATTACTGAAGCCAAAAACAGCACAGACAGAGAAACCTTAAAGCGTAAGCTTCACGACCTCGGACTAATTACAGGAATGTATGACGCGCTGATTAATGACGAATACCTTGACAGTGCAAATGAGCTTACACGACTGTACGAAAAACTCAGGGGCCTTACATATTTTAAAGACAGAACTGTTTTTATTGACGGCTTTTCGGGCTTTGTTGCGCAGGAGTACAAAATTATTGAGGTAATTCTCGCACAGGCGAAGGACGTTTATTTTACTTTCTGTACCGACTCATTTTATAACACAGACAACTTCAATCTTTTCTCATATGTAAATTCAAATATTGTAATACTCAAGGACGTAGCAAAGAAGATTGGAACTGAAATTGACGAGCCTGTATACCTCAGCGCAGGTAAAAGATATAAATCAGAAGAGCTGAGAACACTTGAAAACGGTATTTATTTTCCTGTAAAAAATACGACTGACGTAAATCCTGAACATATAAAGCTTTACGGCGCAAGGAATATTTATGACGAGTGCGACTATACGGCTTCAAAAATTTCTTCGCTTCTTCGCAAGGGATATAAAGCTTCGGACATTGCGGTTATCGTTAGGGACGCCGACAAGTATAAAAACGAGCTGTTTTATTCATTTTCAAAATATAACATACCTTACTTTGACGATGAAAGACAGAGCGTAACCGATGAACCGCTAATTATGTTCGTCGGCTTTTTGCTTCGCACTGTAATTTACTCAATGAGGAGCGAGGACATCTTTTCACTTCTTAAAACAGGTCTGACCTCGCTTGACAGTATTGACATTGCCGAGCTTGAAAACTATGTTTATCTCTGGAGTATCAGCGGAACAAAGTGGAACAGCGAGTTTACACAGAGCACTAAAGGCTTTGTTAGTGAAATCAGTGAGAACGACCAAAAGAGAATAGACAAGCTCAACAAAACAAGAAGCTACGTTATAAATAATATTAACAAATTCAAAAGAAAGTGTAAGGACGCAAGCTGCGCCGATATTGCAAAGGCGCTTTACTATACTCTTATTGATTTTTCTGTTGATGAAAATCTCAGAGAGCTTGCCGTAACGCTTGACAAAAACGGAAAGTCAGCCCTCGCTCACGAGCAGGAAAGAGTGTGGGAGCTTCTTATGAATATTCTTGACGAGCTTGCAACCGTTGGCGGCAAAGAGAATATTACAGTTAGGGAATTCTATAAGCTTTTTACGCTTATGATTTCTAACGAGGATTTGGGAGTTATCCCGATAGGACTTGATAACGTTCAACTCGGCGCGGCAGACAGAATGCGCTGTAATAACCCGAGAGCCGTATTCATTCTCGGCGCAAACGAAGGCGAATTTCCTCAGTCTGTAACATCGTTCGGACTTCTCAGCGAAAGCGACAGAATTACGCTTATAAACAACGATTTCAAGCTTTATTCTTACGGCGACACGCTTAACGCTCAGGAACGCTACTTCGCCTATATGGCGCTCTCAAGCGCTACAGAGGAGCTTTATGTAAGTTACAGAGCAAACGAGGGTAAGGAATGCTACTCGTCAATTATTGACGAGATTAAAGGCGTATTCAAGAATATTGAAATTGAAGGCTACAGCCGACCGCTTGATATAAGCAGTATTGAAACAGACGCAAACGCTTTTGAAATACTTGCTTCTAACTACGGTGAAAACAGCGAATTCATTGCTTCTCTTGAGGAGTATTTCAGCAAATCAGACGAATATTCGTCACGTCTTGAAGCTATCAAAAGCACATATAAGAATTCCGACATAAAAATCTCAAAAAGAGAAAACGCAAAAAAGCTTTTCAAAAACGATATGTATCTTTCCGCTTCGCGTATCGACGATTACTACAGTTGCGCTTTCAGATACTTCTGTAAGTTCGGGCTCGGCGCAAGACCGAGAGAAAAGGCAAGCCTTGACCCCATGCAGAAGGGAACGGTTATTCACTACGTTCTTGAGTGCATAATTAAAAAGCACTCAAAAAAGGGAATAATCTCTCTCACCACGTCTGAGCTTAAAATGGAGGTTGATTTTTTTCTTCGTCAGTACCTTACAACGCAGATGGGCGATTCCGCTGAGTTTTCGGCGCGCTTCAAGTATCAGTTTATGCGTCTTTCAAAAATGCTTGTTTCGGTAATTGAAAGGCTGAAGCTTGAATTTGAGGAGTCGGACTTCGTACCTGAAGCTTTTGAGCTTGTAATCAGCGACAGCGACTCCGAAGAGTGCGTAAAATCAAAATGTCTCAATCTTCCCGACGGCGGAACAATACGTATTAAAGGCGCTGTTGACAGAGTAGATATGTTTGAAGAAAACGGAATTAAATATATCCGTGTGGTTGACTACAAGTCGGGACCGAAGGATTTCAGACTTGAGGATATACTTTACGGTATCAATCTTCAGATGTTTATCTACCTCTTTACTCTCTCGCAGAGCAAGAGCAGATATAGCGGTATTTCGGGCGGCGTGCTATATATGCACTCGTCACGAAACCTCTTCAGCCTTGACAGGTCGGACGATACCGAGAGCCAGATTAATAAAGCAGAGGATAAGCTTTACAAGATGAAGGGAATTATCCTTAACGACGAGGAGCACGAGCTTGCAAAGCATATGGAGCATAAGCTTGAGGGACGTTTCATACCTGCAAAGGCAAATAAGGATGGCGTAATCGGCGGCAAAATTGCAACGCTCTCCCAGCTCGGCGCAATTTCACGAAAGATTGACGCGTTGATTATAAATATGGGGCAGTCGCTTCACAACGGCGCCGTTTCGCAGAATCCTATTAACGGAAAGAATCACACAGACACCTGCGACAAATGCGACTACAAAGCCATTTGTCTTAACAAAACCGAAATTACAAACAATGAAATGGAAGGCATTTCAGACGGTGAAGCTATGAGTATTATTGCAGAGGAGGCGGAAAATGCATAAGTGGACTGACGCGCAGAAGGACGCAATTTCTGCAAGAAACAGTAATAT
>CAMNAP010000018.1 GCA_946531445.1 uncultured Clostridia bacterium
GGCGGCGGTTACTCACTCGGTGCGCCCGAAATGGCAATAATGTCTTTCCCGCGCCACCTTATAAATAACTGCAACTGCGTAATTGTTGCGCCCGATTACACACTTTCAACCTCGGCGCCCTACCCCGCTGCGCTCAACGACGCTTACACTTCTTTGCTCTGGCTCAAAGAGAACAGAGAGGCGCTCGGCATAGACTGTGAAAAGCTGGTTGTCGGCGGTGAAAGCGCAGGCGGCGGACTTACTGCAGCGCTATGCATTTACGCAAGGGATATGGGAGAAGACTGTATCGGCGTTCAGCTTCCGCTTTACCCTATGCTTGACGACAGGGTAACCGAAACCTCAAAAAATAACCGCGCTCCCGTATGGAACACAAAGGCTAATAAATCCGCGTGGCATATCTACCTCGGCGACAGCGTTATGAACATAGGTGTTTCGCCCTATGCAGCTCCCGCAAGAGAAACCGACTTCAGCCGCCTGCCGCCCGCCGTTTCAATTATCGGAACAGCCGAGCCGTTTTACGCCGAAACGCTTGAGTTTTTCCGAAAGCTTAAAGAAGCGGGAATTCCTGCAGCGTTAAAGGAATATGACGGCGCATACCACGCCTTTGATATGCTGGCACCGTACGCAAAAATCAGCAAAGAAGCAAACGCATTTATGCTTGAAAAATTCAACGCTTTCTGCGAAGACTACATAAAATAAAAGTGCCTCTCGGCACTTTTATTCTTTATTTTTACTTTTTAGTTTTAACCGTTTTTACCTTTGACCATTTGCTGTAAACCTTTTTACCGCCTACAGTTTTATATGTGCGGATACGAACATAATACTTCTTACCCGCCTTGAGCTTCTTTACAGTTCTTGTAGTCTTGTTTGCGTTTTTGATATATATACTTTTAACGGTGTGCTTTTTGCCCTTATATTTCTTTTTGAACTTTTTGTTTGTTGAATACTGAAGCTGATAACCGCTTACGCCTCTTACCTTTTTCCAGCTTGCCTTAAACGATTTCTTTCCTTTTTTCAGCTTTTTAATTGCGGTTTTCGCAGGAGCAGTATTTGAGGGCTTTGAAGAATCAGAGCCGCCGCCTATTTCCTCAAACGGAATTCCCTCGGCTTCAAAATCTGAGCCGTCGGACGGAAGCGTAAGCTTCGGGATTGCAGTCAGCGTTCTGCTGAGTTCAGCGCCGCAGTCATCGCAGTAAACAACTGCGTCATATGAGCCCGCATCGGTATAGGTTGCTTCAACAACGTTTTCCCTTACAGCCTCTTTCGGCGTGTGTCCTTTAGCGTTTGTGTAATCTGAAATATATGTACTGTCACCTCTTGTACAGGTGTAGGTTGTGTATCCCTTTTCCGTACAGGTCGGAGGAGTAATCTTTGTTTCATATTCGTGGTCAAGGGCGGGAATAACCTCACCTCCGCGTTTTTCAACAGCCTCACAGTTAGCGCACTTATGTGTTTCAACTGCTTCGGAGCCCGCCTGAGTACACGTTGGTTCAACCTTTGCAGCCGTCTGTTCCCATTCGCCGAACTTATGTCCCTCGGCCGGAACGGTAACTTTAGTTCTGCTAAGCTCTGCATTACAGTCAGTACAGTAAACAACGCTGTCATACGAGCCGTCGGTTGTACACTTTGGCTCAACACTGTTTTCAATTACCGCATCGCCCGGTATGTGAGGTACCGACGGTGTGTCTTTCTTTTCCCTGCTGAGCTCCGCGTTACAAACCGAGCAGTAAACAACCAAGTCGTAAGAGCCTTCACTCTGGTGGCTCGCTTCAACTATGTTTTCCATAACTGCCTCTGCGGGCGTATGGCCGTTTGAAGCTGTATAGTCCGAAACATACGAGCTGTCACATCTTGTACAGCTGTAAGTTGTATAGCCCTGTTCGGTACAAGTCGGCTGTGTAACTACGCCTTTGTAATCGTGGTTGAGCGCATTGATAACGTCGCCGCCTCTTGTTTCAACAAGCAGGCAGCGTGAACAAACGCGCGTTTCAACGGCGGTCTTTCCCGCAGTTGTACACGTAGGATTAATCTGCGCTTCAGACTCTGTCCACTCGCCGAAGCTGTGGCCGAGCGCAGGAATAATCTCCGTATTGACCGCGTTACAGTGCGAACAGCGGCTGACTTTTTTGCCGTCTTCTGTGCAGGTCGGCTCTTTTTCTGTTACCCACTCTCCGAACTTGTGAGGTATAGGAAGCGGTGGCAGCTCATAATTATCGCCTGCGTATGCAACGAAGCTGCTGAACATACTTAATGCTAAAACTATGCTCAGCGCAATTGAAAGCAGTTTTTTCATATCTTTCTCCTGTATTACGGGTTTATCGGAATTCTCGGCATTTCGTAGCTTTCAAGCGTTGTGCTTTCATCGTCGTTCTGAGCCTCGGTTGTATTGTTCTTTCCGTCATTGCTCTTTTTTGTTAAATCCTTAGCCGAATTTTTGCCGCTTTTTCCGTTTTTATCTGTAGTGGTTTCGTTTTCAAATTTCTGCTTGTCGGAATTGTTGTCGTTCTGCGCCGTTGGAAGAGTGCTTGAAGCAGCACCGCTTACGCCTGTCAAGTCCTCAGCCGTTGACTGTTCAATATTACCTATGCTTACAGCCCCTGCATCATTTTGGCTGTTCTTTTTTGCGTCTCCCGTTTTTGCCTTACATCCGCAAAGCAGTAATAGAAGAATAACGAGAACTACAGCAACTGCTCTTTTCATAAAATCACCTGTTTATTATTATCTATCTTAATTTTATCATATAAATCTTTATTGTCAATAAATAAGTTAAGTATTAATTTACTTTTAATATTTAATGTGATATAATTGAAGCAGTATTAAAAGGAGGGTTAATTATGTCAAAATTCAACAACGAATGGTATAAGGAATTAATTGTTTACCAAATCTGGCCGCGCTCGTTTTGTGACGGTAACGGCGACGGAATAGGCGACCTTGAGGGCGTACTCTCGAAGCTTGACTATCTTAAGGATTTGGGCATTAACTGTATATGGTTCTCCCCTCTTTACCCGTCGCCGAACGCCGACTTCGGCTACGACATCGCCGACTATAAAAATATTCACCCCGAATACGGCGACCTTAAGCTGTTTAAAAAGGTACTTGACGAGGCGCACAAAAGAGGCATTAAGGTAATAATGGACCTCGTTGTAAATCACACATCGGACGAGCACGAATGGTTTATAAAGTCTAAGGATAAGTCCTCGCCTTATCACGATTATTATTTCTGGCGCAAGGGCAAAAGTGAAAAGAAGCCGCCCAACAACTGGCTTTCTGTATTTGAGGGCAAGGCGTGGGAGTACGACAAGGCGCTCGGTGAGTGGTATATGCACATCTTCGCCGCAAAGCAGCCTGACCTCAACCACGATAACCCGAAGGTGCGCGAGGAAGTAAAAGAGATTATGCGCTTCTGGCTTGATATGGGAGTTGACGGCTTCCGCGAGGACGTTATAACCTTTATTTCAAAAACCGAAGGACTTCCGAACGGCTTCCCGCTTCCGACGGCAACGGGAATTGAAAAGTATATGGACGGTCCTCACATTCACGAATATTTAAGAGAGTATAGAGACGTTACCGACGAATACGACTGCTTTACGGTTGGTGAAGCTCCGATGATGACGCCGCAAAAGGCGCTCAGATATATCAGCGAGGGAAACAAGGAGCTTGACTTGATGTTCCATTTCCAGCACATCGACGCAGACGCTTTTCTCATTGACTTCTTGCAGAGGCCGTTCAACTTAAAGCGTATGAAGGGCGCATTCTCACGCTGGCAGGAACAGCTCGAGGGCAAGGCGTGGAACACGCTTTACATTGAAAACCATGACCATCCGAGAATTATCTCACGTTACGGAAGCGAGAAATACAGAACAGAATCGGGCAAAATGCTTGCTAATATGTATATGCTTCAGAAGGGTACCGTTTTCGTATATCAGGGTCAGGAAATCGGTATGCTCAACACCCGCCTTGACTCAATCGACGATTACGCCGACGTTTTTGTTAAAAACAACTATAAGGTGTTCACCGAAAAGGTGCATATGAATAAAGATAAGGCGTGGGAAAACGCCGTTAAGTCAACGAGGGATAACTGCCGTACTCCCGTACAGTGGGACGCCTCTGAAAACGCCGGCTTTACAACAGGCACGCCCTGGTTCCCCGTAAATACAAACTATAAGGAAATCAACGCCGAAAACGAAATGAATAATCCCGATTCAATTCTCAATCACTACAAGGCGTTAATCAAATTCAAAAAGGAAAACGACGTTGCAAAGTGGGGCGATTATAAAGAGCATTACAAAAACAGCGACAAGCTTTATGTTTACGAGAGGAACTACAAAGGCAAGCGCCTTCTTGTTATCAACTCGTTTACAGAGGAAAACGTTGCCTTTGAAGCGCCGAAGGGCTTTGACCTTGAAAAGGGCACGCCGATTCTCTGCAACTATAAAAATCTGACCGTTCAGAACAACGGCTTCAAAACAAGACCTTACGAAACGAGAGTATATTATTTTGAGTAATACAGGAAAGCTATATATTGTAGGAACGCCTATCGGTAATCTCGGCGATTTTTCGCCGAGAGCCGTTGAAACGCTCAGTGCGGTGGATTTTATCGCCGCCGAGGACACAAGAGTAACGCTTAAGCTTCTCAACCATTTCGGAATTAAAAAAGAGATGGTAAGCTATTTTGAACACAACAAGCGTGAAAGAGGCGAAGTAATTACAAAGAGAATACTTTCGGGTGAGAGTTGCGCAATTGTTACCGACGCGGGTATGCCCGCAATTTCAGACCCGGGCGAAGATTTGGTAAGAATGTGTCACGAGCTCGGAATAAGAGTTGAATCTGTTCCGTCGGCAACGGCGCTTACAACCGCGCTTGCGCTTTCGGGTATGGAAACGGGGCGCTTCACTTTTGAGGGCTTTTTGTCGGTTGCAAAAAAATCAAGGCGCGAACACCTTGAGGAGCTGAAAAACGAAAAGCGTACAATGGTGTTTTACGAAGCTCCTCACAAGCTTCTCAACACTCTTAACGATTTTTACGTCTGCTTCGGCGACAGAAAAATTGCGCTTGTAAGAGAGATTACAAAGCTTCACGAAGAGGTAAAAAGAACCACTCTCGGCGAGGCTGTTAAGTTTTACACCGATAATAAACCTAAGGGCGAATTCGTTTTAATCCTTGAGGGGAAAAAGGAAGAGGAAAAGACGATGACTCTTGATGAAGCAATTGAAGCTGCGAAAAAGCTTGTTGAAAACGGTATGAGCGTAAACGCTGCCGCAAAGGAAATCGCAGGCGCAACTCAGTTTAAGAAAAACGAAATCTACAAGGCGTTATTATGATTTGTAACCAGTGTCCGCGAAAATGCAATATCAACAGAGAAAACGCGCTCGGTGTCTGTAAAAGCCCGAGTGCTTTTCGCGTTGCAAGAGCGGCGCTTCACTTCTGGGAGGAGCCCTGTATCAGCGGAGAAAACGGTAGCGGTACAGTCTTTTTCAGCGGCTGTAATCTCGGTTGCGTATATTGTCAGAACAGAGAGATTTCAAAAGAAAACAAGGGCGTTGAGGTAAGCAGGGAGCATTTGATTGAAATATTTGAACGTCTTATCAAAGACGGTGCGGAAAACATTAATCTTGTAACTCCCACCCACTATGCGCTTGGGCTTGCCGAGGTGCTTAAGGAATGGCGCTCCCCCGTTCCCGTTGTTTACAATTCATCGGGCTACGAAAGCCCGGAAACGCTCAGAGCGCTCAATTCTCTTGTAGATATTTATCTCGTTGATTTCAAATATATTGACAGCGAAAGAGCAAAGCGCTACAGCGCCGCTCCCGACTATCCCGAAACCGTCAAAGCAGCTATTGAAGAGATGTGCCGCCAGCAGCCTGAGGATATTTTTGACTCGCGCGGAATTATGCAAAAGGGCGTAATTATACGCCACCTTGTTTTGCCGTCAAATACAAATCAGAGCATAAAAATCCTTGACTGCCTTAAAAACGGCTTCAAAAACAGATACATATCTCTTATGGCGCAGTACACCCCCTGCGGCAACCTTGAAGGCTATCCCGAAATTAACAGACAGATTACTAAAAGAGAGTATAATAAAGTAGTCAGCTACGCCGCAGATTCAGGCTTTGAAAAGGTATTCACCCAAAAACTTTCCTCAAATGAAAAAAAGTTTATTCCCGCATTTGATTTTACGGGAATAATGTGGTAATATAGTATACGATAAAAAATAATTTTATAAAGGAGAACACAAATGAAAAAGTTTTTTGGCGAATTTAAAGAATTCATTGCTCAGGGCAACGTGCTCGACCTCGCAGTAGGTGTTATCATCGGCGGTGCGTTCAAGACGATTGTTGATGCACTTATCGAAAACCTTATTAATCCGCTTATTGCACTGTTTGGCGGAACAGATGTAGGCCTTGCTGTTGTGTTAAAAGGTCAGACCTTTGATTTCGGAAAATTTATTTCCGCAATTATCAACTTCATTATTATCGCTTTCATTATCTTCCTTATCGTTAAGTCTGCTAACAAGGCAAAGGCTCTCAGCAAGAAGGAAGAGGAAGAGGAAGCACCTACAACAAAGGTTTGCCCCTTCTGTAAGAGCGAAATTGACATTGAAGCTACAAAGTGCCCGCACTGTACAGCTGACCAGCCCGAAGAAGAGGCTGAATAATCAATAAAAGTATGGGCGGATAACATCCGCCCGTAAATATTTATACAGGAGTGAAATTTATGAAAAAGGAATACAGCTTCCCGTCAAATACGGGCGTTTGTAAAATTTATGCGTGCGCGTATCTTCCCGAAAGCTACGACACCGTTCTTGTAATTCATCACGGTATGGCTGAGCATCAGGAAAGATACCTCGGCTTTATTGATTATCTCAACAAAAACGGTATCGCCGTTTATATGCACGATATGGCTAACCACGGAAAGTCAAATCAGAATTTTGACGAGAGCGGCTGGTTTGGTGATAAAGACGGCTACAAAGGCTTAATTCTTGACCTCAAACAGAATTTTGACATCGCTAAAGAGGAAAACCCTGACAAAAAGCTTATTGTTATGGGCCATTCAATGGGTTCATTTATTTGCCGCTGCTTTACTGCAGAATACCCCGACGAGGGCTTCTCGGGCGCTATTTATATGGGCACGGGCGACGCTAACCCGATAGCTGGAATGGGCGACAAGCTTTCCTCTCTTGTAGCAAAAATCAAGGGAACAAAGCACAAGAGCAAAACGCTTGACAAAATCACCTTCGGCTCATACGGAAAGGGCTTTGAGGGAAGAACTAACTTTGACTGGCTCACGCGTGACGCTTCAATTGTTGACAAGTATATTGACGATAAATACTGCGGCTTCCTTTTCTCCGTTCAGGGTATGAACGATTTAGTTAAGGTTAACATCGCTTCAAATACTGACGAGTGGTACGCAAAGCTTCCAAAGGATTTAAAGATTCTTCTCACCTCGGGCGAAGAGGACCCCGTCGGACCAAAGGCGCAGGGCATTAAGAATATTGCCAAAAAGCTTGAAGACACCGGTCACACAAACGTTACGCTTAAGCTCTACCCCGACTGCCGCCACGAGATTCTTAACGAGCTCAACAAGGACGAGGTAATGGCAGACATAGTTAACTGGATTAAATCAGTTTAAATGAAAACAAAAGGCTCCGTGCATTGCACGGAGTCTTTTTTTAATGCTTAAACGGTCTTTTTACTTCCTTTACCCTGAAGGTTGGCTCGCCGTAAAGAAGAACAGCGGGCGCAACGTATTTTACTATAAAGCGGTCAAGCTTTTCGGGAAGCGGAATTCCCGAAAAATCAACATAGTGCGCCGCAAGATTCGGCAAATCGGGAATTGAATTGTTTGTAATTCTGATTTTATTCTCATTTGTAAAATCAAAATCAAGCTGCCTTGTTACGCACGCCTCCTTAAATCTTATGAGAACACGTAACACCGTCGGCGTTATCCACGCGCCCTTAGTGCACGAGTGCAATTTGAGCGGACCGTATTTAACGTCGCTTTCGGCGTACTCGCCCTCCATTCCGATTTCAATCTGGTTAACGAATTCGCCCTCCTTCCAAAGCAGGAAAAGGCGTCCGTCGTCCTTGCGTTCAAAAACGAAGCGGTCAATGTGGCCTACTCTTTCGTCAAATACTGCGCTCATTGTTGCAGGGAGCATTGAAGCAAAGGTGCCCGACCAGGTCTTAAGTGCCTTTTGGCTGTACTTTTTCTCAAGCGCTTCGTTTCGCTCTCTTTTATAAAGCACGTCCTTATCGCCGAGCGCCTCAACAGCCTTTTTCAGCTTTTCCTCGTACTCCTCTTCCGGCTTGTCCCAAAGCGTTTTCGCCATATCAATTATTGCCGCCGCAAGATATTTATCCTTTGAAATTCCGCTGTTTACAACAAGTACGGTATCCCTTCCCCTGAAAACATAGCCGAGCTGACCGTAAAGTCCGTAAAATCTGTACGTGTCCTCAATAGCCGTCTGCCATATTCCGTAGCCGTAGCCCTTTGTTACGTCGGGCTGACCGAATTTAACGGTTTTAACCTGGAATTTTGTTGCTTCCTCAATCCACTTTTTCGGGATAACCTGCTTACCGTTCCACTCGCCCATCTGCGAATAGCAAAGCATAATTTTTGCCAAATCCTCAATCGGCATATAAAGTCCCCAGCCGCCTGCCGCATAGCCGAAGGAGTCAATCTCCCAGAACGGCTTTTCAATTTTGAGCGGCTGAAACAGTCTTCCGTCAAGGAAATCGGCAAGCGTTTCGCCGTAAACTCTGCTGATAATAGCCGAAATAAGATAGAAATTATCGTTAACGTAAAGAAACAGTTTTCCGGGAGGCGCAATCGGCGGCGTGTCAAAGAAGATTTTAATCCAGTCCTCCTTGTGTCTTGCCGTCGCCATACCAATCATCTTTCCCGCAGTCATCGTAACAAGGTGACGAACGGTTATCCTTTTGTTAAACTGAAACTTTCTGTACTCGGGGAAAAACTTACAGATTGAGTCGTCAAGGCTCACCTTACCCTCTTCAATAGCAAAGCCGAGCGCAGTTGCCGCCATAGATTTTGAAAGCGAAAACTCAACGTGAGGCGTTGTGTTTGTATACGGAGCGTGATAGCCCTCCGCAACTACCTTTCCGCCCTTGAGAAGCATAAACGAATCAACGCCGAGCCCCTCTCTTTCGCACCTTTCAACAAACTCATAAACCGCTCTCGGGTTTATTCCGTTTTCAGCGCAGCCGCCTCTTTTAAGTACATTTTTCATAAATTTCACTCCCGTATTTTATTTCAGAATTTCATATATTTCGTTAAGCTTATTTATTTCGTAATCAATTCTTAAAGAGGTGTTGTTTTCAAGCTTTTCGGGGTTGTACCAGCAGCATTTTATTCCCGAAATATTTCCGCCTTTCATATCGCTTGTAAGCGAGTCGCCTACAATAAGCACCTCGTCCCTTTCACACGGTATAATATTTGACAAAACAAAGCTGAAAAACTCCTTTGACGGCTTCTCGTAGCCGATTTCATCAGAGATAAAAGCTCCGTCAATAAGCTCTTTAAGCCCCGATTTTTCAATCTTTTTCACCTGTACCGAAAGCGTACCGTTTGTAACTATGTACTGCTTGTACCTTCCCCTCAGAGATTCAACAATTTCCTTTGCGTTTTCAATATATTCAACCGTTTCGGGAAGATTTTTTTCATACACCGCCGTAAACTCCTCAGGCGTAACGGAGGTTATACCGAGCCTTTTGAAAAACTCTCTGTAGCGCCCCGTTTTAACCTCGGGCTTTGTTATCAGCCCCTTTTCAAGCATTTTCCAGTGTCTGAGATTTATTTCGGAATAGAGTCTTACATTTTCGTCGCTGCACTCACCGAGCCCAAAGTACTCAAAGCCCTTTTTAATAGCATTTTTTTCAGATATAAGAAAGTTCAGAAGAGTTCCGTCCATATCCCACAAAATCGCTTTTATCATACGCTTCCTCCCCTCCTTTGTTAATTCTATTATATATTGTAACTTGACAATTGACAATACGTAAATTATATTATATTAGAGGAAAATTAAAGCTATTTCCAAACTAACGCAAAACTAACGGAGAACACTATGCAAATTATCAACATTATAAACCTGCTCGGCGGTCTCGGTCTCTTCCTTTTCGGAATGAATTATATGAGCAAGGGACTTTCGCAGGTTGCAGGTAACAAAATGAAAAACCTTCTTGAAAAGCTGACGAGAAACCGTTTTAAGGGCTTTCTGCTCGGCGTTCTTGTAACTGCTGTAATTCAGTCGTCGTCAGCTACAACCGTAATGCTTATGGGCTTTCTCAATGCAGGCATTATGGATTTGGCTCAGGCGACGGGCGTTATTATCGGCGCCAATATCGGTACAACGATTACTGCCGTTCTTATCGCAATAGACGTTTCAGCCATTGCGCCTATATGTATTTTTATAGGAACGGCAATGCATATTTTCGGTAAAAAACAAAACCAGAAATACATCGGCCAGATTATTCTCGGCTTCGGTATACTTTTCTTCGGTCTCAAGTATATGAGCGGCGATTCGGCTATGGGCGTTTTAAAAACAAGCAAAATGTTCCAGGGCTTTATGGCTTCCGCAAACAATCCCGTACTCGGAATTATTATCGGTATCCTCATCTGCTCAGTTCTCCAGTCGTCAAGCGCCGCAATCGGCGTACTGCAGGTGCTTGCGCTTCAGGGACTTATGCCCATTAACTTTGCAATTTATCTTATTATCGGCATTAACGTCGGCTCGGCAACACCGCTGTTCCTGTCGTCAATAGGCGCAAAGACAAACGCAAAGCGCGCCGCTATGGTTTACTTCATATTTGATTTTGTCGGAATGCTGATATTTACTCCAATAGCTATCTTCACGCCGTTTACGGATATGCTTACAAGAATTTCTTCAAACGGCTCGGTTCAGGTTGCTGCGGGACATATTATTTTCAAAATTGTAACAGCGCTTGTGCTTCTTCCGCTTGTAAAGCAGATAGTTAAGCTTTCCGAAATTATTATCAAGCCCGTTGAACACGACAGCGTATTTCGTTTCAATTACATTGACACCAAGCTTTCAGGCCACGACAACGCGAGTATATCTGTTGTACAGATAGGCTCGGAGGTTGAGCGTATGGCTAAGCTCGTAAGAAAGAATTACGTTCTCGCTTGTGAGGATTTACTTAAATTCAGCACAGAGCACGAACGTGAAATCAACAATAACGAGGAGCTTATCAACTGGCTAAACCACAATATTTCAGACTTTATGGTAACTATTACCTCCCACCGTATTACGGGTGAGGCATCCGAATATGTAGGTAAGCTTTTCCACGTTATTACCGACCTTGAAAGAATCGGCGACCACGCACTTAATATAACCCAGCGCACCCAGCTTGCAATAGAAAGCGGGCTTGACTTCACCGATGAAGGAATGGCTGAAATCAAGGGAATATATGAAAAAACGCTTGAACTGTTTGACCGCTCAATAGGCGCGTTTGTAAACAAACAGCTGCCTGACAGCGAAGCAAACGAACTTCACTTCCTTGAGGATACAATAGATTCACTTACGCTTGAAGCGCAGGATAACCACGTTCAGCGACTTCGCGATAAAAAGTGTCATACCGCGTCAGGCGTTGTGTTCACAAAAATACTTCAGGACCTTGAGCGCGTAGGCGACCACTCGTATAACATCGCCTGGGCTGCAAGAAAGGACAAGGCTTTAATCAGACAGATATAGTAGTTATGAAAGATAAACGTACCGCTTTTGACAAGCTGAATACTGTTCTTTTCGGTAAGGATTTACGGATTACAAAGGGAGACGTATACCCGACTGTCAGGGAATACGACTACTCTTCATACTGTCCCGAAGAGAAATACATCAGAAATCAGACCCTGCCGAAGAACAATGTTTACGATATACGTTCCTTCGGCGCCTCTACTGACAGAAGCGACAACGCAGACGCTATTAACACCGCAATCTGCCTCGCCTCTGAAACAGGCGGCACCGTGCTGATTAGCGGCGGCGAGTACGTTTCAACTACAGTTTATCTCAAATCGGACATCACGCTTTTTATTGAGCGCGGCAGTGCAATTGTATCCAACAGAACGGGCGAAGGATACAACCATAAGGGTATTATCCACGCCGACGGCTGCGAGAACATAACCCTTACGGGCGGCGGCAAGGTTAAGGGAAACGGAGAGTACTTCGGACTGAAACCCCTTGCCGACAGTAATATGACCTCTCACCCTGAGGTTATAGACGTTATTCAGATGAGACGCGACGCAAGAGCACAGCTTCGCTTTGCACACAAAAGCAAGTACGGCGGACCGCTCTACTTTAAAAACTGTAAAAACGTCAGGGCAGATAATTTTATTATTGAAAACGCGGCGCACTGGTCGTTCAGAATTGAAAACTGCGACGGCGTGGAAATAAAGAACTTTTTGATAAATAATAACCGCCACGTTGCAAACGCCGACGGCTTTGACATTGCGGGAACAAGCAATATTACTATCGAGCACTGCTTCGTTTCAACCGCTGATGACGGAATCTGTATCAAAAACGCAATATGGTTGGGCAACAAAGCGCCGATGAAAAATATTACGGTAAGGGACTGCGAGGTCTGCTCGTGCGCCAACTCCTTTAAAATAGGAACGGAAACGACCTACGGTATTTCAGACGTAACGGTTGAGGACTGCTCATTTTTTATGTGCGACATCTATCCGGGTACGGTAAGCGGAATTGCCATTGAATCAGCCGACGGCGCAAAGGTAAGCAATGTTAAAGTTAAAAATATAAAAATGGACAGAGTCACCTGCCCCGTTTTTATCCGCCTGTGTAACAGAAACCGTGCCGCTCTCGTAACAGCCGATAGCGCAAACGCCGTTGAGTTCGGCAAGAAGAAGAAAAAGGGCGGAACTGTTACAAAGGATACGTTTGATATGCTCGGCGAGGTAAGGGATATTTACATTGAGGGTATCACCGCTGACAACGCTGAAATTCCCGTAACCGTTGCGGGCTTTAAGCAAAACGGCAGGGTTAAGTGTGTTGAAAACGTAACGCTCAGGGATTTTGATATACGCTATGCGCCCTATAAAGAGGTCTACGACAGGCGAAGCTTCATACCCGAATACGCCGACGTCTACCCAGAGGTGTGGCGTTTCAGAAATCTTCCCGCCTACGCACTCTGGGCAAGACACGTAAGAGGGCTCAAGCTTCTTGATTTTAACTGTACACTTCCCAAAAGCACGTGGAAGGAAAAAATAATAACAGAAGACGTAAACTGAAAGCACTCTTGTGGCACCCTAAGTAAAAGGACAAGAGTGCTTTTTTATTGTACAAAACGCCTTATATATATTATAAATAATAAAAATATGTTGAAAAAAAACTTATTTATGATATAATTATAATGATATTATATAGATTAAATTCTATAACTATGTCTATCTTTTGAGGTACATTACATGAAATTTTCCCAAATGCAATATACACGCCCCGACCTTGACGGGATAAAAGCGCAGATGGCTTCCATTACCGAAAAGCTAAAAAAGGCAGACAGCTACGAAGCGGCTAAAGAGGCTTTTCTTGCGTCAGACAATCTTGAAAGAAGTGTGTCAACTCAGAGCACACTTGCTCAGATTCGCCATTCAATAGATACAAGAGATGAGTTTTACGACGGCGAGGTTAAGTTCTGGAACGCCGCTGTACCCGAGCTGCAGGAGTACAAAGACGCTTTCATCGCCGCGCTTCTTGAAAGCAGATTCAAAAAAGAGCTCTCAGAGGAATTCGGTGAGGTTACCTTCCTCAACGCCGAAATAGAGCTAAAAACCTTCTCGCCGGAAATCATTCCCCTGCTTCAGCAGGAAAACGATTTGACACAGGAATACGAAAAGCTTCTCGCAAGCGCGCAGATTCCTTTTATGGGCAAGACCTACACAATCTCTCAGATTTCACCCTTTAAAAATGACGCAGACGACGAAATCCGTCTCAATGCATGGAAGGCTGAGGGAAAATGGTACAAGGACAATCAAAAGCAGCTTGACGAGATATACGACAAGTTAGTTCACTTAAGAGACGAGATGGGCAAAAAGCTCGGCTACGGCGGCTACACTCAGCTCGGCTACTACAGAATGACAAGAAACTGCTATGGCAAGAACGACGTTGAAAAGTTCAGGGAAGCAGTAAGAAAATATCTCGTTCCCGTTGCAGACGGAATTTACAGAAAGCAGGCTGAAAGGCTCGGCAAGGAATACCCTATGAGCTTTGCCGACAACGCGCTTATGTTCCGTTCGGGAAACCCGAAGCCGCAGGGCAACGCAGACGATATTCTTCAGGCGGGCAAGAAGTTTTACGACGCTCTTTCCCCTGAAACAAGCGAATTTTTCAATATGATGCTTGATAATGAGCTTCTCGACTGTCTTTCAACCGAAGGCAAGGAGGGCGGCGGCTATTGCACAAGCATTTACGACTACGAGGTGCCGTTTATCTTCGCTAACTTCAACGGTACAAGCTCAGACGTTGAAACAGTAACGCATGAGGCGGGGCATGCCTTTGCCGACTGGTACAACAGAAAGCGCGTTCCGCTTGATACAATATGGCCGAGTATGGAGGGCTGCGAGGTCCATTCAATGAGTATGGAATTCTTCGCATGGCGTAACGCCGAGGACTTCTTCGGCAGCGACACAAGAAAATTCCTCTACAGTCACCTTGCGGGCGCAATAACCTTTATTCCCTACGGAACTATGGTTGACCACTTCCAGCACATTGTTTACGAAAAGCCCGAAATGACTCCCGCCCAAAGACACGGCGTTTGGAAGGAGCTTCTCAAAACGTATATGCCGTGGATGAAGCTTGACGGCGAAATCCCGTTTTATTCCGACGGCGAGGGCTGGCAGAGACAACACCATATATATTCAAGCCCGTTTTACTACATCGACTACTGCCTTGCGCAAACAGTTGCCCTTGAATTTTGGGCAAAGATTCAGGACAGCCTTGAGGATGCATGGAAGTATTATATAGCGTACACCGAGCAGGGCGGCTCAGAGGTATTCACAAAGCTTCTTGAAAACGCAGGGCTCGACAGTCCGTTTGATGAAAACACGCTTCGCTCAGTTTGCGAAAAAGCAAACTCCTGGCTTGAAGCATATGACCTTACGGGTATTGAATAATGGCTAAAAAAAACAGATGGGAACACCTGAACGATTTCAAAAAAGATGAAAACGGCAGGTATGAATATCAGGGAAAAAGCTACGTCTTTGCGGGAAGCGGGGACGAGCAGAAAAAGGCTTATATCAAGCTTTGGTCTTATCTCATTTTATCCTCAGCGTCTGTTATTATTTCAGGCTGTATAAGCGGCGCGGGACTGACTAATTCATTTTATGTTATTATTCCGTTTCTCGCGGAGGCTGTCTGCCTATTTACGCTTATATGGAATCACTTTAAGCTTTTTACCAAAAAAAGCGAAATAAGAACGTATATTTACAATTCCGCTCATCCTAAAATAACGCCCTCGGCAATGCTTCTTGCGTTTTTTGCCGTTGCGGGCTTCATAACCTCTGTAATACATTCTGTTACAACGGGCTTTGAGGACGGAGCAGTAAAGGCGGCAATTTACCTCGCCTTAAAGCTTTCGTGCACCTGCGCGGCGTTATTTTACAGAAAAGTTTTTTTAACTCTTGAGTGGGTTGAAATATAAAAAGTCATTTCTTGGCGCAAGCCACAAAATATTAAAAAAAGGAGAGAAAAGAAATGAAACGTATTCTTGCACTTGTCCTTGCAGCTGCACTTATCGTTGCTGTATTTGCAGGTTGCTCGGGCAAAAAATCAGGCGGCTCAGACGCTAACAAAGCCAGCGACAAACCGCTTGTAGTAGGTTATTCAAACTTCTCGTCTAAGTTCTCACCGTTCTTCGCTGAGACAGCTTATGACCAGGACGTTGCAACAATGACCTCTGTAGCACTTCTCGACATCGACCGTCAGGGCGCAGTAGTTGAGAAGGGTAAGACCGGCGAAACCCGTCCTTATAACGGAAAAGATTATAAGTACAACGGCCTCGCTGACCTTACAATCACAACAAACAAGGACGGCACAGTTGATTACGACTTCGACCTTCGCGACGACGTAACTTTCTCAGACGGTGAAAAGCTCACTGCTGATGACGTAATCTTCTCAATGTATGTTCTTTCCGACCCGACTTATGACGGAAGCTCAACCTTCTTTGCTCAGCCGATTAAGGGTATGGAAGAATACCGTTCAGGTATGGACACTCTCTTCAACCTCATCACAGCAGCAGGAAGAGACAACAAGGATTTCTCAAAGTGGGACGAGGAAACTCAGAAGGCTCTTTGGGCAGACCTTGACCAGGCAAGCGAAAAGTATGCTCAGCAGATTGTTGACTTCTGTATTGCAGAGGGCTACAACAAGGAAGGCGACAGCGTAGCAGCTTGTGCAGCAAACTGGGGCTATGAGCTCAAGGCTGACGCTACGGCTAAGGACTTCTTTGACGAAATGCTTAAGGCATATGATGGCGACTATGCTACACTTTCATCAACAGAGATTGACGGAACAGACCTTACATCACTCTTTGATTTAATGGAAGGCTATGACAAGTACACAAAGGGTATTGAAACAGGCAAGTCAGCTGCTAACATCGCAGGTATCCAGAAGACAGGCGATTATTCTCTTAAAGTAACACTTACAGAGGTTGACGCTACTGCTATCTACAACCTCGGCGTAACAGTTGCTCCGCTTCATTACTATGGCGACAAGGCTAAGTACGACTATGCAAACAACAAGTTCGGCTTTGACAAGGGTGACCTTTCAACAGTAAGAGCTAAGACTACTGAGCCTATGGGTGCCGGCCCGTATAAGTTCCAGAAGTTTGAAAACGGTACTATCTACTTTGAGTCTAACGACAAGTACTTCAAGGGCGCACCGAAAACCAAGAACTTACAGTTCAAGGAATCAAACGACAAGGATAAGCTTAACGGCGTTGCAACAGGCACAATTGATATTACAGACCCGTCATATTCACAGGATACAGCTAAGGCTATCTGTGCTCAGAACAGCAACGGCGAAGTAACAGGCGACAAGATTACAACTGACACAGTTGACAATCTCGGCTACGGTTATCTCGGTATTTCAGCTAAGGCTGTTAACGTTAAGGGCGAGGCTGGCTCAGACGCTTCCAAGAATCTCCGTAAAGCATTCGCTACTATCTTCTCTGTATACCGTGACGTAACTGTTGACTCATATTACGGCGACGGCGCTTCAGTAATTAACTATCCTATCTCCAATACATCATGGGCAGCTCCTCAGAAGACAGACGCTGACTATGCTGTAGCATTCTCAAAGGATGCAGACGGTAAGGACATCTATACATCAGATATGAATCAGGACGCTAAGGCAGAGGCTGCTCTTAAGGCTACTCTCGGCTTCTTCGAGAAGGCAGGCTACACCGTTAAGGACGGTAAGGTAACAGCTGCTCCCGAGGGCGCAAAGATGGAATATGAAGTATGGATTCCTGCTGACGGTTCGGGCGACCACCCGTCATTTATGATGCTCAACCTTGCTAAGGACGCACTTGCTAAGATTGGCATTAAGCTTAACGTTAAGGACCTTGCTGACTCTTCAGAGCTCTGGACTGCTATTGAGGCTGACCAGGTTCCGATGTGGTGCGCAGCTTGGGGCGCAACTCCTGACCCGGATATGTATCAGGTTTACTATTCAGGCATTGGCACTAAGAATGAGCCCGGCGGATCAAACTATATGTATGATATCGCTGATAAAGAACTTGATAAGCTCATCCTTGACGCAAGAAAGTCAATGGACCAGTCTTACAGAAAGCAGATGTACAAGAGCTGTCTTGACATCATCGTTGACTGGGCTGTAGAGGTTCCCGTATATCAGAGACAGAACGCTATCATCTTCTCAACTGAAAGAGTTAAGATGGACACTGTAACTCCTGACATCACAACCTACTACAACTGGTATGCTGAAATTGAGAATATCGAGCTTAACTAATTAAGTTTTAATATTTAAAATTTTACTATTCTGTGTGGGGCAGATAGGAAACTATCTGCCCCACATTTACCGCATTTGCTTTAGCGATTTAAAGTAGTTGCGCGTTATTACATATCAGTAAGTTATTTACGCTTTTAAATGATTTACTGATATGTAATAGCACATATCTTATTAGTTTATAAACATTTGAGGTGATGAAAAATGCGAAAATATATTATCAAAAGAATACTTCTCTCGGTAGTAATTCTTTTCTTTGTAGCATTTATAATTTACACGCTTATGCGTTGCCTCCCTCACTCATACATTGAAAATATGGCGCGTGCAAAATCAATGCAGCCTGGCTCAAAGAGCTTTGATGAGTGGATGGAGCAGCTCACAGCTATGTATAATATGGACAAGGGAATTATACCCGGCTATTTCTCGTGGCTCGGTCAGATGCTAAGAGGAAACTTCGGCGACAGCTGGCGCTGGACAGTTCCCGTTATTGAAAAGTTTAACGACACGGTATGGCTCTCATTTGTAATGGGCGTAATTTCGTTTGTTTTTGAGCTTATTATTGCTATCCCGCTCGGTATTATTGCCGCAACAAAGCAGTATTCAAAAACCGACTATGTAATTTCAATCATAGCCCTTGCGGGTATTTCTCTTCCGACGTTCTTCTTTGCGTCGCTCTTAAAGCTCGTGTTCTCGGTTAAGCTTCAGTGGTTTGATTTGTTCGGCCTTGTAGGACGAAACTATGAACAGCTATCTGCGGGCGGTCAGCTTCTTGACAAGGCGCACCATCTTGTTCTTCCTATAATTACCCTTGTTGTTGTCAGCATGGGTTCGCTTATGCGTTACACAAGAACAAATATGCTTGAGGTGCTCAACGCTGACTACATAAGAACAGCAAGAGCAAAGGGACTTTCAGAGCGCAAGGTTATTTACCACCACGCTTTCAGAAATACGCTTATCCCGATTGTAACAATCGTAGGCGGCTCTCTTCCCGGACTTTTTGCGGGCGCTCTTATTACTGAGACTCTCTATTCACTTCCCGGTATAGGCTTTACCTCATATGAATCTATGGTACAGGGAGACATTCCGTTTTCAATGTTCTATATGGTATTTATGGCGGTATTAACTCTTCTCGGAAATCTTATCTCGGACATACTCTATGCCGTTGTAGACCCGAGAGTAAGAATATCTTAAGGAAGGGGGATTATGATGAATAACGATACAAAACCGATTAAGGAAAACGAAAACAGCACACAAGAGTATTCGTTAAACGATGACAGACGTGTTAAGGTTCTCTCTCCAGGTACTCTTGTTGCAAAGCGTTTCTTCAGAAACCGTCTTGCCGTTACGGGTCTTATAATCCTTCTTTTAATGTTTGTTTTCTCATTTGTAGGCGGACTTGTTTCCCCCTATCAGCAGGACCAGAAGTTCTACAGAACAGAAGAGCAGTCAAAGGACTATGCAGGCGTTCTTCACAACGAGGAATTCAGATACACGGTTGCAGACGCAAAGCTCTTTACAGGTCCCGTTCAGGCGCAGACTCTGCTCCATATTATGAACAACGAAACAAGCTTTGAGTACAACTCAAACAAATACACCTTAAACAAGGTAAGCGATGATTACTATACAGTTTCATCGGGCGATAAAACCGTAGGTCTTGCAAGCAAATCGCTTGTAAACTCATCAACCTCAAACGACAGCTTCTCGTTTGATTTCACGCACGCTGCGCTTGACGCATACGCAAAGGGCACAAAAAATTTCAAAAGCGAGGGCAAAGCATACTCCATTGACGCCGACGGCGTTATACTCGACAGCGCGGGACAGGAAACTGCTTACGTAAGCACATATATTGTCCGCCCCGTTATGAGCGACGTATTCTTTAACAGAGACTTTAAAACAAAGCTCATCTCAGCAGTTGAAAACGGCGAAAAGAGTTTTAAATACACTGATGAAAAGGGCGTAGAGGCTGAGTACATTCTCTCATTTGACGCTCAGAAAAATATCTGGGATGTTAAACAGGAGATTGCAACAACAGTCTTTGACACGTATTCAAGCCCGTCAAAGTCTCATCCGCTCGGCACAGACAGAAACGGTATGGATATGCTTACCCGTCTTATGTACGGCGGACGTGTTTCGCTTATCATCGGCTTCATCGTAGTTATTATTGAGAGCGTTCTCGGCGTTATTCTCGGCGGTATCTCCGGATATTTCGGCGGTTGGATAGACAACCTGCTAATGAGAATCGTTGACGTTTTCTACTGTATTCCGTCAATGCCTATTATCATTATTCTCGGTGCGGCTATGGACGCGGCAAACGTTGAATCAAGCCTGAGAATGCTGTATCTTATGCTTATTCTCGGTTTCCTCGGCTGGCCGGGTATAGCCCGAATGGTAAGAGGTCAGATTCTCTCACTTCGCGAGCAGGAATTTATGACGGCAACCGAGGCGTGCGGTATTTCAGTACCGAGAAGAATTTTCAAGCACTTAATCCCCAACGTTATCCCGCAGCTCATCGTAATTATGACTATGGGACTCGGCGATACAATTATCACAGAGGCAACGCTGTCCTTCCTCGGACTCGGCGTTCGCTTCCCGTTCGCTTCCTGGGGTAATATTATAAACGACGTAAACGACACATTCGTACTTACAAACTACTGGTTCATCTGGATTCCTGCAGGCGTACTTCTTCTTCTGACCGTTCTTGCATTCAACATTGTAGGCGACGGCTTAAGAGACGCGTTTGACCCGAAGATGAAGAGATAAGGAGGGATAGCACTATGGCAAAAAATAAAGGCGAAGGCTATCTTTCCGCTAAAGAATCCCGCAGAATCGCAAGGGAAAACAGAAAGATAACCAATAAATACGAAAAGCAGTACAAGCGCAAGAATGTTCCCGAGGAGGAATATCTTACGGATATGAAAAATCCTGCAAACGCGCTTGAAATTGACGATTTACACACATACTTCTTCACCGACGTAGGAACAGTTAAGGCTGTTGACGGCGTAACCTTTGAGGTACCTCAGGGTATGACGGTAGGCGTAGTTGGTGAATCGGGCTGCGGAAAGAGCGTTACAAGCCTTTCAATTATGCAGCTTCTTCAACGTCCGCAGGGCCAGATTGTTGACGGACATATCCGTCTCAACCTCGGCAACAAGGCGTACGATATTACAAAAACTCCCATTTCCGCTATGCAGAAGCTCAGAGGTAATTTCATCTCTATGATTTTTCAGGAGCCTATGACAAGCCTTAACCCCGTATTCAGAATCGGCGCACAGGTTGACGAGGTAATTGAGCTTCACGACGGTAAGGGTAAAACTAAAGATGAGATTAAAGCAAGAACAATTGAGCTTCTTGAAATGGTTGGTATAGCTAATTCAGAGGGCGTTTACAAAATGTTCCCTCACGAGCTTTCGGGCGGTATGAGACAGAGAGTTATGATTGCTATGGCTCTCGCCTGCAACCCTAAGCTTATTATTGCCGACGAGCCTACAACGGCGCTTGACGTTACAATTCAGGCTCAGATTCTTGACCTTTTAAGAAATCTTAAGGACAAAATTAATTCTTCAATTATGATTATTACCCACGACCTCGGCGTTATCGCTGAAATGGCTGATTACGTTGTTGTTATGTACGCGGGTAAGGTTGTTGAAAAGGGTACTGCACAAGAGATTTTTGCTAATCCGTCTCATCCGTATACAATAGGTCTTATGGCGTCAAAGCCCGTAGTAGGTAAAAAGGTAGAAAAGCTTTACTCAATTCCCGGTAAGGTGCCCAACCCTGTAAATATGCCGAATTACTGCTACTTTAAGGACCGCTGCGAAATGCAGCTTGATAAGTGCAGCGGCGATTACCCGTGTGAAATCAGCCTTTCGCCGACTCACAAGGTAAGCTGTTACCGTTATTATGAGAATAAGGAGGGAGAGAGCAATGAGTAATAAAAAGCTTGAAATAGACAACAACTTTACTCCGATTGTACCCGACCCTCAGTATATTCTTCAGGTTAACGCGCTGAAGAAATATTTCCCGATTAAAGACGGTATGATTGCTAAAACGGTAGGCTATGTCAAGGCTGTTGACGGCGTAACCTTTAATCTTAAACGCGGAACAACAATGGGACTCGTTGGTGAGTCGGGCTGCGGTAAGACAACTACAGGACGTACAATTCTTCGTCTTTCGGGCGAAAAGACAGGCGGACAGGTTCTCTTTAACGGTAAAGAGGTTTACGATTTTTCCAAAAAGGAAATGCACGACCTCAGAACTAAAATGCAGATTATCTTCCAGGACCCGTTCTCATCTCTTTCACCGCGTATGCCTGTCGGCGAAATAATCG
>CAMNAP010000019.1 GCA_946531445.1 uncultured Clostridia bacterium
GCTCCGATAAATCCGCCCGCTTCGGCAATCATCTGTCCTTTAAGAACCCGGTCGCCCTTTGCAACAATTGCCTTTGACGGCGCGCCGAGATTTTGAGCAAGCGGAAAAACCATAACGTCCTCAGCGCCAAGCGGCACAATAGGGCAATCCTTGGTTATATCCTTGCCTCCGTAGGGATGAACGCCTCTTCTGAAAGTTTTAAGCTTCATCTGTTCCCGTTATCCTTTCATTAATAATATTATAAAATAACAATTATATATTTTAACACAACATCCTTTAACAATCAATATATATTATGAATTTTGTCGATTGATAATATTTTAACAATATATTGTGATGTTGTGCTCTCCCGTTTGAGTAAATTTCACACCGAATTCTATTTATAACTTTTTTGTTAATTAATCATAAATCTGCTGACTTTATCATAATCATATGATATAATTACGTCTGAAATAACAGTAACCCCAGAGGCCGCTTAAGGAGGTCATTAAAACGAACGAAACAAATAATACAGCCTTTAATGTAGATTTTATGTGCTGTATAGTAGATAAAGCAAAAAATCTCCGCGTAACCGAATCTGACACTCATTTTTCGGAATTTACGGGAGTTCATCCGTCAAAGATAGCTCAGGGAAAGCTCAACCTTCTTGAGGTACTTATGCCCAAGGAGCGTGAGGCGGTAATGCAGAAACTCTGCAAAAAGAATTCGCCCTATGTTTATCTTAATTTCTGTATAAAAAACAGTAACGGCGAGTTTGTATATATGTACTGTCTCGGCCAAAACATTGAAAACACAACACTTTGCCGTCTCGCTCTTGCCGATATATCACAGTCGCGTAAAAAGAGCGAAATGCTCAAAAAAAGAGCCGACAGAATGAACAGACTTGTAGACTTGGTTGAAGGCGGCGTATGTCTTTACAAGGTAACTCAGGATATGCATTTTGAGGCTATCTATATGAACAAGGCGTGCGCAAAGTTTTTCGGTGCTCCGGCTGACACTATCCCGAGCGAAGCCTACCGTCTTGACGAGCTTATCCACCCCGACGATAAAAGCGCAGTTTATCAGGCTGTCGGCAACGCAATGGCAACTAAAAAGCCTATCAGTATGGAAGCCCGCGTAATGCAGGATAAGGAGCATTTTATCTGGGTAAAAATTGACTCAGCTATCCAGAGCATTGACTCAGACGGCTGTCCTGTTTTCCATGCCGTATTTTCAGACATTTCAAAAATAAAAATGGCTGAACAGCAGGCGGATATTGAGCGCGATGCAATGGTTGATATGTTTAAAAACCTGCCCGGTCCTCTCTTTACGGCAAAGGCAAAAACGCCCTTTATTCTTGAAATAGTTTCAGAGGATTTTATAAAGCTTATAGGCTACTCAAGAAAAGAGCTTTTTGAAGGCCTCGGAGGTGATTTAACTCACCTCATCGTGCCGGAGGACGCCGCTCGTGCAGAGCAGGAGCTTATTGAGGGCGCAAAGGAAGGTACAACCGTAAAAACGGTTTATTCATTAAAAATAAAAAGCGGAAAAATAATCAGTATAGTTGATAAAAGAAAGGTTGTCGGCGGCGTGTCAACAATCGGAATTATCCGCGACGTTTCCGCCCTTATCGCCGACGAAATGCTCGGTTTATAAAAAAAGAGAGCTTTTGCGGTGCCCGCCATCAATTCTCCATACACAATTCACAATTTAATTACGCATTCCGCATTATTTTTGTTCTTCGGCAAATAATAATATCGGTGGTTTTTTGAATTTAAACGCATATCTTTCCGAAAGCTGTATTAAAAACGACGTTGAAATAGCCTCAATGGCTGACGCCGTAGACCTTCTTGCCGAGCTTCACAAAAAAGCGGGAAATATAACAGATAAAGAAAAATTCAAGGCTCAGATTCTTGAGCGAGAGAAGATAATGACAACGGCTATTATCCCGGGTATAGCAATCCCACATGCAAAATCTCAGTATGCTCTGCGCCCCGCTCTGGCTAAAATTACACTCAAAAAGCCTGTAAAATGGAATTGCCGAAACGTCTCAACCGTCTATATGCTCGCGTCCCCCGACAGCGCCTCACATTTAAAAATGCTTTGTGCGCTTGCTGACTCTTTACAAAACCCTCCGGATAATATATAATATACCTACCACATATGAACGGAGGGCTTAAATATGAAATTCTTTAAATGCTCACACTGCGGAAACATTATCGCTTTTATGGAAAGCAAGGGAGTACCCGTAATGTGCTGCGGTCAGAAAATGGACGAAATTATCCCCGGCTCGGTTGACGCCGCTGCTGAAAAGCACGTGCCCGTAATCGCAGTTGACGGCAACAAGGTTACCGTATCTGTAGGCGACGTTGCTCATCCTATGACTGAAGAACACCATATCGCGTGGATTGTTCTTGAAACAAAGAACGGCTTTATGAAAAAGGACTTAGACCCCACAGCCGCACCCGTTGCCGAGTTTGCTCTTGCCAACGATGAAATCGTTGCCGCATACGCTTACTGCAACCTCCACGGCCTCTGGAAAAAAGAAGCATAAAAAAATGACGGCTTATGCCGTCTTTTTTTGTTAACCTTTTTTATTGTAAATATTCCCCCGTTATGCTATTATATATAATTAATAAACAAAACTTTAAAGGAGAACAGGAATGTCAAAGGTTTACCGTGTTTATGTTGAAAAGAAAAAAGGGAACGACATTGAAGCAGGCCACATTTTAAACGACCTCAAAAGCAATGTCGGAATAACTGCGCTTGAGGATTTAAGGCTCATCAACCGCTATGACGCAGAGGAGCTCAGCGAAGAGGAATTTGACAAAGCGGTACGTCAGGTTTTCTCAGAGGCAAATCTTGATAACGTATACTTCTCGCTTTCCTTCCCCGAGGGCTGGCAGTATTTCGCAACCGAGTACCTCCCCGGTCAGTACGACCAGAGAGCCGACTCTGCCGCTCAGTGTATTCAGCTTCTCACCGCAGGCGAAAGGCCGCGCGTTGCCTCGGCAAAAATTATTGCCGTAAAGGGCAATATAACTCCCGACGATTTAAATAAAATCAAGGCGTATATGATTAACCCTGTTGAGTCGCGCGAGGCTTCAATGGAACTCCCCGAAACGCTTGATATTAAATCCGACATTCCTGAAAATATAAAACGTATAGACGGCTTTATCTCAATGAGCAACGAAGAGATTAAGGCGTACCATACCGAAATGGGCTTTGCAATGAGCGTTGCAGACCTCTGCTGGGTGCGTGACTATTTCAAAAACGACGAAAACCGCGACCCGTCGCTGACTGAGCTCAAGGTTATAGACACCTACTGGTCTGACCATTGCCGCCACACTACCTTTGCAACTCAGCTTGACGAAATCAAAATTGACAAGGGTAAATACAGCGCCGCAATTGAAAAAGCGCTTGGAGAATACTTTGAAGTAAGGCGCGAGGTTTACGGCGACAGAAAGGACAAGCTTGTCTGCCTTATGGATATGGCTTGTATCGGTACAAAGGTGCTCAAAAAGAGAGGCCTTGTTGACGACCTTGACGAAAGCGAGGAAATCAACGCCTGCTCTATTAATATCGACGTTGAAGTTGACGGTAAAAAAGAGCCGTGGCTTTTACAGTTTAAAAATGAAACCCATAACCACCCAACAGAGATTGAGCCCTTCGGCGGCGCGGCTACCTGCCTCGGCGGTGCAATCCGCGACCCGCTTTCGGGCAGAGCATATGTATATCAGGCAATGCGCGTAACCGGCTCAGGCGACCCGACTACCCCGTTTGAGGAAACGCTTGACGCAAAGCTTCCCCAAAGCAAAATCACAGTCGGAGCGGCGCAGGGCTACTCCTCCTACGGAAATCAGATAGGCCTTGCAACAGGTCAGGTAACTGAGCTTTACGATTCGGGCTATGTTGCTAAGCGTATGGAAATCGGCGCAGTAATCGGCGCTTCACCGAAGGAAAACGTAATCCGCGAGGTACCGCAGGACGGCGACGTTATAGTTCTTCTCGGCGGACGTACAGGCCGCGACGGCTGCGGCGGCGCAACAGGCTCCTCAAAGGCGCACAACTCAATGTCAATTGAAACCTGCGGCGCAGAGGTGCAAAAGGGTAATCCGCCAACGGAAAGAAAAATTCAGCGTCTGTTTAGAAACGCTGAGGTTGCAAAAATGATTAAGCGCTGTAACGATTTCGGCGCAGGCGGAGTTTCGGTTGCAATCGGCGAGCTTGCAGACGGCCTTAAAATTGATTTGGACAAGGTCCCCAAGAAGTACGACGGCCTTGACGGAACAGAGCTTGCAATCTCCGAATCTCAGGAGAGAATGGCTGTTGTAATTGATAAGGGCGACGTTGAAAAATTCACCGCTCTTGCAAACAGCGAAAACCTTGAAGCAACGGTTGTTGCCGTTGTAACAGACGAAAACAGGCTTGAAATGACGTGGCGCGGCGACAAAATTGTTGACCTCTCGCGCGACTTCTTAAATACAAACGGCGTAGTTCAGCACGCAAAGGCAGAGATTAACGCCGTAGACGAAAACAGCTACAGAACATCTGTCCCCTCCGCTTTAAGCGGTATGACAAACGCCGAGGCGCTCAAGGCAAACCTTTCCCGCCTTGAGGTCTGCTCGCAGAAGGGACTCGTTGAGCGTTTTGACTCCTCAATCGGCGCCGCAACAGTTCTTATGCCATACGCAGGCAAATACCAGCTCACTCCCGAGGACGCTATGGTAGCAAAAATCCCGCTGCTCAAGGGCGAAACAGATTCGGCAAGCGTTATGGCTTACGGCTTTATTCCCAAGCTTTCAAGCTGGTCGCCGTTCCATTCTGCAGCCTTTGCTGTAACCGAATCACTCGCAAAGCTTGCCGCTGTCGGCTGCAACCCGTCAAAAGCAAGACTCACCTTCCAGGAATATTTTGAAAGACTTAATGATGTTCCGTCACGCTGGGGCAAGCCCACCGCAGCTCTTCTCGGCGCACTCACGGCACAGCTCGGCTACAAAACACCGTCAATCGGAGGCAAAGACAGTATGAGCGGCTCGTTTAACGAGCTTGACGTTCCGCCGACTCTCGTTTCCTTCGCTGTAGGTATGAGCGAAGCTTCAAAAACGGTTTCCGCAAAATTCAAAAAATCGGGAAGCACAGTCAAGCTTCTTCCCGTTCCTGTAGACAGCGAGAGCGGACTCCCCGATTACGATAAAGCAATGGCGCTTATGATGAGCGTTTATGAGGGCGTAAGAAACGGAAAAATCCTTGCCGCTTCAGTAGTAAAAGAGGGCGGCGCGGCAGCTCAGGTCTGCAAGATGGCGTTCGGCGACAAGCTCGGCTTCACCTTTGCTCCCGACCTCAGTGCAGAAACGCTCTTCGCTCCGCTTCAGGGCTCGTTTGTCGTTGAGCTTGAAAGCGCAGACGCAATTGACGGAATAACTCTCGGTACAACTAATGACAACAGCGTATTCATTCTTGACGGCACTGTTTACACCTGCGACGATTTAATTGACGCGTGGACTGATAAGCTTGAAAAGGTGTTCCCCACCGACTCAGGCAAAACGGCTAAAATGCCCGAAAACATTGAGCTTTACAAGGAGCGCAGTATATTTATAGCAAAGAATAAGGTTGCAAAGCCGAAGGTATTTATCCCCGCTTTCCCCGGTACAAACTGCGAAATAGACACAGCCCGCGCCTTTGAAAAGGCAGGCGCCGAGGCTTCAATCCTTGTTGTAAACAACCTCTCCTCCTCAGCAATCAACGAGACTATTGACAAAATGGTCAAAGAGATTGAAAGCGCCCAGATTGTTATGCTTCCGGGCGGTTTCTCAGGCGGTGACGAGCCCGAGGGCTCAGGCAAGTTTATTGCAACAACCTTCCGCAATCCTAAGGTAAGCGAGGCCGTTTCAAGGCTTCTCAACAGCCGCGACGGACTTATGCTCGGCATCTGCAACGGCTTCCAGGCGCTTATAAAGCTCGGACTTGTACCGTACGGAAAAATTGTTGAAACCAAAGAGGACGACCCGACGCTTACGTTCAACACAATCGGCCGTCACATTTCACAAATGGCGTACACAAGGGTTACAAGCGTTAAATCACCGTGGTTCTCATCGGTTAACGCGGGCGACATCTTCGCCGTTCCTATTTCTCACGGCGAGGGCAGATTTGTCGCAAACGACAGCGTTATTAAAAAGCTCGCCGAAAACGGACAGATTGCAACCCAGTATGTAAATCTCAGCGGCGACGTAGTATCCGATATGCCGTTTAATCCCAACGGTTCCGTTTGCGCGGTTGAGGGTATAACCTCGCCCGACGGCAGAGTTCTCGGCAAAATGGGACACTGCGAGCGTAAGGGCGACAATCTCTATTCCAACGTTCCGTTTGAAAAGGATATGAAGCTCTTTGAAAGCGGCGTAAACTATTTTAAGTAAGGTGTAAAATATGGAACACAGTCATCATACCCACCACCATTCGGAAGAGCATCGCCGCGAGGTTTCAAACCGCCTCGCGCGCGCAATAGGTCATCTTCAGAAGGTTAAACAAATGGTTGAAAACGACGAGGATTGCTCAGACGTTCTCATTCAGCTTGCCGCGGTAAAATCCGCAATTAACAATACGGGCAAGGTCATTTTAAAGGACCATATGAACCACTGTATTGTTCACGCTGTAGAGGACGGCGACCTTGAAATGCTCACTGAGCTTTCAGACGCAATAGACAAATTTATGAAGTAAAACAAAAACTGCCTGAAGAAAATTCTTCAAGCAGTTTTATTTATGCTGCGTTCCACGAGTATGTCTTGTTTTTGCCCTTGTTCAGGCTTACGCACTGACTTGAACGGACCTTGAGCGCCGCGCTCTTGCCGTTCTTACAGTAAAGCTTGTTCTTTCTTATAGTAACCGTTCCGTATTTTGACGACGTGTGCGAATAAACCTGAAGCGCCTGACGTCCGCCTGCAATAACGTTGTTTGTAACGGTAATCTTGCCTGTTGAAAGCTTTGAATTATAACCGAAGCACGCAAAGTGAAGTCCGATTGTATATGCGCTTGAGGAGCCTGCGGCAAAAGACTTAATCGTATTGCCTGTAACGGTTGCCGTCTTTGTGTTGAAAAGTGCAACGCCCTCGCCCCTGAGACCTACTATCGTGTTGTTCCTCAAGGTAATGTTCTTGTGAAGCCTTCTGAGATATTTTCCTCCGCTGCCCCTTGTATAGTTTGCAACAACGCCTCTGTTACCGACTATAGTGCAGTTCTCAATTGTAACATTTTTACATCCGACGCCGTTTTGAAGCTTTCTTGCAATTGAACCGTTAAACGGCGAGCTTTCAAGGAAATACGCCGTTGAGTGCGTAGCAACGTCAAGCTGAATTGACTCCTCGGTCTTTGAAGAGGAGCTGCCGAGCGGAGCAATGTCACAGCCCGAAATAACAATGTTTTTACACGAAACAAGCTCCATGCTGTGTCCGCTTGCATGCGCATGACGGATAGTTACGTTATAAAACTTAAGGTTCTTTCCGTGCGTAAGCTTGATTGACGAGCCGTGATAGCCGTCGCTTCCGATATATTTCCACGTTCCGCCGATTAATGTAAAGTTTTTGATTGAATTATACTTTACCCTGTCGGGGATGTTTATAAGCATTGTTTTTCTGCAGATAATCGTTGCGCCCGTTGCGTTGATAGTCTGGTTGCTTCTTACGCGAATAGGGCCGTCAGTATAATAAGTCTTGCCCTTTTTGAGCGTTACCGAGCCGCTTCTGCTCAGCTCGTTTTCAATATTGCTTCTGTCTGTATAGCCGCCCGTTTTACCGCTCGGCTTAACCGTTCCCGCATATGCAGGCTTTGCCGAAAACAGTATAAATAATACTGCGAGTATAGCAATTACAGACGATACAGCAAATAACGCCGTTTTTCTTTTACTCGTTGTCATAAAAATCACACTCCGTAGATGTTTTCAGTGTAACTTTTATTATACAGCCTTTTGACACAATTTGTCAATCTTTTTTAATGTTTTGTAACTTTTGCTTCAAAGCTGCAGTTTTATTCTGTCTTTCCCATAACATCAAGGGGGTTAACGGTCTTTGAGTCAAGCTCCGCCTCAAGATGAAGATGAGCTTCGCCCGCTTCACTCGGTACGCTGCCGAGTGTTCCTATCTTATTACCAATATTTACATACTTTCCCTTTTTAACCGCAATGTTGTCAACGCCGCAGTATTTAACAACAAGCTTTCCGCCGTGGTCAATTACAACAACGCCGCCGAGCATATCGTCTTTGTAAACGTCAAGAACAAGACCGTCGTTTACGGCAACAACCTCGTCGCCCTCTTTACCCTTAAAGTCAACTGCCGCGTGCGCTCTGTAGTCGCCCATTACAGAGTCAAAAACAAGCTCTTCGCTGTAGCCCTTTGCCACCGCTTCGCTGAGCGGATACTTGTAAAAGCTTTTGTAAGGCGTGTTGTTTTCGCCCTGCTCCATAGTTGTTTTTTCAGTGGTCTTTTCCTTCTTTTTTGAAGTTGTGCTCTTTTCGGTCTCCTCGGCGGTTGTGCTCTGAGTCTCCCTGACTGTTACAGCCCGCTGCACCTCTGTTGTAATTTCAAGCGTCTGATTTTCGTTAACGGCGTTCTGCTTCGTTGCGTTTCTGCCCGACGTAGCCGAAAAATACACAATAAGCCCGAGCGCAATAATACAAAGGCAGACAACCGAAAACAGCCCCTTAACGTTTTTACTTTTTTTGCTATGATAATTTGTTTCTGACATAATTAACACCTCGGCATTATTATGTGCCGAGGTGCATTTGTTTATTCATTTAATCCGTTTTTTGAGAATTCTGAAGAATTTCAAGAACTGTTCGTACAATGTCAACTGAATTTTCGCCGAGCGTTTTTACCGTAATGTACGGTCTTTTAGCCGCTTTGAAGCCGGCTCTGTTTCTCATTTTTTCATTGAGCGCAACAAGGTATTCAACCTTAACGTCGTCAATGTAAAAGTTAACTGCGCCGCCGCTCTGCTTAATCTCGTTAATGCCGAGAGCAAGCGCCGTATTTCTTAAAAGCGCAATTTCAACAAGACCGTAAACCTGCGCGGGCGGTATGCCGAAACGGTCTGTAAGCTCGTCGTAAACGTCGTTGGCGTCGCTGTCGTTTTTAATATTGGCAATCGCCTTGTACATAGCAAGTCTTGAAGCGGTAGAGGTAATATAATCCTCGGGGATAGAAGCGTCAACAGGCAGGTCAATAAGACACTGCGGCTCCTCAACGTCGGGCGCTCTTTCGCCCTTCTCTTCGCTTACAGCCTCTTCAAGCAGCTTCAAGTACATATCATAGCCTACCGATTCCATATGACCGTGCTGACGGTTGCCGAGAAGCGAGCCCGCTCCTCTTATCTGTAAATCGCGCATTGCAATTTTAAAGCCCGAGCCGAATTCGGTATACTCTCTTATTGCTTCAAGCCTCTTTGAAGCTACCTCCGAAAGCGAGCTTCCCCTTGTAAACGTGAAGTAAGCAAAGCCTCTCCTCGACGAACGGCCGACTCTTCCCCTTATCTGATGAAGCTGGGCAAGTCCCATTCTGTCGGCGTTTTCAATTATCAGCGTGTTTACGTTCGGCACGTCAATACCCGTTTCAATAATCGTTGTACAAACGAGTATATCAATTTCGCCCTTTAAAAGTCCGTCCCACACGTCGCTGAGCTGCTCCTCACTCATCCGTCCGTGCGCAATTCCTATTCTCGCGTCGGGAAATTCCTTTTTAAGCCTCATTGCGCAGGCGTCAATAGTGTCAATGCTGTTGTGAAGAAAATAACACTGACCGCCCCTTGAAAGCTCTCTTTCAATTGCCTCGCAAAGAATACCGAAATCGTATTCAATAACGTAGGTCTGTACGGGATAACGCTCGCCCGGCGCCTCCTCAAGAAGCGACATATCCCTTATTCCGCTCATCGCCATATTAAGCGTTCGCGGTATGGGAGTGGCAGAAAGCGTAAGCACGTCTACCTTCGGGAATTTCTCTTTGATTTTTTCTTTCTGCGCAACGCCGAAGCGCTGTTCCTCGTCAACTATAAGAAGTCCGAGGTCTGCAAACTGAATATCCTTGCTTATAATTCTGTGCGTGCCTATAAGAAGGTCCACTCTGCCCTGCGCCAAATCGCGCAGAATTTCCTTTTGTTTGGTGGGTGAAACAAATCTTGAAAGCATTTCAATTCTTACGGGAAATGCCTCCATTCGCCTTTTCGCCGTCTGAAAATGCTGCATTGCAAGAACTGTTGTCGGAACAAGAATAGCGCACTGCTTACTGTCGCCGATACACTTAAACGCTGCCCTGAGCGCAACCTCGGTTTTGCCGAAGCCAACGTCGCCGCAAAGCAGTCTGTCCATAGGCGAGGGCTTTTCCATATCGCCCTTAATCTCGTCAGCACAGCGAATCTGGTCATCCGTTTCCTCGTATTCAAATCTCAGCTCAAAGTCGCGCTGTAAATCCGTATCCTTCGAAAAGCCGTAGCCCTTTGTGCTGATTCTCTTTGCGTAAAGGGCAATAAGCTCCTTTGCCATATCCCTTACGCTCGCTTTTACGCGGCTCTTTGTTTTCGCCCAGTCGCCCGAGCCGAGACGGTTTATCTTAACTCTTGCCGCCTCTTCGTCAGGGCCTATATATTTTGAAACCAAATCAAGCTGGGTTACGGGAACGTACAGCGTGTCGCCCTTTGCATAACCTATTTTAATATAATCCTTTTTAACATCCTGTATTTCAAGCGGATGTATTCCCTGAAAAATACCGATACCGTGCGTTGCGTGAACAATATAATCACCGACGGTCAGCTCGTCAAGCGAATGAAGCGCGTCCTTAGAAGAAAAGCGCTTTTGCTTTTTCTTGCTCTGCGTTCCTCTTCCCTGGGTTATAAGCGCCGTTTTTGTTGCGGCGTCTCTGAAACCCGCGCTGAGCGAGCCCGCAATAACGTTAACGTGGCCGCCCGTGAATTCTTCGGGAAGCTTTTCAAAATATACTGCGCTGACTCCACTGTCGCTCAAGTCGTATGCTATCGCTTGCGCCGCCCTTGACGTGCCCGCCATAAGTACAACCGTATAGTCGGTTTTAACAAGCGGGAACAGTTCTTCCTTCAACTGAGTCAGTGTGCCCGAAAACGCATTTGTTTCATACAGATTAAAGCTTGAAAGATGTTTTATAGGCGTGTCAAAGCTTCCGCGCGGGAACGAGTCAAGGTACACTGCGCCGTGGCTTTCGTAAACCTCGCAGAGCTCCTCAAAGCTGAGCATATATTTATCAAGTCCCTTACAGATTGTGCCGTCCTCAAGCATCCACTTGAGCTCCTCCTCCATAAGGCGGTTCTGATTCTGACATTTTTCCTTTACCGCCGCTGTCTCACAAACTACAAGCAGTCCGTCAAGATAGTCAAACAGCCCGCCCGACTCATACGCAAGCGGCAGATACTTATCACTGCAGCGAAGCGAGATTCCCTCTTTAAGCCTGTCGCTGTCTTTATACAGCTTTTCCCTCGCCTTAACAGCCTTGCCCTTAAGTGTTGCGGCGAGGTCGTCTATGCGTTTTGCCTGCTCCTCCTTTGATGTGAACAGCACCTCGGTTGAGGGTATAATTTTAACCTCTTTAACCGTTCCCGTTCTTCTCTGGGTTGCTATGTCAAAGCGTGCAATTGAGTCAACGGTGTCGCCCCAAAGCTCAATTCTTACAGGCGCCTCAGCCCCCGGCGGATAGATGTCAACAAGTCCGCCCCTTATTGCAAACTGCGCCGTTCCGTCTACCTCGTCAAAACGGGTATAGCCCGCCTTTACAAGCCTTTGGGCAACGTCGTCAAGGTTAATATCGTCGCCCGTTTTAATTGTAAATGTTCTTTCAATAAGCGCCTCGGGCGGCATAGTAAGCTGAATTGCCGCGCCGACAGACGCAACAACAGCACTGTAGTTTCCGCTTATTACGTTAGCCAAAACGCCAAGCCTGAGCTGTTCATATTCGCGGCTTATACCCTCTACCTCAAGAAAAGTAAATTCACGTTTCGGGTACAACAAAACGCCGCTCTGAAACGCAGAGAGGTTTTCATACATTCTTACGGCGCTTGCGTCGTCAGGCGTTATAATAAACAGCTTTTTATTAAGTTTTTGCGCGAGCGAATGAGCAAGCACCGCCTTTGAAGAGGCAGGCACACCCGTTGCCCCAACAGGCGCGCCCCGGGGGGTAGCTCTGCTGAGGCTTAAAAATTCATCGCTCTTTTCAAAAAGTTTTGAAAAACAGCTCATATTTTCCCTTAAAGATTTAAAGATAGATTATTATGATTTATTATTAATATTTATATTATTTAGGAGTTATACAGATTCATAGCATTGTCAATTTCGCCGCCGACAATAAGCTTTACGGCTTCAACTGAATTTTTCAGCGCGCTCTCAAGCTCGTCTTTATCGGCTTTGGGGAATTCAGATAAAACCCAGTCAGCCATATCCCACTCGGCGTTCGGCTTTTTCCCTACGCCGATTTTAACACGCGGAAAATTCTCGCTACCGAGGGCGGAAATTATACTTTTAATTCCGTTGTGACCGCCCGCGCTTCCCTTACGGCGGATTCGCGTTTTTCCAATGTCAAGCGTTACGTCGTCAAAAAGGATAATTACGTTTTCATCGGGGATATTATAGTATTCTGCCGCCTCGTAAATTGCGTCGCCCGAAAGATTCATCATAGTTTGCGGCTTCATAATAAGGCAGCGCTTTGAATTAATCACCTCGTCGGCGATAAGCGACTTGAATTTAAGGCGTTTAAATTCAAATCCCTCCTCCTTTGCGAGAAGGTCAAGCGCCTTGAAACCGGCGTTATGCCTTGTGTTTTCATACCTTGAGCCGGGGTTTCCGAGTCCGGCTACAATATATTCAATTTTACCCTTTTTTCCAAAACCAAAAAATCCCATAAAATCACCTTAAAGGGCGTATCAAGCCGATACGCCCCTTTTCATTTTAATATTATTATGCCTCGGTTTTTTCAAATTCACTGAAATCTCTTTCCTCGTCAGGCTTTTCAAAGTTGTACATATTTTCGTCTTTAACGTGTTTAGCTATGTACTCGTCTCTGTCAAACAGCTCGTCTGCCTTAACCTTCCATGCCTTAGCAGCGGCGATAGTTTTATCAAACAAAGCGTTTGCACTTTCGGGGTGCTGCATTTCGGTTGAATAAGCGCCTGTTTCCGCAACCATTTTTGAGATTGCTCCCGGGTTATCAAGAACGGGACAGGGACGAAGCATATTGTTTGAGAACGGTTGGTTCTTTTTGTAAGCCATAAAGAGCGGGCTCTGAAGAGCTTCAAGAACCGAAACCTCTTTAATGTTAACATTTGAATAGTGAACAAACGCACAGGGCTCACAATCACCGTTTGAGTTAATGTGGAAGTAGTGGCGTCCGCCTGCGATACAGCCCTGAACGTACTCGCCGTCGTTCCAGAAGTCGAGAGCAAATATAGCCTTTGTCTCTCTCCACTCATGCATCTTCTTATACATAAGCGCTCTCTGGTCGGGAGATACCATAAGTTCTGTTACAGCGCCGTTACCCGTTGGCATATATGTAAAGAACCAAGCGAACATAACGCCCTGGTCAATAAGCCAATCCATATACTCGTCTGAGGCGAGAAGCTCAGTGTTCTTACTTGTATAACAAAGAGAAGCACCGAACGGAACGCCTCTGTCTTTAAGGCGTTTCATAGCGGCAGTACACTTTTTGAAGGTACCCTCGCCGCGGCGGAAGTCGTTTTCCTCCTCGTAGCCCTCAATTGAGAATGCAGGGAAGAAGTTACCTACCTCTGCGATTTCGTCTGCAAACGAATCGTCAATAAGCGTACCGTTTGTGAAGCTTAAGAAAAGGCAGTCGGGATTTTCACGGCAAAGACGCATAAGGTCTGCGCGTCTCATAGTAGGCTCGCCGCCTGTGTAAAGGAACATATATGTTCCAAGCTCCTTAGCCTGACGGATAATTCTTGCGAGGTCATCATATGAAAGAGATGACTGGTGGCCGTATTCGGCAGCCCAGCAGCCTGTACACTTAAGGTTGCAGGCAGCAGTCGGGTCCATAAGAATTGCCCACGGAACGTTACAGCCGTACTTTTCAATTGCAGCCATACGAACATCATAGCTATTGATAGCAACGTTTATAGCCGCAGGGATAAACTTGTTGAGCACCTTCTCGTTAGTGTCGCAAACAAGACGGCGCGCAAACTGCATCCAGTTGTTATCCGGGTCGTTAAGCGCTTCGTGAAGGCCTGCGTAAGCAGTTCTGTTTACCTTCTTTACGTCAGCCATTTCTACAAGGCTTAAAATTCTCGGTGCATTTTTGTTAAAATCTTTTCTTGCATACTTTACGGCATTCTTTATAGCAAAGCTCATTGCCGATTCTTTAAGAGACATAATTTTTTCCTTTCGACCGTTAAACAAGGTCATTTTAATTTTAATATTTAGCAGCTTTTGTTCGCTGATATTTGCTTAAAAGTAAATATAATACGAACGTCTATAAAAGTCAAGACTTATTTTTTTAATAAACTCTTAAACATTATACGATATGACGGTTGTCAAAATCTTATCTGGAATTTGAGCCGGTATGTTTTATCTGTCTTGTTTTTGTACTTTTCATTTGTGTGAGCTCCCCAGCTGTCGTAGCCGCCTACACCCTGCTGACGGGCAATACAGCGGATAACGGTTTTGTCAATTTCGGGGAGGTCCTTGTTGTGCCAGGTGTTTTCAATTTCCTTAGGAAGCCAGTGGGAAGCGTTGAGCTCCATAACGGGCTCGGCTACAATTGAGAACGCCTTTTTATCACCGATTACGGTTGCGTATCTTACTCCCGTTCTGTTGCCGCATTCCTGAGGCTTGAGATACGGAGTCCACATATCGCTTACGGTTGTTGAATAGAGACCTACAATTGAAGCGTTTGCGCGGTCAATGTAGTTTTCCTCTGGACCGTTGCCGAGATATACAAGCTTTTCAAAATCCTTCGGAAGCTCAAAGAGAACACTTACCTCGGGGATTTCGGGAAGTGTGTCGGCAGGGGTAAATTCAACGTCTACCTCAATTCCTCTTGAGGTGATTGTGTAAATTACGATTGCTTTAGATTCGGGCTGGGTCTGAACTCTTGCAACGCTTGTAACAACTACCTTTTTACCCTCGTCAAGAATGTGGTAATTTTCAATGCTCCACATAGTGTTGTTGTAGATACCCGGGGTATCGCCCGCGTCTCTCCAGCAGCCGAGGCGTGAACCTGCGCGGTTGCCGCGGTCGTTATCAGTCAGCGCTCTCCAGAAATTGAGACGCATAGGCTCCTTAAGAAGCTCTTCGCCGTCAAGCTTAATTGACATAAGCTGACCTCTTTCACGTCTTTCAAAACGGATATCAAGACTTTCACCTATAATATGAAGCTCGCCGTAGGTGTCTGAAACGAGAAGAGTTTCCTCCTCCTGCAGTTCATCATATGTGTTTTCAAACTCGTTTATAACAAACTGTTCATATGCAACGCATCTTCCCTCGCCCTCCTCGCTCTTTTCGCGAAGTCTGAGATTGAGATAGCTTTCGTCGCCCGAAACCTTGCCGAGCTCAAGGTCAACTACAACCTTTTCGTTGGGGTCGGCGTTTACGGTAACCGTTCCGTTTCTGAAAACGCCCTTGTCGCTTGCCTGCTCCCAGTAGAGCTCAAACTCGTTGAGATTTGTGAAGAGGTATTTGTTTTTGATTTCAATTATGCCTCTTTCGGCGTCAATTGCCTTGAAGTCTACATTCTGATAAAGCTTGTTAATTTCGGCAAGCTTGGGAGTTGGCGTTCTGTCGCCGAAGAGAAGTCCGTTTCCGCAGAAGTGACCGTCGTGAGGCATTTCGCCGAAATCGCCGCCGTAAGCAAGGTATTCCACCCCGTTTTCGTCCTCGGTTAAAATGCTCTGGTCAACCCAGTCCCATACAAAGCCGCCCTGAAGGCAGGGATATTTATCCCAAAGCTGTGTATATTCATCGGTTGAGCCGCAGGAGTTACCCATTGCGTGAGTGTATTCGCAGAGGATGAACGGTCTTGTATCTCTTCCCGTAAGGGCGTATTCCTCAAGATATTCGGGCTTTGCGTACATCTTTGACATAACGTCGGAAAGCTCTCTT
This sequence comes from uncultured Clostridia bacterium, assembly GCA_946531445.1. Taxonomy (GTDB): domain Bacteria; phylum Bacillota; class Clostridia; order Oscillospirales; family Acutalibacteraceae; genus Eubacterium_R. The sequence goes on from CAMNAP010000019.1 coordinate 16,094, forward strand.
TCATTGGGGTCGCCGTCAAGTTCAAAGTGTACGAAACGTGACTTGTCGGTTTCCTTGAGCCAGTTGTACATCTTTTTAACGTTTTCGCCGCCGTGGGATTCATTACCCATTGACCAGCATACTACGCAGGAGTGATTTTTATCGCGGTGATAAAGCGCTTTGATTCGCTCCATACAAGCCTTTTCCCATTCGGGACGCGAACCCGGAAGCGCGGGGCAGCCGATTATATTTGACCAGTATGTACCGTGGGTCTCCATATTGTTTTCATCTATAACATAGAGGCCGTATTCGTCGCAGAGCTCATACCAGCGCGGCGCGTTAGGATAGTGAGAGGTTCTTACGGCATTGATGTTGTTTGCCTTCATAATCTCTATATCCCTGCGCATAGTTTCCTCACTTACGTAGTGGCCTGTACGGCAGTCAAATTCGTGACGGTTTGTTCCTTTGAAAACAACTCTTTTTCCGTTGATTTTTATTACGCCGTCCTTGATTTCAACAGACCTGAAGCCGACCTTCTGAGAGATATATTCGATTGGCGTTCCGTTGTTTTTGAGTGTAAAAATAACTGTGTAAAGATTCGGCTTTTCGGCGCTCCACGGCTTGATATCGGTTACTATTGCCTTGAGCTGTGTAATATGGTCCTCGCTTGCATACTGAGAATCAAGCGCAACAACCGTTCCCGTTTCGTCTACAACATTCATTTCTATACTGAGTCCCTCATAAGCGCCGTTAGTTTTAACGGTTACGTCGAGAAAGCCGTCGTGAAGCTGTGAATCGGGCTCGGCGTGGATTTCAAAATCGCGGATGTATTCGCGCTCTGTTGTGTAGAGATAAACGTCGCGGAAGATACCGCTAAGGCGCCACATATCCTGACACTCAAGCCACGAGCCCGTACACCAGCGGTAAACCTCTACGCCGATTACGTTTGAGCCCTCTACGAGATAGCGTGAAATGTCAAATTCGGCACGGTTAAACGAGGATTCACTGTAGCCGATTCTTTCGCCGTTTACATAGAGATAAAACGCGGATTCAACGCCCTCAAAGCAGAGAACTACTCTTTTTTCAAGGACTGATTTATTAACGTGAAAGCGCTTTAAATAGCAGCCTACGGGATTATTCTTTGTAGGCGCGTTGGGCGGACAGATATCCTCGTGTCCCTCCCAGGGGTAGCGCACGTTACAGTACATATTCCGGTCATAGCCCTGCATCTGCCAAGAGCAGGGAACGATAACGCTGTCCCAGTTGTGCGCGTCGTAGAGCGGCTGAGCAAAATCCGACGGTCTGTAAGCATAGTTTTTGTAGAGCTTGAAACGCCATTTGCCGTTTAAAAGCTTACAGTAAGACGAGGCGTATCTTTCAGCCTTGAGCGCCTCGTTATAGCTTGCATAAGGCATAAGCGTTGCGTGCTGCGGAAGCTTGCCTACAGCTACGATTTCGGGGTTTGACTGCCATTCAGTATAACCGTCAATAAAGTTTCTTTCCATAGTTGTATCTCCATTAATCATTTATGAATTTAATTCCGCGCTTCGAATTCCATTGGCTTATCTTCTTCTGTGGACCATACCCTCGCGGAAGCCGTCGCCCGTTGCAACGGTTTTAACGGAACGAAGCATAATCTCCAAATCAAATTTTATGCTCCAGTTATCGCAATATTCCTTATCAAGCTTCATTTTTTTCATAAGCGAAATATCGTCTCTTCCGTTTATCTGCGCCCAGCCCGTAAGCCCCGGTCTGAAGCGGTAAACGCCGTATTCAAGTCTTAAACGGTGAGCTCTCATTTCGCTTGAGATAAGCGGTCTCGGACCGACAAAGCTCATATCGCCCTTTAAGATATTCCAGAGCTGCGGAAGCTCGTCAAGGCTTGTTTTACGAAGAAATCTTCCCGGCTTTGTAATATACTGCTCGGGGTTTTCAAGCTCACACGTTGCACAGTTCGGGGTACTGTTTCTCATAGTCTGAAATTTATAGATTTTAAACGGCTTTCCTCTTCTTCCTCTTCTTTCGTGACTGAAGAAAATCTTACTGTCGGGAGTGAAAAGAAGAATAAGACATATAATTATAAACAGCGGAAGCAATATCAGCAGAGCAACCGCAGAAAGCGCTATGTCAAAGAGCCGTTTCCACTTTGTAGCGCCGAAATATTTTTTAAAAAAAGCGTTCATATTCGCCCTCGTCATTCACATTAACGGACATAGAAATCCAACATAATGTATTCTATTTGTCCGCATTATACCATATAGAAGAAAAAAATGCAATTTTTTTAATAAATTTAATATTTCTGTTGCAAAAAGTACTAATATTATATATAATTAAAAGGATGACGTTTACTGTTTTTAAGGAGAAACTTATGCAGAAAAGCTTTAAGAAAAGTTTATGCCTTGTGCTTTGCCTTGCGATAACGCTCGGCCTTTCGGCTTGCTCGGGCGGCGCTTCAATGAGCGAGGAAAATATTACCGCTACGGTTGAGACAATTGAAAAGGCTTTAAAGAACTTTGACGGCATTACGCTTCAGAAGTACGTTAAAAGCGATACGCTTAAAACAATATTAACTCTTTCAAATTCACATTCGCAGTTTTCCGACCTCGGACGCGCGATGTTTGAGAAGCTTGAAATTCAGGTCAAGTCGATTGACAGAAAAAACAAGACGGTAACGCTGCTTGTTACAAACCGCGATATGTCGCAAATTGCAGGCACCTTTGCAAAGCAGGTGCTTGAGGGCAAATCCGTTTTTCAGCTTGCGGGGCTCTTAAACAACGAGCAGTTTCTTGACACGTCGCTTGCAAAGCTTACGGCTGAGATAAGCGAGGCTACGGTGCCCGACAATCCCAAGGAAATTACCGTATCGATTGAAAAGAGCAAGAAAAATCTTATTCTTGTTTTTGACGAAAAGGCGGAGGACGCCGTTTCGGGCGGAGTTCTTACCGCTATAATGAACAGTATCACTGTTTTTTAATTATTATAAAATATTATTTGACATAAAATCCTGTTTATGATAATATGGACTTTACGTTACGAAAATTTCCTATGAGGTGAAAATAAATGGCTAATAAATTTGTAACAGCAATTTTCGGAGATTACTCCAAAAAAGAGGTTAAAAAGCTCGAAAAGACAGTTAAAAAGATTAACGAGCTCGAGGACAAGTACAAGGAGATGAGCGACAAGGAGCTCTCTTCTCAGACTCAGATTCTCAAGGGCAGACTCGCTGACGGCGAAACCCTTGACGACATCCTCCCCGACGCTTTTGCGGTTTGCCGCGAGGCTGCAGACCGTGTAATCGGACTCAGACACTTTGACGTACAGCTTATCGGCGGTATGGTTCTCCACCAGGGAAGAATCGCCGAGATGAAAACAGGTGAAGGTAAAACGCTTGTTGCTACCCTTCCCGCATATCTTAACGCGCTTACAGGCGAGGGCGTTCACATTGTAACGGTTAACGACTATCTTGCTAAGCGTGACTCGGAATGGATGGGTAAGGTTTACCGTTTCCTCGGCCTTTCAGTTGGTCTTATCATTCACGAAAAGAGCAACGCTGAAAGACAGGAAGCATACAACTGCGACATCACTTACGGTACCAACAACGAGATGGGCTTTGACTATCTTCGTGACAACATGGTACAGTACAAGGAACAGAAGGTACAGAGAGGCCACGTTTTCGGTATCGTCGACGAGGTTGACTCAATCCTTATAGATGAGGCGCGTACTCCTCTTATCATCAGCGGTAAGGGCGAGCAGTCAACAGACCTTTACCGTCAGGCTGATATCTTTGCTAAAACGCTTACTATGGTTAAGGTTGCAAAGACGGACGACAAAGAGGATACAGAAGAGAATTACGACGGCGACTATGTAGTTGACGAGAAGGCTAAGACAGCAACGCTTCTTAAGAGCGGTGTTGAAAAGGCTGAGGAATTCTTCAACGTTGAAAACCTTATGGACATTGAACACACAACGCTCCGTCACCACATTGACCAGGCTATCAAGGCTCACGGCGTTATGACAAGAGATATTGACTATGTTGTTAAAGACAACCAGGTTAAAATCGTTGACGAGTTCACAGGCCGTATTATGGAAGGCAGACGTTACAACGAAGGTCTTCACCAGGCACTTGAGGCTAAGGAAGGCGTTAAGGTTGAGCACGAGAGCAAGACGCTTGCTACAATCACCTTCCAGAACTACTTCCGTCTTTACAAGAAGCTTTCGGGTATGACGGGTACTGCCGCTACCGAGGCAAGAGAATTTGACGAAATCTATAAGCTCGACGTTGTTGAGATTCCGACTAATAAGCCGCTTATCCGTGAGGACAAGCCCGACGTAATCTTCCAGACGGAAAAGGGCAAGTTCCACAACGTTATTGAGCAGATTAAGGAATGCCACGAGAAGGGACAGCCCGTTCTTGTAGGTACAATCAGCATTGAGAAGTCTGAGCACCTTTCAAAGCTCCTTAAGAAAGAGGGTATCCCTCACAACGTTCTTAACGCTAAGAACCACGAGAAGGAAGCTGAAATCGTTGCACAGGCAGGTAAGCTCGGCCAGGTTACAATTTCTACCAACATGGCAGGACGCGGTACCGATATTATGCTCGGCGGTAACGCTGAATTCCTCGCTAAAGCACAGATGAAGAAGATGAAGTTCACGAATTATCAGATTCGTGAGGCTACAGGCTTCGGCGAGACAGACGACGAAGAAATCCTCAACGCAAGAAAGACCTTTATTGAGCTTGAGGCTAAGTATAAGGAAGAGATTAAAGAGGAAGCCGAAAAGGTTAAAGAGGCAGGCGGACTCTTCATTCTCGGTACTGAAAGACACGACGCAAGACGTATTGACAACCAGCTTCGCGGACGTTCAGGACGTCAGGGCGACCCCGGTATGTCGCAGTTCTTCCTCTCTTGCGAGGATGACCTTATGAGACTCTTCGGCGGCGACAGAATGCAGCTTATGATGGCTAAGCTCACAGACGATGAGAATATGCCGATTGAATCAAAGTTCATTTCCAAGACCGTTGAATCCTCACAGAAGAAGGTTGAGGGCAAGAACTTTGAAATCAGAAAGAACACTCTCCAGTACGACGACGTTATGAACCGTCAGAGAGAGCTTATCTACAGCCAGCGTGACCAGGTTCTTGAAGGCCTTGACATCACCGAGACTATCGGTAAGATGATTGACCAGAACATTGAAGAAACCGTTAACAACTACTTCTCAGGCGAAAGCAAGGAAGACTGGAATATTGACGGTCTCCGCGAGAAGTACAGAGAATGGCTCATCTGTGACGATGACGACTTCAAAGACCTTGATGAACTTAACGCTGAGGATACAATTGAGCTTCTTCAGGACAGAGCTAAGAGCATAGTTGAGCAGAAGAGAGAAGTTCTCGGCGACGATATGTTCCAGGAATTTGAGAGAATGATTCTTCTCAGAAACGTTGATACATACTGGATGGACCACATTGACGCTATGGAAGACTTAAAGAAGGGTATCCACCTTCGTTCATACGCTCAGCGTGACCCGGTAGTTGCTTACCGTATGGAATCTTACGATATGTTTGACGAGATGACGGCTATGATTCGCGAGGATACAGCTAAGATGATGCTCACACTTATGCCGAGACATAAGGCAGACGTTCAGAGAAGAGCGGTTGCAAGAGTAACCTCTACATCTTCAAGCGAAACAGATTCAAACGCTAAGCAGGTTACTGTAAGACGTTCAAAGAAGATTGGTCCTAACGACCCGTGTCCGTGCGGAAGCGGCCTTAAGTATAAGAAGTGTCACGGCGCTCCCGGAAGAAGCCTTGACGAGCTTGAGGAAAAAGAGGACAAAAAGGACAAGAAAAAGAA
>CAMNAP010000020.1 GCA_946531445.1 uncultured Clostridia bacterium
CGTGACCGCACTTGAACTTATAAGAAGTATCGGCAGGATTTATATAGGAATTATCCGTAATGTCAAACCATGCGATACCCTCTTGATATGGGGCAGAATTGATTTTACACTCTGCAAGGTCGCTTGCAAATTGACCGTCAAAGTCATACTGAGTAGCCATAAAATTCGGCGACTCACCCGCAACGGGAATGTCAATATGGTAGAGCTCAATCTCATCAATATAGCTATCCGCAAATGCATTGAAACTGAGCCCTGCCGTTACGCTGAGAAGCATAACAAACGATAAAAAGATTGATAAAGCTTTTTTCATAAATTTTCTCCTTTCAGGAATTATTCTTCCCATTTCATTATTGTTTTTCCGAATGCCTTTTTGGTATCCTTTTCAAAGGCTTCCTTTATGTCAGCGGTACGTCTTACGACGTTGACCGAACTAACCAGATTTCCGAGATAATCTATTATTTCGGGGTGCTTTACATACATATCAACCGTACGCTGAAAATCCTTTACTCCCGAACGTGACGAGCCGAACATACGGATTCCCTTTTCAAGAATCATTCTTGTATTAATCGGAACGGGATATTCGCTTACGCCGAGGATTGAAATTGTAGCTTCAGGCTTAATGAGGCCGATAATCTGTTCAATTGCTATCGGGCTTCCGTTTCCGCCTACGCACTCAAAGGCGTGGTCCATTGTAAAGCCCTCGGGAACCTCGTTTACAAGGTGCGTTTCATCGGCAAAGGTGAAATCGGCAAGCTTTTCCCTTACTGTACCGAAAACAACAATTTTGCTTTCGGGGAAAGTGTATTTAAGGAAAAGAGAGGTTATATATCCGAGGTTACCGTCACCCCATACGGCGATAGTTTCACGTCTTTTGTGGGCAATTTTATCAAAACGGTCAATTGCGTGAACGGATACGGAAACAATCTCCGTAAACGCGGCAACATTTCTGTCTATATCGTCGGGGAGACGGACAAGCCTTTTCGGCGAAATCGGAACGAATTCCTGAAGGAGTCCGTCCATAGACGAGCCGCAGAACTTTGATGAGCGGAGATAGTTTTCGGCGATATACTCGTCATCCTCTGTGGGACAGTTGGGAACCATAACGACAAGGTCGCCGGCTTTAAAGGTATCTGTCGGGTCAAAAACGACCTCGCCTATTCCCTCGTGAATAAGCGCCATAGGAAGCTTTTCAGCAAGCACCTTTGCGTCACGCGTACCGAGGTAATATCTCATATCGGCGTTACAGATTGAAAGATTTGTAGGCCTTACAATCGCCTCGTCGCCGAAAAGCTCAATATCCTCAAAGGCAATCTCAAAGCGCCTCGGAGCCACTAATCGGTAAACTGTATTAATCATCTGTTTCTTCCTCCAAAAGTGACTTTGCTACACGAAGGTCATAGGGGAAGGTAATCTTCATATTGAAGTCCTCGCCCTGTACAAGCGCAACCTTTTCGCCTTTCATAACAAAAATCTTTGCGGCGTCAGTAAGGATTGCTTTTTCATCGTCTGTAAGAGCGTTGTACATATCCTTAAGCTTTTTAGCGTTGAAGGACTGAGGAGTCTGGCCCTGATACATTTTTGACCTGTCGGGGATATTGCTGATAGTTTTATTATCAAGCGCCTCAACAATTGTATCCGTAGCAGGAATTACAGTATCGCAAGCGCCGAATTCCTTAGCAGCTGCAATATTTTCTTCAATAATTCTGTGGGTAACAAACGGACGCACACTATCATGAGTTACAATAATAGTATCGTCGCCAAGATTACCCTCGTCTTCAATGAACTTAATTGCGTTCATAATAGTTTCATTTCTTGTATCGCCGCCCTGAATTACAGCAACCTTACCCGCTGCGGGAGCAATGTGTTTTTCAATAAGATTCTTTGTGTGCTCCACCCACTGCTTCGGGCAGAGAACGATAATCTTTTCAAACTCAGGAGTTGAGAAAAACTTTTCAATAGTATATACAATAATCGGTTTTCCTTTAACGTTAAGATACTGCTTTGGCTTGTCGCCTCCCATACGTGAGCCGATACCGCCTGCTAATATTACTCCGTAAACCATAATTAATACCTTCCTTAATTGCTTTAGTATTACTTAATATTATAATACAATAATAGTGAATAGTCAATAACTCAAAACACCCTATGTTATTATTGACTAAAAGAAATAATTTGTTATAATATATTATAGCATATTTTAATTAAGGAGAGCAGTATGAAGGTTTCGGTAATTATTGCCGCATATAATGCAGAAAAATTCCTGGCGGAAACTCTTGACAGCACAATTAATCAGAGTATGGCTCCCGAGGATTACGAGGTTGTTGTAGTAAACGACGGCTCGCAGGACTCAACCGAGGAGATACTTATTGATTACAGCAAAAGAGTTGAAAATATACATTTCAAAACCATTGAAAACAGCGGACCCTCGGGCGCAAGAAACGAAGGTCTTAAAATGGCGAAGGGCGACTATGTATTTTTCCTTGACTCAGACGATATTATTGACTCTGAAGCGCTTGAGGAGCTTTACAACCGCGCCGTTGAAAGAGGCGCTGACTTAGTAATTGCCAAATACAACATATTCAACAACACGCGTGTTTTCGCCGTTCACAACATAGATAACCTTGTTCAAAAGGACGACATTGACTGTTTTGACCATTACATTCTATGGACCTTCTCGTGTAGCAACAAGCTGTTTCGACGTGAGGTTATAGTTAATAACGGCATTGAGTTCCAGCCTATCTCATACTCTGAGGACGGTCTTTTTGTAATGACGTTTGTTTTCAGATGTGAAAAGATTACGGGACTTGATATGGTTGTTCTTCACTACAGACGTCTTACCGAGGAAAGCGACTCGATTACCGCAACCGTTTCAAGAAGCAAGATTAACGACTATATCAAGGCGCACAGCCTTATATATGACGAGATAGTTAAGGCAGGGCTTAAAAGACACGGCTGTAAAGACGAGGAGGAGCTTAATTCTTACAGAGACTACGTTATTTACGTTAACGAATTTTACAAGAAATACGTTCAGATTTTAATCAATCAGTTCTACTCACACTACGGCACACTTGACAGCGACACTGTTGATTTTATTGTAGAAAAGATAAACGAAACCGCAAAAAAGATGAGCCTCTCAACCTACTGCTGGCTTCAGAATGCTCATCCCGACATACTGCTTCGCGATATACACACACCCGAAAAGAAGAGAGAGGGCGCGGTAATGTGTTGCGCGCTGTTCTTTGACGGCGAAGGTGAGGAGGCGTTTTTATACGCGCTTGACACAGCAAACGCGCAAACGCTTGCCGACTCTTTAATATGTGTTCCCGAAAGAGCGAGAGCAATAATTGAAAAAAGCGAAAACAGCTATCCTAATCTTGTTTACATTGACTGTAATGAAAAGACGGATTTCTTCAAAAAATGCTTCAAAGAGATGAATGCGCAGTACATCACCTTTAACGACGGAAAGTATTATTATGCTCCAAACGCGTTTCTTTCTGCTTTCAAAGCTCTTTACTATTCAACGCTTGACTTCTGCTCTGACGTGGTATATCAGAACGAATGCTACGCCGCTCAGCCGATTTTTGTAAGCAGTTACGTTAAGCAGCGTCTTGACAAGGGTATTGAAAGCTGCAGCGAGCTATGCTTTGAGGATATTCTTCCCAATAAGTTCTTCAAGGCTGAAAGCTTTACGGAAAACGAGCTTGACGAAGTATTTGAATCGCCTGAGTCGGTTTATGACAAAAAGTACGGTAATATGAACGATATGTCAATTGTGTTTTATTACAACCGTCCGGATGAGTTTTTCAACGAGCTTGATACAAAAAGGGCGCTTGCGCTTAAAAACAAGATTTACACACCTGACGACATCAATTCAATTTCGCTTTCCGACGCACAGTATTCTAACAAATCGGGCGTTCAGATTAACAAGCTTATAAACATAAACCCCGAAACTGAAACTAACGAGGAAAACCTTTTTATTAAAAAGTGCATTGAAAAATACAAGGATAAAAAGGTTGAAAATAAAACCGTTTTCTTCTCGATAAGAGATGACGGAAAGCTTACGGGTAATGCGCTCGCGCTTGAAAAGCATGTTAAGGGCAAAAAGCAGATAATTGCTAAGCGCCTTCCTCACGACGAGAGAGATACTGACTCTATGATGCAAGCGCTTATGACGGCTAAGGTAATTGTTACCGACGACTACCTTAAATATCTCAGATACTTCCCGCTTAAAAACGAGCAGAGAGTTATACAGCTCTGGCACGCCTGCGGCGCGTTTAAGAAATTCGGACTTCGCGGAACTAACCTTTCCCCTGTTGTTGACAAGGCTACGCACGCTCAGTACAACCTTGTCTGCGTAAGCGGTGAAAGCGTTCGCGATATTTACGCGGATACCTTTGACGTTCCGATTGAAATTGTTCAGGCGTTAGGCTGCCCCGAGACAGACGTATTCTTCAACAGCAAGCTTATAAAGAAAACCGAAAAGAGTATTTACCGCAGCTACAGACAGCTAAAGGGCAAGGAGGTTATTCTTTACGCGCCGACCTTCAGGGATAACGGAAAGAGACAGATATTTACGCCCCACCTTGATTTTGAAGCGCTTTCAAAGGCGCTCGGTCCCGAGCAGGTGCTTGTAATCTGTCCGCATCCCGTAATGGAAAACGAAATCATAGACAAAAAGTACGACAATATTCTTGTTATACGCGACTTTACAACGAAACAGCTAATGCTTATTTCATCTATGCTTATAACTGATTATTCGTCTGTTATATTTGAGTATTCGCTTCTTAACAAGCCTATGGCGTTTTACTGCTATGATTACGATTCATATAACAGAAGCTTTTATCTTGACTATCCCGACGACCTGCCCGGTCCCGTACTGAAAACTCAGGACGAGCTGGTAGCGTTTATTACGTCACCACAAAAAGAAACGAACGCTGAAAAGACGCGTTCATTCGCCCGTAAGTATATGTCCGGATGTGACGGAAACAGCACAAAGAGAATCGCTAAAATGATTAATCAGTATATGGAGAAAAAATAATGGCAATAACCTTTTCAAGCGCAAACGCGAGAGGCATAACATATGAGCTCAAGCTGATTCAGCAGCACCTTGTTCAGCACAAGGGCGCTGAAATACGGTATTTTACAGCTGAAAAAAAGCCAAACAACCCGAACCTTAATGTCAGCAGAAGAAAGGGTATGAAATACTTTATAAATAAGCGCGACGACATTATCAGCGTTGACGGTTCGCTTCCCTCAAAAATAACGGCAGAAGAAACTGACGGCGCAACGGCGAGAATTCTTATTGCCGCGCCGTATGATTATCAGTTCAGAAAGCAGCCCAAGTCGGCTAAAAAGAAAAAGACGTTTTCGGGATACACTCATATTTTTACTCCCTCGCCCTTTGCAAAGGAGTTTATTGAAAAGTATTACGATATAAACGAAAGCCAGACGGTTGTTGACGGCTTTTGTTCACCGCTTGCAAGTTATATTAACGACAGCGTGAATAAAGAGAGCATTCTTGAAAAGCTGTACCGCTATTATCCAAAGGCAAGAGGCAAGAAAATTCTTTCAATTTTAAGAGCGGGAAAATATGACGAGGAAAGCCCCGAGGAAATCGGTGAGCTTGACATCGGCAAATTCTCAGAGCACCTCGGCGACGGTTGGTTTATTATTACAAACGTGTTAGAGATTCTTGATTCTATGGCGCTTCTTCCGAGCAGTAAGACAGACTCGGTTTGCTTTATTGACAAAATGATTAAAAACGAAGAGCTGATTTGTATTTCTGACGCGCTGATTACAAACAACAGTATGCTGTTTTCAGTTTTTGCGAGCAAGAGAAAGCCGCTTTATCTTCTTGAGTACAAAAACAAGGGTATTGAACAGTATATCAAAAAGAACTATCCCTCGGTTGTATTCAAAGACTATTACAAGGTTGCTGATGAAATTGCAAAAGAGACGTTTACAGAGGATATGAAAAAGATGTGTGAAGCGCTTTCATATCCGCCTGAAAATCAGCCTTACGGCGAAATAGACAGACTGCTCGGATACTAAAACAAACAAAAAAACAAGATGGTTGAAAAGCCATCTTGTTTTATTTTCTGTTCATTTTTGCCATTGAGGCTATTGTAGGTATTTTCATCGGGCACACGTCCATACATGAAAGCGACTTTGAGCAGCTGTTTGCAAAATGCTTTGAATACGCATCTTTTATCTCTGGCGCTTTTTCTGTATTTCGTGAAGAAACCATATAGCAATCGTTTGCGAAAAGCGCGCCGTAAAAATTATCGCCGCTTGTGTAATTGGGGCAAACCTCAAGACACAGTCCGCATTTAAGACATCTTGAAACAGAATACTGATGCTCAAATTCTTTATTTTTCTTTGAGGGACTACTCTTCTCAGGGTTGTATTCACCGACGAACACACTTGTATTTTTAAGATTTTCAAATATTTTTGAACGGTCAATAACAAGGTCGTGAATTACGGTAAACTTGCTAAGCGGCTTTATTGTGATTACGTCCTTATTTTTGTTTTTTACAAGGTCTCCTACAAACGTTTCACACGCGAGCGACGGCACGCCGTTTATCACCATAGCGCACGAGCCGCAGATACCCTGAAGGCAGGAGCACTCCCAGCCTATTCTTGTTGTTGGCCTGCCGTTTTCATCAACGATATCGTCGTTATAGTTTATATGGTCTATAAGCGCCGCTATTGAGGTTTCGGGAGGTACGTCGGCATTGAACGTTTCCCAGTAGCTTTCGGAAAACGGCGACACCTGTCTTAACACTTTAACTTTCATATTTTTGTTCCTCATCAAGATATACGCGGTAATTTCCGTTATCATAGGATATAACCGTTGAAAAGGCGTATTTTTCGTCTGAGTCAGGGTAATCCTCTCTGAAGTGAGCTCCCCTGCTCTCCTTTCGCTCAGCAGCGCAGGTGAGAGTTGCCCTTGCGAGGCAGAGTATTGCACCGAGAGAATAGAGCTCGTGCATTGCAACGCTGCTGTCGTACTTTATACTGTCGGCAACGGAAATATAATAATCAACGCTGTCAATACCGTTTTTAAGCGATTCTTCATTTCTTGAAATGCCGAGGTCCTCGCGCATAGTATCGGCGAGCATTTCACGTACATAAGTTGAGGGAAATTTACTTGAAGTATTGCCTCTGAGCTTCTTCAGGCTTTCCTGCTCCGCCTCAAGCTCCTTTGAAAAATCGGGAGCGTCGCCCGACGGCGCTCTCTTTATTATCTCGTCAGCCGCAATGTTTGCGCCGTACTGAGCGGAGAGAAGCGAGTTTCCGCCGAGTCGGTTTGCGCCGTGATAAATTGAAGCACATTCGCCTACTGCAAAAAGATTTTTTATATTGGTTTCGTGGTTGAGCTTTACTGCTATACCGCCCATAAAGAAATGAACGGACGGAGCAACGGGAATCGGCTCTTTGGCTATATCAAGATTGATATATTTAAGACAGAGCTCGCGCACCTCGGGAAGACGTTTGGATATTTCCTTTTCGCCGAGGAAGGAGATGTCAAGAAAAACGTCTTTTTTAAGTCTGTCAATCTCGCGGCTTATAACATCTCTTGTCATAAGATTGCCCTTTTCGCCGTATTTATCCTCCATAAAATAGACTCTGCTTTTGCCGTTAAGGTAAAAGAGCCTTCCGCCCTCGCCGCGCACAGCTTCGGAAATAAGCATTCGCTTTTGCTTTGTTTCAATTGTTGTGGGGTGATACTGGATAAATTCAAGATTTTTTAGCTCTACGCCCTGTGTAAAGAGCTTTCCTGCAGCGTAACCGTCGCACTGGGTTGAGCCTGTAGTTTTGCCGAACATAGCGTTCTGACCGCCGACAGCCATAACTACAGCGTCGGCTGTTTCAAGCACGAGGGCGCCCTTTGTTTCGTCAAAAAGAATTACGCCGTAGCACACGCCATCTTTAATCAGCGCCGAGTAAAAGCATGACCAGAGCTTTCTTGTCACCGTGCCTGCTGCTTCAAATCTGCGAAGCTCCATTACAAGCGCTGAAACTATATGCTTGCCCGTTGCAGAGCCGCAGTAATACGTTCTTGAAAACGACTGACCGCCGAAGGCTCTTCTTCTCGGCTTACCGTTTTCGTCAACGGAAAAGACCGTTCCTATGTTTTCAAGATGTTTTATTATATCCTCAGCGCCCTTGCAAAGCCCTGTTACGGCTTTTTTACCCGCAAGGTAGCTTCCGCCTTTCAGCGTGTCCTCAATATGACACTCCACCGAGTCGCCCTCTGCGCAGTCTGAAAGAACGCCGTTGATACCACCCGCCGCCATAACAGACTGTGAGCGCTCTGACGGAAACGGCGAAACAACGGTGACGTTTACGCCGCTTTTGGCAAGCCTTACGGCGCAGGTCATACCCGCAATTCCGCTTCCGATTACAATTGCTTTTTTCATATTTACCTCCAATCAGTGAAGGAACATAGCCGCCTGACCCTTGATAACGGCATAAGCCGAAATTACAAAGGCTAAAGCGCAAAGAATATACACAGCTCTGTCAATTGTTTTTTGCGTTTTGCGGGACGACAAAAACCCGAGCGTTATAAAGCCGTTAGTAAAGGACACCGCAATATGTGTTATAACAACGGCGAAAAAAACGAGCTCGGCAATAAACATAAGAACAATGAGCGCCGTTGCTCCCTTCTCTGCCGCTGACTGCATAATCGAAAAGGTTTTAATGTGGAGTATAAGAAGCGGAAAAATAAGCGCCGCGCTTACACGCTGAAGAACGGTACGCATATTCATTTCAGGGTACAAGTCGGCTTTAGTCCCGTCTTTTTGCGTGAACATAATTGTCATACCGCACACAGCGTGCAGGCACACAAGAATAATAAACGGAAGAGAAAAAGCCGTTTTCAAAACGGGGTTGTAGTACATAGTGAGATATGCGTATACGCTGTATGCAATATGCAAAAGCATAGCTAAAACTGACAGCAGCCCGAGAGACGCGTTAAGCTTTTTAAGTTTCACGTTAATACCTCTTTTCTTTATATTGCCGATATATACACAACAGCTCCCCTGCTGAAGGGGAGCTTGTTTTTCAAACACCCTCTGATTATATCAGCTTGTTGAGAAGGCGTTTTGCGCTTCTGCCGTCGCACTTTTTAAGGTACTTCTGCTGAAGCTCTTTATACTTTGTATAATCGTAATTATCAATATCTCTGATAACGTTGATAACCGAATAAATGTCTCCGTAAACGGGAGTAGGACTGTTTTCGGCAATGTCAACAAACGACTCTGTTTTAAGCATATCGGAAGCGGCGTTCTTTGAGTAGATAATTACCGGCTTATCGGTTGCCATAGCTGAGTAAACGTACGAATCAAGCCCGCCTACAATAATATCCGAAATTGCCATAAGCTCATACTTTGTAAAGAGAAGGCTTACGTCTACAACAGAATCCTGCGCGTAGTTTTCCGCTCTCTTTTCCTCGTCGTAAAGGTCAAGGTTTACCCTTTCGTTAAACTCAAGAAAAGCGTAATCGCTTGAAAGATATTCGTGGATAAGCGAAACGTCAAGCGCTTCGTCGTACTCTTTCTGGAAGAAGGAAATAATACGCTTACCTTTAAGTCGCGGACATCTTTTATAAAGATTGTTGAGAAGCCTTCTTTTGATTTTTGTATTAAACAGAATGTCGCTCTTTATGTCGCCTAATACATACGCCTCAACATTTTCGCCGATTGCCTTTTTATAAAGCTCAGCCGTTTCCTCTGACGGAGCTACAACGGCGTCTACGCTTGCATAAAGCGTTGCAAGCTCATACTGCTCGCGTCTTAATCCGGAGCGGAATTCCTTTGATACCTTACCGAAAAGATTGAGCGGAAAGGCATTTGAGGCGAGAAGAATTACCGTTGTTTCCTCTCTTATATCAAGACAGTCAAGGAACGGATTGACCTGGTCAATTATAATATAATTTGCCGTTGCAATCTCTTTTAAGGCATCGTCAAGACTGTCGCCGCTGCTTACGATAGTCATATTATCGCGTCTGAGCTGTTCAAGCGACGTTCTTATTTCCTTTGACTGAATATCAAAGGCTATAACGCTTCCCTCAACAACGGGCGCTTTAATCGCGTTATTATAGAAATCAATTGCGTAATCCTTTTCCTCACTGATAAGCTGAATCATTTTATGATACGGCATACTGCTGCTCTGCACTCTCGGAACATCGTAATAATGCTCAAATTTTTCGCAGGGCTTTCTGTGAGCTTCAAGATTGTCAAAGGTGCTCTCAAGAATACGCTTCGTTGCGTTACCGTCGCACGAGCGCATAAACTTGTTTCTGAACTCCTTAACAGCCTCTTTATCAAAGCGGGTATCAATATTTTTAATGTAATCTATCATCTCGTGATTAGTTTTGCATACCGGGCCCGGAGCAAGCTCGTCATAGTTATAGTAAAAGCCTCTCCAGTCAAAATAATTATCAAGGTCGTATGCAAAGAAAATCAGCGGCTTTTCAAAAAGGCTGTACTCAAATACAAGCGAAGAGTAGTCAGAAATACAGAAATCGGAGGTTATAAGTAAATCCTCAATTGAAAGTGTATCTGTTACGTCAAAAGCGAATTCGCTGAAGCGGTGTTCAATTACGGGGCGTTCCTTAACAACGGGATGATGCTTGAAAAGAAGAACATAGTCGTCTTTAAACTCTTCATAGAACATCTCAACGCTGAGTCTGTCCGGCGTTGTTGCGGTTGCAACACGGCCTCTGAACGTCGGCGCGTAAAGAATTATCTTTTTGCCCTTTGCCTGCGGAATGAGGTTATACACATTGTCGTAGGCGTTTTTCTTATATTCCTCGTTGAAGAAAATATCTGTTCTTGAGGAGCCCGTCGGCTGAACGATTTCGCTGTTTTCGGGAAGATTCATAGCCTCCTTATACGCCCAGACAACCTCGGGCGAGCTTACCGTTACAAGCGAGTAGTTTTTATTAAACGGGTGTCTGAGCTGCTCCTTACGGGACGCGCCGAAAATAAGGTCGGCAGTTGAAAAACCGAAACGCTTGAACGCGCCGCAGCCGTGCCAGAGCTGGATTACCTTTGTTCCCTCTCTCATAGGGATAGCGGAAATGGCGTTTGAGCCCTCGTTAAGAAAAACGTATTTTGCGGTTGCAATATCCTCAACGGCATTGAGAACGCGCTTTGCGTATTCCGCTCTTATAGTATTGCTGTTAAGCAGAAAATGAGGGTGAAGATTGTAATCATAATTATTTGCAAGCTCGTCAAAAACAACCTCAAAGCTGTTTGTTATATGAGGGTGCCTTACCTCTACAAAAACAATTTTATTTTCGTCTATAGGCTGCTTTGCGGCGTCTTTATATACTTTTGGAATCTGTTTGTCAAGAAGCTTATTTGTAAACCGCTTATTACCTTCTCTTTTTATATAGCGGTTAATGGCCTTCGTCAACTTTTCGTAAGTTTCAAGAATGCCCTTTCGCACCATAAAGGCAGCAGAAGCTTCTTCGGTTATTTCCTCGCCTCTGTATTCCCTGTAATAATTGTGATAATGCTTATCGCTCATATGTCACCTCGTACAATATCTGAAATAAGTTTTGCCACGCGCTGTGACGACTTACCGTCTGTATTGTCAAAAAACTTATTTTTAAACGCTTCAATTTTATTCGCTTCAAAATCACCGTTTTTAATACAGCTCAGCAGTTCGCTCTGAGTTTTTACGATTTTACCGGGTGTGAAGGAATCAAATTCATAATAAAAATCACGGTCACGGATATATTCTTCAAGGTCAAATACATAAAAGACCATAGGAATATTAAGTAGAGAAGCTTCAAAAATACAGCTTGAATAATCGGTTACAAGCAAATCGGTAATAAACAGCAGGTCGTTGAGCTCATCCTCGTTTGACATATCAATAACGCTGTCGCTGTACTTTTCGTCAAATTCAAGACGCTCTTTGCAAAACGGGTGAAGCTTTATTATTATTGCCCAATCCTCTCCGAGAGTCTCCTTGAGGGCGTTAATGTCAATTTTATCCGTTTCGTAGTACGCCGTTACCTGACCGTTGCCTCTGAAGGTCGGGGCGAAAAGGAGAACCTTTTTTCCCTTAAGCGTCGGATACTTGTCATAGAGGCGCTGCTTAACGTTTTTCTTATAATTCCCGTCAAAGAAAATATCTGTTCGCGGGATACCCGTTGCAAGAACGGCACTGTCGCTTATACCAAAGCCCTCGGCATAATGGCGCGCAATTTCGTTTGAGCTTACGATTGCGTAGTCGTACATACGGTGGTTCTTGTCAAACTGATGAGGACCTCCGGGCTTTCCGAGACGGGTATAGCCGAAGGTTTTGAATGCTCCGCACGCGTGCCATAGCTGGATTATTCTTGTATCCCTCTGACGTTTAAAGGTGTTGAGAAGGCGGAAAAAATCGTCTACAACAACAACCTTTGACGTTGCGTAAAGCTTTAAAAATTCAGGAAGCACCTTTACCATCTGAAACATTCCCGTCTGCGCAAAGAACATTGTTTTAAGTTCAAGGTCTTTATCATCTTTAAGTTCATTCCAGACAAATTCCATATTGCCGCCGAGCTCACATCTTCTTCCGCTCATAAAGGTTACGCGGTTTGGCTTTACGGGATGAAGCTTTTTATAAGCGCTGAAATAAACGTCAAGCGCCCACACCATTGGGGTATAGATAACACGCTTTACGGCGCTTCTTAAATCAAGCTGAAAAATGTTGATATACGTTTTTTTAGCGGCTATTTTCTTTGAAACGCAAAGCCCGTCCTTTTCGGCTGAAATACCGCTCGGCAGTGACGATAAAAACTTAACGCTTTCAATTTCACATCTTGTATCGCCGAGCCAGAGTTCAAAGGTAAGCTTTACGTCGCCGTCGTTTTTATAATTGAAAAACAGCTTGTCAAGAAGATAGACGTGACCGAATTTGATATATCCGTCGCCCTCTTCAAGAATGGGTATGGGAATACGCCTTGTTCTTGACGAAACGGAAAAAACCGCCTTGAGGCGAGGTATATTGTTTTCCGGATTACTGCAAAAAAGAGTTCCGTTTATAAATAACTTTCCGCCCTTGCGCGCAACGTCGGAAATCTCAATATTGCAAACTGGCATAAACACGTCTCCAAAACCGTTAAATATTTAAAATATTATAGCATAATAATATATATAAATCAAGAATATTGAATTTTATTACACAATAAAGTATAATAAAGTCACAGACTCATTAAAAACGGCATTGAGGTGACAGTATGATAAAAAAATACAGGGTTTACATAATTATCTTTTATATTCTCGCCGCAGCATCGCTTATTACTGCGAGCTTTGTTGATTTAAATCTTGACAAAATGCTCAACAACCCCTCAGACGGCTTTTCGATATGGTTTGAAGCTATGGGCGAAATGCCCTGCAGGCTTATTTGCACCTTTGCGGGCGTTACGATTTTTTATCTTGCCGAAAACAAGGCGCTTAAAATATTCGGGCTTATAGCAGATTTAGGCGGCTCGGCGTACCTCGGCTATCATATAGCAAGCTACCTGTTTCTTGAAAGATTCAACATAGTATTCGGCGTTATATTCGGGGTTTGTATAGGGCTGACTGCACTTTACTTAGGGCAGTTTATCAAGTACGAGGATAATCTTAAGCGGGCTTTTATAATTCTTTCGGTTGCGGGGATAATAGTTATGTTCGTTCAGCTCGGAACGATTGAAATATCAAAAATGATATGGGGCAGAGTCCGTTTCAGAGACTTACTCAAGCAGGGCTCGTTTGACGCATTTACGCCTTGGTATCACATTAACGGAATTAACGGAAACCGTTCCTTCCCGTCGGGACATACGGCAGGCGCGGCTATGAGCTATCTTATGATGCTTCTTCCGTTTGTTTCAAAGAAATGGGCTAAAAGAAGATACCTATGCTTCGCAATACCGCTTGTTTTTACAAGCGTTGTAGCTTATACAAGGCTTGTTATGGGAGCACACTATTTAAGCGACGTAACAGTTGGCGGAGCAATTGGCTTTACCGTTACAATTATAGCAATTAAGATTTTAGATAAGAAGTATTTTAACACTTGCAATTTAGAAAGCGATAATGTATAATAGCATAGTGTTTTGGAGAGTTGTCCGAGCTGGCCGAAGGAGCACGATTGGAAATCGTGTAGTGGGTCAAAGCCTACTCGAGGGTTCGAATCCCTTGCTCTCCGCCAAATAAAGCCCGTCGCAATGATGGGCTTTTTCATTTAAGAGGTGACAGTTATGTACAGTGCTGACGAAAAAAGATATGAAAAAATCGAGTACAATTATCTTCCCGACAGCGGACTCGCCCTGCCTAAAATCTCGCTCGGTCTTTGGCAGAATTTCGGCGACGCGGCTGATTATGAGGAGATAAAAGACATTATTTACACAGCGTTTGACAACGGTATTACACACTTTGACCTTGCAAACAACTACGGCCCTGCCCCGGGCTCTGCCGAGATTAATTTCGGTAAGATTCTTAAGGACGGACTTATGCCGTACAGAGATGAGCTGATTATTTCAACAAAGGCCGGCTACGAGATGTGGAGCGGCCCTTACGGGGGACGCGGAGGCACAAGAAAGTATCTTATCGCCTCCTTAAATCAGAGCCTTGAAAGACTCGGGCTTGACTATGTTGACATTTTCTATCACCACTGTATGACTCCCGAAACGCCGCTGCACGAAACGGCGCTTTGTACAAGCGATATTGTCCGTCAGGGCAAAGCGCTTTACATAGGAATGAGTAACTACGACGGCAAAACAATGCACAAAATGCACCACCGCTGTGACGATTACAACGTTCCGTTTGTTATAAATCAGAACCGCTACAACATCCTTGACAGAACAATTGAGAAAAACGGACTCAAGGAGCAGAGCGAAAAGAAAAAGAAAGGCATTATCGCCTTTTCGCCGCTTGCACAGGGCAGACTTTCGGATAAGTTTAAAAACGGAGTTCCCGAAAATTCAAGGCTCTACGGACGTGAGGATTACTGTAAAAACTTAGGGCTTGATGAAAAACAGATTGCCGTTATTTCAAAGCTCAGCGACTTTGCAAACGAGAGAGAGGAAACACTGTCACAGCTTGCAATTCAGTGGCTTCTTGCAAAGGGAGTTACCTCTGTTTTAGTCGGTGTAAGAAACAAAGAGCAGCTTCTTGAAAACCTTGCGGCGCTTGAAAAGGCTCCGCTGACAGAAGCAGATTTAATAAAAATAGACACTATAGTAAACTACTAAAATAAAAAGCTGAGGAAAAATTCCTCAGTTTTTATTTTGCTCTGTTTCGCCTGTTTTTCTTACAAACGGAATTCGCTTTGAAACCTTTTTAACATATAGCTTTGCCTTAGTTGCAGAGTCTGACACATATTCCTTGGCTTTTGTTGCCGAGTCGGAAACATAGCCTTTTGCAAAGTCAGCCATTACCTTTCTCGCGATAGCCATAAAGCGCTTTTTCTGTTCGGGATTCAAAGTCTGAATAGAATCCACAAATACGGTAAGCATATTTATATCAAGCTCTTTGAGGTCATAAAAATCTGTAATACCGAGCTGGTTGGCTGTTTTTTCAAGCGCGTCGTAGAAAACCTCAAACTCATTGTCGCCTATATGCTGTACCAAATCGTTAAGATATGCGCTGAGCTTATCCGACTCTTCTGTAAACCCGTCAGCCCGCTGAAACGCAGAGTCCTCAATTACCCACGTTGAAACATTGTGCTGTCTGCTTCTCTTAGCCGTACTGAAAACGATTTCGGCAGGCTTTTCGGTTGTAAGCGCTCTGCCGACAAGCGCACCCTGAGGCTGAACGTTGTGAATAACATCTCTCACCTGCTTGTAATCGTAGCGTTCAAAAAACCACGACGGGAAGCCGGGAGCGTCAAAAGCATAAACGCCTTTAATCTTTTTCTTAAGCGAATTTGAACAGTTAACGGCAGCGAATACAGAAAGGTTTCCGCCCTTTGAATGACCGCAGGTGTAAACGTCGCCCTTATTAATCATTGCCGTTTCCTGAAAATAGTGAAGCGCTTCAATCTGGGCAGGCACAGGAAACATATAAGCGAGCATTGCGCTTTCCTTGAAGCCCGCAACCGTTGCGTCAGTACCTCTGAAGGCTATGACAAGGCTTCCGTCGGGAAGTAAAAAATTGATGCCCGAAATCTGCTTGTCAATATCGTCGTTTATATTGTTGATATATTTTTTCAGAATCACGCTGCCGAAGCGCTTTGTATTTGCACAAAGCGATAAAAGCACAGCCGCTCTTTTAATTACATCAAGGAGTCCGTCTATATCGCTGTCAGAGTACATTGAATAAAACCTTGCCGCCGCGTCTTTAAGAGTTATCTCTTCATTTTCGCGTACAATGCCCGCAAAGTCGTTATAAATAAGCTGTGAAAAAATTAAAATATCCACTTCGTTTACTTGCTTTTCAATAAAATATGAAGAGCCGTATTTTTCAAGATATTCTCTTATATACTGCATAGTATCACCTAAATGCATAAACGGGCAGAGTTCTCCGCCCGCTTTGTTTTATTAATGGTTTCTCATATACCTGTCAGTTTCCCACTTGGTAACCTGAATTGAATACTCTTTCCACTCACGCTTTTTACCCTCAATGTAGTTGTTGTAAACGTGGTCGCCCAGAGCCTCTTTGATAAGCGGGTCTGCTTCAGCCGCCTTGATTGCCTCTTCAAGAGAAGCAGGAAGCGACTCTACGCTCGCTTTGTCAAGGTCTTTATGTGAAAGGTCAAACACATTGTAATCAATCGGCTCGGGAGGAGTAAGCCCTCTCTTGATTCCGTCAAGTCCTGCAGCAAGGCAGAGAGCCATTTCAAGATACGGGTTACAGGTCGGGTCAGGTGAACGAAGCTCAACTCTTGTTCCCTTTCCTCTTGAAGCGGGAACACGGACAAGAACGCTTCTGTTAGACGTTGACCAGGAAAGGTAGGTCGGAGCCTCATAGCCCGGTACAAGTCTTTTATATGAATTTACTGTCGGGTTTGCTACAACCGTAAGGCCTCTTACGTGCTCAAGAATACCTGCAATAAACGAGTGAGCTTCCTTTGAAAGACCGAGCTCGCCGCTGGGGTCGTCAAACACGTTTTTGCCTGTCTTAAGGTCATAGAGCGACATATTCGTGTGCATACCTGAGCCTGCAATACCGAAAATCGGCTTTGGCATAAAGGTTGCATGGAGGCCGTGCTTCGTTGCGTACGTTTTTACAACGTGCTTAAAGGTCATAACGCGGTCAGCCGAGGTCATAACGTCGCCGAACTGGAAGTCGATTTCATGCTGTCCGTGAGCGCACTCGTGGTGAGCAGCCTCAATTGTGTAGCCCATATCCTCAAGCGCGAGACAGATATCGCGGCGGCAGTTTTCACCGTGGTCAATGGGGTTGAGGTCAAAATAGCCTGCCTTGTCACCCGGCTCAAGAGTCGGGTTTCCGTCCTCGTCAAGCTGGAAGAGGAAGAATTCGCACTCAGGTCCGCAGTTAAAACCGTAGCCCATTTCAGCAGCTTCGTCAATTACCTTCTGGAGAACGTTTCTCGGGTCGCCCTCAAACGGAGTGACGTTATCAGCCTTATATACCGAGCAGATAAGACGTCCCGTCTGTGCGTTATGATGCTTTCTCCAGGGGAAAAGAGCCCATGTATCAAAATCGGGATGAAGATACATATCGCTCTCATCAATTCTTACGAAGCCGTCAATTGACGAGCCGTCAAACATACACTCGTTATTGAGCGCCTTTTCAAGCTGTGAAACGGTAATTGAAACGTTTTTCATAATTCCGAACAGGTCGGTAAACTGAAGTCTTACAAATTCAACTCCGTTATCTTTAGCCTCTTTAAGTATCTGTTCTTTAGTGTATTTACTCATTGGGGGTTTAACTCCTTTTTATTTGTCATAGACATTATATTCAAATTGTTAGATTATGTCAATAATTACTAATTTAAATCAAGAAATTCCTCGCTTACTACCTCTTTTGAAAGCTTTTCAAAATACTCGGGCGTTGCGCCGTCCTGTGAGTGATTTGAGGCGAGGTCGTCAGTATAATCCTTAAGTCTGTAAACGCTGAATTTATAGCCGTCGCCCGAGCTTGTGTAATAGTCAATTACGGGGGCGAGCTTAGCGTTTGTAATCTGTATTCCGTTTGCGTCCTTTTCAATTGTGATTTCAGCCATACCGCCGCAAAGCTGGTCAAGATTAACCTGGTGAGAAATGAAATTACCTATTGAATAGTATACAAGCATTTTCTTTCCCGACTGCTCGTTAGTTACCCACTCAACGGGCTGAAGCACGTGGGGATGAGCGCCGATTACTATATCAACGCCGAGGTCTGAAAAGATTTTAACATACTTTTTCTGCATATCGCTTACGTCGTGGCTGTTCTCTGTTCCCCAGTGAGGGAATACGATTACAACGTCGGCGTTTTTTCTTGCTTCGGTAATGTCCTTTTTAACCTTTTCCTCGTCAAGCATATTGATTATATACGGCTTATCCTCAGGAATTGAAATTCCGTTTGTGCCGTAGGTGTAATTTAGAAGCGCAAACTTTATGTCATTTTTCTCATAGTATGTAATTTTGTTATAATCCTCTTCGCTTGCATTAGTGCCGAGATGTACAATTTCGGGATACTGAGCAAAGAACTCAAGCTCCTTTTCAACACCCGCAGAGCCGATATCCATTGAGTGATTGGTTGCGCAGGTAAAAACGTCAAAGCCTGCGTTAACAGCGGCGTCGCCAACCTCCCACGGAGTGTTGAACATCGGATAACCGCTGTATTCAAAGCTTTCGCCGCCAAGCATTGTTTCCTGGTTTATAACAGCTATATCAGCGCCCTCAATATCACCCTTCATATTCTCGTAAAACGAAGTATAATCGCGCGTTCCGTCCTCTTTTTCGCCTGCGTCAATCAGTGTGTTATGAATAAGATTATCGCCCACCGCAACAAGAGTTACCTTTGTGTGCTGTGGTATTGTTGTTGAGGTTTCAGACTGCCGGGTATCATTTTGCGTCTGATTAATAACTCTGTCGTCCCTGCTTACTGAAACTCTGCCCGAAACTGCGAAAACTACAAGCACAACTACGGCGCAGATTACGGGGATAAGCACAGGGAAAAGCTTTTTCTTATCAAAGGTCATATTTTCACTCCTAAAAATAATATACAGTATTATAGCATATATTTAAAAAAAAGTAAAATATTTATATTTAATTTATTTGACAAAACAAAATATGTAATGTATAGTATTTTTTGGAATAAAAAGAATAGGGTGGTTTAATTGGAATTTATTGAAAACTTTTTTGCAGGCGCTCCCGTATGGCTTACTGCAGTGCTTTTTATTGTAGGCCTTGCGCTTATAATAAAGGGCGGAGACTGGTTTGTTGACAGCGCAAGCTGGATTGCCGAGGTGCTCGGCGTACCTAAATTCGTAATCGGCGCAACAATTGTTTCTATCGCGACTACGCTTCCCGAAATGATTGTAAGCATTGCCGCTACGGTTAAGGGTAACGTTGATATGGCGGCGGGTAACGCAATAGGCTCGGTAACGGCTAATACGGCGATGATTATGGCTGTATTCATAGTGTGTATGCCGTTTGCGATTAAGCGTAAGGAATTCGCTCCTAAGGCGACGCTTATGTTTATTGCGGCGATAGGTCTTGTTGTAGGCTGTATCTTTACAACCTCGCGTCCGATGACATTTGAGGGTGAAACAAACAGCTACTACTCGCTTGCAACATACGGAACAATTATTCTTATTGTAATCTTTATTACTTTCTTTATTGAAAACTTTATTTCAATGAAAAACGCGAACGTTCAGATTGAGCCCTCGCCGACGGGTATCGGACTTCAGGAAGAGGACGACATTGTTCCTACAAGAGATAACGTAACAAAGGGCGACTGGATTAAAAACATTACGCTTTTTATTGTTGGCGCGGCGGGAACCGTTATAGGCGCCGAGCTTCTTGTTAACGCGGGAACAGTTCTTGCAGAGGACATTCACGTTCCGCAGAGAATCATAAGCGTTATTGCAGTTGCTATTGGAACCTCGCTTCCCGAGCTTGTTACAACGATTACGGCGCTCAGAAAGAAAGAGGGCGCGCTTTCAGTCGGCAACGTACTCGGCGCAAATATTATTGACCTTACGCTGATTCTTCCGATTTGCTCTTTCATTTCAATGGGACAGGGCAACGGAGCGCTTGCAGTTTCCGTTTCATCGGTACGCGTTGATATGATAGTTTGTCTTGCGGCAATTGCAGTTGCGGTTATACCTACTATTATTTCTAAAAAATTCTACCGCTGGCAGGGCGCTGTTATGCTTCTCGGCTACGCGGGCTACGTTGTTTCAACGGTTGTATTAAAATAAAATATAAATAATAAAAACCGAGGCAACGCCTCGGTTTTTTTATGTTTTATTCGTCATCGTCTTCGTCGTCATCGTCATCCTCTTCAAATTCAAACTGAAGAGTTTCGCCGCAGTTAGGACATTCAATTTCGCCGTTCATAAGGGTTTCCTCGTCAACCTCAAATGCGGTTTTACAAGCAGGACATTCAACCTCATATTCAACGAATTCATCGTAATCGTCATCATCGTCGTCCCATTCGTCGTCGTCATCGTAAACAACGTCTTCAAGGTCGATTACATCGTCCTCAAGGTCATCAAGCTCCTCTGCGAGAGCCTCAATATCCTCTGCGTTTTCAGCGAGGTCGTCAACAATATTGTCAAGTACGTCAACGATTGCCTTAATAGCCTTGCCCTCGTTTGTTGTTACGTCAAGGTCAAGTCCGTCAATTAAGCCTTTTAAATAGCCTAAGCTTTCAACTGTGCTCATAATATTACTCCTTTATAAATAACGCGCGAATGAGCTTACGCTCTTTCCATATATTCGCAGGTACGTGTGTCAATTCTAATCATATCGCCTTCGTTGATGAAGAGCGGTACACGGATTTCTGCGCCTGTTTCAACTGTTGCGGGCTTAAGAGTATTTGTAGCTGTGTTACCCTTTACGCCCGGCTCAGTGTGTGTAATCTGAAGAGTTACGAAAGTAGGAGGCTCAACGCCGAACACCTTGCCCTTATATGAAAGGATTTTACAAACGTCTGTTTCTTTTACAAAACGGAAGTTATCGGGAAGGTCATCCTCTGCAACGGGAATCATCTCAAAGGTTTCACCGTCCATAAAGTAATATAAACCGCCGTCATTATATGAATATTCCATATCCTTTCTCTCAATGTAAGCAGTAGGATATTTAGCAGACGGGTTGTAGCTCTTTTCCGTTACAGCACCTGTAATAACATTCTTTGTTTTAGTTCTTACGAAAGCGGCGCCTTTACCCGGCTTTACGTGCTGGAATTCAATAACCTGAAGAACGTTTCCGTCCTCTTCAAAAGTTACGCCGTTTCTGAAATCACCTGCTGAAATCATATTAATATACCTCCAAAAATAATCTATATCATTAGTATTTTACAGTATTTCGCACAATAAATCAATACCCATTTTATAACTGTCCTTACCGAAGCCCGAAATCTGTTTAATGCACACGTCTGTAATAACAGAAACCTTTCTGAAATCCTCGCGCGAATGGATGTCGCTCATATGCACCTCAACGAACGGAAGATAATCGGCAACGCTTTCAATAGCGTCACGGATTGCGTAGGAATAATGGGTATACGCACCCGCGTTTATAACAGCGCCGTCGTAATCAAAACGGCTTTCGTGGATTTTATCTATTATTTCGCCCTCGTGATTAGACTGAAAAAAGTCAAGCTCTGCGCCCTTCTCCCTTGCGTGAGCAGAGAGATAGGCGTTAATGTCGTCAAGCGTTTCAGCGCCGTAGACATCCTTTTTTCTTATTCCCGTCATATTGAGATTAGGTCCGTTGAT
>CAMNAP010000021.1 GCA_946531445.1 uncultured Clostridia bacterium
GAAGAAGCCTTGACGAGCTTGAGGAAAAAGAGGACAAAAAGGACAAGAAAAAGAAGAAATAAGAAGTAATAAAAGCGGCTCTTTGAGCCGCTTTAGTTTTGTTGACGTGTCGGGCACAGAGCTTATTAATCATAATGAGTTTATAGGACTTGAAACAAAAAATAACGAGGTTTTTGAGTGGCTTGAAATCAAAACCGTTAAGGAGCAATATTTATATCCGCTTTTTATTAAGGAAAGGATTAATACACTTCCCGAGCGCTTTGAAATGCTGACGGAATGGGAATATTAATTGTAAATATGAACACTGACGGAATATAGCAAAGGTCATCCCCGAAATTGCAAAGGAAATATAATAAAAAAGCCTTGTAAACACTTTGTTTACAAGGCATTTGTTTTAGATTAAAGTAATTTGTCAAGGCCGTCGGTGGTGTAGGGTTCGCCGGCGCGCTTCTTTTCAAGCTGGAGCATAAGGGCGTTGAACTTTGTTTTTGTCATCGGGTAGATGATGATGCCGACGAGTGCAACTACAAGAAATGCGGCAGGGATAATTGTTGAGATATTTTCCATACCGTTGATAATTTTTACGTCGGTAACCTTTGTGAAAAGGGATTCCTTGCCTGCGATGTCCTTTGAAGAATCGTAGCCGTAAGCCGAAAGGAACTGACCCGCCATAAGGATACCGAAGGCTGAGCCGAATTTCTGAACAAGCTGAGGAAGCGCCGTAATAGTTGACTCTCTTCTTTCGCCCGTTTTAAACTCGTTAAGCTCAACAAGGTCGTAGCCCATTGAATAGAACAGAGTCCAGAAAGTACCTGCGGCAAGGCCGAGGCAGGCAGGGCTGAGAACGCACATAATTTTAAACGAGCCGATTGCAAAATCAAGGCCGACAAGCTTAATAATTATTTCGCCGACAAGGGCAATGCTGAGGAAAAGGATGCAGGCAAAGCGCCTGTCTTTTTTCTCGGCTACCTTTTCAACAAGAGGTACGAACGCCGCCATTGAAATTACGAGAGTAATAATTACTATTGCGATACCCGTATCGTAATTCATACCGATACAGTCAATAACCATATAGGTTAAATTTGACTGAATCATTGAGGAAAAGGCGAGATAGAAAAATACGAAGATTAAAAACCACTTAGTGGGCTTGAGCTTAAGAATATCGGAAAAGGCTCTTACGGTTGAAAGAATAGTTACCTTTTCGTACTTTTCGCCCTGAACAGCCTGCTTTGGCTCATAAACGCCCTTGAGTGAAGCGCAGCAGACATAGCCTAAAATAACGGCTAAAATGCTGATAAGCGCGGCGATAACCGCATATGAATTGCTCTCAAATTTCTTACCGAGTAAAACCGCAACGGTAGGAACGAGAGCGGGAAGAATATTGCCGAGACCGACAGCAAACGCGTTGAGAAGAGATGAGAGAGAGCGTATTTTTGTTCTTTCATCGTAATCCTCGGTAAGCTCGGCAACAACTGCATAATACGGAATTGAATAAAGCGTATAGAAAATCCAGATAAGCATTGAAAGGAAGGTGTAAAGAAGGATTTTCACCGTCTGAGACGTGAGCCCTGCGCCGATACTTGTCCACGCTACGATAAAGGTTATTGCAAGCGGGAGAATTGAAATGCGCATAACCTTACGCTTATCTACGCCCGGGCGGTCGGTATAATTACCAATCAGCGGGTCGGTTACTGCGTCCCACGCAATTGAGATAAAGATAATAATTGCGCTGAACTTCGGCTGAATGCCGACAATTTCGTTAAGAAAGGTCAGATAATATGTATAGAACATATTATAAACAAGCGATTCGGTGAAGATACCGAACGCATAACCGACCCTCTTCTTTTTAGTGAGCGTCTGTTCCATTTTTGTCCTCCAAAAAAATATTTCAAAAAGTATTATATGCCTATTGAATATAACATTCAACAGGCAAATTGTTAATAATTTTATCCGTTTTTAGACGATGTTCTGAACATCATATAAAACCACAGTATAACGAGAATCTGAAAGATTGCACAGGGTATGAGGAAGAAGGCAACCTTTGCAAGCGGAAAGGTTACAATAAGCGCACAAAAGCCGCCCCAGATTATTCCGCTGACGGAAAGCGCTCTTGCAAGATTTCCGTACCAAAGACAGCTGAACACCGTGATTACGATGAACATTGCGGGGATAGCGTAGATAAAGGCGAGCCATTCGCGGCTTATATCTACAGGGATAATTTCAAGCGTGAAAAACACGAGCGCGGCAACAAGCCACACAAGTCCTACAGAAAGATAGGGGACAAATTCGCGTTTTTTAATAAACCTGCCCGAGATTTTCGGCTCATCCTCTGTGGTTAAATCGTTAAGCGTTACGCCGAAGTGAGCGGCAATTTCGGAAAGGACGTACGCGTCGGGTATTCCTTCGCCCCTTTCCCACTTTGAAACCGACTTGTCGGAATAGTTGAGAATTTCGGCGAGCTGACTCTGTGTTATACCCTCAAGCTTTCTGTAATATGCAATTTTTTTAGCTACAATTCTTCTGAATTCCTGTTCTGTCATATTAAAACCGCCGTAACTGTTTTTACTAATTATACACCTATACAGCCGTAATTTCAACCCCGAAAGGCGCACAGTTAAGCCATTCCTACCGTGAGTAGAGAGCAAATTTCAGCCGGTAGAGTTAAAAATTAAGCGGTAGGTTGAAGTTTTACGCCCTGTGTCATAAACTCTTATTGTAACGATTGGAGGTGTTAAAATGTCTCGGACAAAGCTTGCTGACAGAAAGCTGCCCGACTATACAAGAGGAGAGGAAATAGCCAACATGACAACGCACATTGTAGGAGCGGTGTTCGGCGTTGCGGCACTCGTTTTATGCACAGTTTTTGCGGCTGTTCACAAAAACGTATGGGGAATTGTCGGCGGAGCGGTATACGGCTTTTTAATGATTTATCTTTACACTATTTCCAGCGTATATCACGGACTTATTCCCGAAAAACCGAAAAAGGTTATGCAGGTTCTTGACCACTGTTCAATTTATGCGCTGATACTCGGCTCATACGTCCCCATTCTTTTAACGGGAATACGCGAGTTCAGTACGGTGGTATTTATTATTGCTTCGGCGCTTGTGATTATAGGCACAGCGGTCTGCGTTCCGTTTACGGCAATAGACCACAAAAGGTACGCAAAAATATCTATGACGGGATACTTTACAATCGGCTGGGCGGCGCTTCTTCTTTTATATCCGCTTTACAAGGTTTACGGATTTGAGATGATAATATGGCTTGTTTTAGGCGGCGTTGCTTACACGCTCGGAATAATATTTTACGCAAAGGGCGTTCACAAAAGATATATGCACAGCGTATTTCATATTTTTATTCTTCTCGGAAGCGTGCTTCAGTTTGTGGCGATAATTAAATTCTGTATGTAACAAAAAGGGATTCAGATGAATCCCTTTTCTTAATCTAAGTATAATACTATATTACCGCTGCCAAGCGTTTTTTTTACGTCAATTACGCGCTGGTTTGAGGAGCCGCGAAACTTAAGGGTTATGCTGTGAAGCTCTTCAACGTAGCGCCCGTCAACGAGAACATCTATGTTTCTGAGTAGCTTTTCGGCTGTTTCAGTATGGGCCCTGCTTTCCTTTTTGCCGAGGATTTCCTCAAGCGTAAAACCGCTGTAGCACCAGACGTCCTTTTCGGGATAACGGGAATGAAATTCCTCAAGAAGCGAAAGAAGCTCCTTCTGGTTTTCCTTTTCAAACGGCTCACCGCCGAGAATTGACAGCCCGTTAATCCAGCTCGGCTCTGCGGATTTAAGAATATCCTCTTTTGTTTTTTTGTCAAACGGCTTTCCGTAGCTGAAATCCCACGTTACCGCGTTGAAGCAGTTTTTACAGCGGTGGCGGCAGCCTGATACAAACACAGAGGTGCGAACGCCGAGACCGTTTGCTATATCGTTATATTTTATTTCTGCAATATTCATAATAATTGTTAGGGACGGTTAGAAACCGCCCCGTTTTTTTATAAGTGTAATACTCTTTCCCTGATTTCCTGCGTTCTTCCCTGATTCCAGTACTGAGTACCGATATAGCCGCAGGTTCTTCTTGCAACGTTCATCTTGTCCTGGTCCTCGTTGCCGCAATTGGGACAGCGCCAGATAAGCTTTCCGTGCTCGTTTTCATAAATCTTTATTTCACCGTCGTAGCCGCATACCTGACAGTAATCGCTCTTTGTATTGAGCTCAGCATACATAATATTATCGTAGATAAAACGCATAACGTTAATTACGGCGGGAATATTGTCCTGCATATTGGGAACCTCAACGTAGCTGATTGCTCCGCCGGGTGAGAGCGCCTGAAATTCTGATTCAAACTTAAGCTTTGTGAAAGCGTCAATCTCCTCCGTTACGTGAACGTGGTAAGAGTTTGTAATATAGTTTTTATCGGTTACGCCCTTGATTAAGCCGAAGCGCTTCTGGAGACACTTTGCAAACTTATAGGTTGTGCTTTCAAGCGGAGTTCCGTAAATTGAATAGTCGATATTCTCTTCTGCTTTCCACTTTGCGCAGGCGTCGTTCATTCTTCTCATTACAGAAAGAGCGAATTCCTTACCGCCGTTTTCATCGGTGTGAGATTTGCCCGTCATATATCTTGTACACTCATAAAGACCTGCGTAGCCGAGTGAAATTGTTGAATAGCCGTTGAAGAGAAGCTTGTCAATAGGCTCGCCCTTCTTGAGTCTTGCAAGCGCGCCGTACTGCCATAAAATCGGCGCGGCGTCGGAAAGAGTGCCCTTAAGTCTGTTGTGGCGGCACTGAAGCGCTCTGTGGCAGAGGTCAAGACGCTCTTCAAAAATCTTGTCAAACTTAGCCATATCGCCGCCCGATGAGCACGCGATATCAACGAGATTAAGCGTAACAACGCCCTGGTTGAAGCGGCCGTAATACTTATGCTTGCCCTCTACATAGTTGCCTGCGTTTGCAACGTTGCCCACCTTGCCCGTATCGGTAAAGCGGTCGGGTGTAAGGAAGGAGCGGCAGCCCATACAGGTATAAACGTCGCCCTTGAGCTCAAGCATAACCTTTTCGCTGATATAATCGGGCACCATTCTTTTAGCGGTACACTTTGCAGCAAGCTCCGTAAGGTAGAAGTACGGTGAATTCTCTTCAATATTATCCTCTTCAAGAACGTAGATAAGCTTCGGGAAAGCGGGAGTAATCCAAACGCCGCTCTCGTTTTTAACGCCCTTGATTCTCTGACGGAGGGTTTCCTCAATAATAAGCGCGAGGTCCTTTTTCTCCTGCTCGTTCGCAGCCTCGTTAAGATACATATAAACGGTTACGAACGGAGCCTGTCCGTTAGTTGTAAGAAGAGTTACGACCTGATACTGTATAGTCTGAACGCCCTTGCTGATTTCGCTTCTGAGGCGCTTTTCGGTTACATCGTTGATTTTTTCGTCTGAAAGACCGAGGTCAAATTCCTCAGACTCCTTTGCAACCTCTTTTCTTATTCTCTCGCGGCTGATTTGTACAAACGGAGCAAGGTGAGTAAGCGAGATTGATTGGCCGCCATACTGATTTGAAGCAACCTGAGCAATAATCTGTGTTGCGATATTGCAGGCGGTTGAAAAGCTGTGCGGCTTTTCAATCATTGTGTCGCTGATAACGGTTCCGTTCTGGAGCATATCCTCAAGATTTACAAGGTCGCAATTGTGCATATGCTGAGCGAAATAGTCTGCGTCGTGGAAATGGATAATTCCTGCGTCGTGAGCCTCAACGATATCCTGAGGGAGAAGAATTCTCTTTGTTATATCCTTTGAAACCTCGCCCGCCATATAGTCACGCTGTACGGAATTGACGGTTGGGTTTTTATTTGAGTTTTCCTGCTTAACCTCTTCGTTATTACATTCAATAAGAGAGAGAATCTGATTGTCGGTTGTATTGGCTTTGCGTACAAGCGAACGTGTGTAACGGTATCTGACATAACGCTTTGCAACCTCAAAAGCGCCCTGAGCCATAATCTGGTCCTCAACGATGTCCTGAATTTCCTCAACGGAAAGGGCTCTGTTTGCCTTTGACATTTTGAACTCAACATATTCGGCGATTTCGTTAATCTGTGAGTCGGTGAGCTCCTCCTTTTCACACGCCTTATTTGCCTTTGTTACGGCTACTACGATTTTACTTAAATCAAAATCTGCCTCTGAGCCGTTTCTTTTGATAATTTTCATTTTTCTTCTCCCTCTCTTCTTTCAAAAGTTACAAAAATGTAACAACCAAAAACAAAACTGTATACATAATATCAAAGTGGGTCTGCTTTGTCAATAGATTTTATGAAAAAAATACCATATATAGTGGCGATTTTTGAAACTGTAACTTTTTAATACGAAATGTAGTATTGTCAAAAATGCTGAATTCCGCTAAATATCGGGCTTTTTACGATGAAAGGCGAAAGAGAATATTACAATTTGTAATTTTGGGTTATATAAAGCGAAAGCTCCGCACACAAAATGTCGGAATGTGTAGTATAATGTTATTAATGTTTTGTTATCTATAATATTGTTGACTTTTTAAAGAAAACTGTTTATATTATTATAAATAAAAGTATTTCATTTGCGGGTGATAGAATGCTTACACTAAAAAACATACACAAAAAATACTACACTAACGAGTCAAGTGTTGAGGCGCTCAAGGGCATTTCCATTTCGTTCAGAAAGAACGAATTTGTTTCTGTTTTAGGTCCTTCTGGCGGCGGAAAGACTACGCTTCTTAACATAATAGGCGGACTTGACCACTACACCGAGGGCGACCTTATTATTGACGGGCGCTCCACGCACGCTTACGGCGACAGGGACTGGGATACCTACAGAAACCACAGAGTCGGTTTTGTATTTCAGTCGTATAACCTTATTCCCCACCAAAATGTACTTTCAAACGTTGAGCTTGCGCTTACGCTTTCGGGAGTAGGCAAGGCGGAGAGGCGCGAGAGAGCGACAAAGGCGCTTGAGTCGGTAGGACTCGGCGACCAGCTTAAGAAAAAGCCGTCGGAGATGTCGGGCGGTCAGATGCAGCGAGTTGCAATTGCGAGAGCGCTTGTAAACGACCCTGACATTCTTCTTGCAGACGAGCCTACGGGCGCGCTTGACACACAGACCTCTGTTCAGGTTATGGACCTTTTAAAAGAGATAGCCAAGGACAGACTTGTTATTATGGTTACGCACAACCCCGAGCTTGCCGAGAGATACTCTACACGTATAGTTAACCTTAAGGACGGCGAGATTACGGGCGACAGCAATCCGTTTGAGCCCGAGGAGGAAACGGCTGAAAAGGCGGAGGGCGAAAAGCACCGCTCAATGAGCTTTCTTACGGCGCTTTCGCTTTCGCTTAACAATCTTCTTACAAAGAAAACGAGAACGATTCTTACGGCGATGGCGGGCTCAATAGGAATAATAGGAATTGCACTTATTCTTTCGCTTTCAACGGGTATAAACAACTACATTGAGGACGTTCAGCGCGACGCGATGGATTCGTTCCCGCTGACTGTTGACAAGCAGGCGTTTGACCTTTCGTCGCTTATGTCTAATATGCCGACGCAGATGACGGCTAAGGACAAGGAGGGACGCGAGGAAGGAAGAGTTTACTCCAACACCGCTATGGTTCAGCAGGCGAGCGCTATGAGCGGAAGTATGAAGCAGAACAGTGTTGACAAATTCAAGAAATACCTTGATAACCCGTCGTCTGAAATACGGCAATACCTCGGCAAAAGCGGAGTTGTTTACTCGTATAACGCGGGCTTTGACATTTACGCATACGACACCGACGGCGTGCTTCTCAACACTGACGGAACTACGTTTGTTAACGACAACGCGGCGGCAAAGATTATGATGAATAACGACCTGTTCAGCGTTGACGATATGATGGATATG
Organism: uncultured Clostridia bacterium; assembly: GCA_946531445.1. Lineage (GTDB taxonomy): Bacteria > Bacillota > Clostridia > Oscillospirales > Acutalibacteraceae > Eubacterium_R. Next base: position 7,901 of record CAMNAP010000021.1, read on the forward strand.
GTTAACAATTCGGGAAGTATGGCGAACTTTGTCAACTGCTTCATTCAGCTTTCCTCAAAGCCCGACGGAACGGGTATTTCGGATTCGGTCACAACACAATACGATTTAGTTTACGGAAGCTGGCCGAAAGAATATAACGAGGTTGTTCTTGCACTTGACGCAAACGGCGAGGTTATGTCTAACTACCTTTATATGATGGGGCTTCTTCCCTCCTCTCAGTACAACGAGATTATGAAGAAGGTTCAGGCGGGCGAAACCGTTAAGGAAAAGGTTGAGAGCTGGACTTATGAGGATATATGCAAGAAGGAATTTTACGTTGTTCCCTCGTGCGACCAGTACAAAAAGAACAAGGACGGCTATTACAGCTATCTCGGTGCTACCGAGAGCGAGGTTAAAAAGCTTACTCAAAAGGGAATCAAGCTTAAGATTGCAGGTATTATTCAGATAAAAAACGACAACGTTGCAATACCGACTATCCCCGCTATCGGCTACACAAAGGCGCTTTCGGATTACGTTATTGACTACACCGCAAAAAGCGAGGTAGTATCCGACCAGATGAAAACGAAAAAGGTTGACGTTCTTACGGGCAAGGAATTTGACAAGGAGCAGGGCAGCCTTCTTGCAAAACTTGTTCCCGCTATGGCGGCAATGATGCCCGAAAAGAGCTATGAGGGCAACCTTAAGAAACTCGGCGTTGTTGACAAAGAGTCGCCGAATTCAATTGCGATTTACGCAGACTCTTTTGAGGACAAGGAAAACCTTATTAAGTGTATTGACAAATACAACGAGCAGGCAGAGGAAGAGGACAAGATAATTTATACCGACTATGTGGGAATGATAATGTCCTCGGTTTCAAGCATAATTAAGGCTGTGTCTTACGTTCTTATGGGCTTTGTGGGCGTTTCGCTGATTGTTTCGTCAATTATGATTGGAATTATTACCTATATTTCCGTTCTTGAGAGAAGAAAGGAAATCGGTATACTAAGAGCAATCGGTGCTTCAAAGCACGATATTTCAAGCGTATTCAACGCAGAGACATTTATTGTGGGCCTTGTTGCGGGACTGTTCGGCGTAGGAATTACGGGCGCGCTTCTGATTCCCATAAACGCGATACTGCACTACAAGCTGAGCTCGGTTATTGTAAGCGCGGCGTTCCCGACAAAGGGCGCAATCATACTTGTGATACTAAGCGTATGTCTTACGCTTATTGCGGGACTCATACCTGCAAAAATCGCCTCAAGGAAAGACCCTGTTGAGGCGCTGAGAAGTGAATAAATTTAGCAAAGGAAAATTTTATAATGAGCGATTTTAAAGTAATTGAAATTAAAAAAAGCGTATTTGAAAACAACGACAGAGAGGCTGACAGACTCCGTGCAAAGCTTAAGGAGGACAAAACCTTTTTGCTCAACCTTATGTCATCGCCCGGAAGCGGGAAAACAACAACGCTTAAGGGCACAATTGCAAGACTTAAGGATGAATACAAAATTGGCGTTATGGAGGCTGACATTGACTCAGACGTTGACGCAAAAACCATAAGCGAAACGGGCGCAAAGGCGATTCAGCTTCACACGGGCGGAATGTGTCACCTTGACGCAGGAATGACCGAGCAGGGACTTGACAGCATTGACGCAAACGAATTTGACTTTGTTATTCTTGAAAACGTGGGCAACCTTGTTTGTCCTGCTGAGTTTGACACGGGAGCAAGCAAAAACGCAATGATTCTTTCAGTTCCCGAGGGCGACGACAAGCCGCTTAAATACCCGCTTATGTTTACAATTTGCGACTGCGTTCTTATCAACAAGATTGACACAAAGAGCGTGTTTGACTTTGACGACGAGGCGGTTGTTGAAAGAATCCACAAGCTTAACCCCAAGGCTGAAATCTTCTTTATTTCGGCTAAAACGGGCGAGGGCGTTGACAAGTGGTGCGACTGGCTCAGAAAAGAAATTGACGAATGGAATAAATAACAAAAAGTGAGGAACGAATGAAAACGGCAAACGAAATCAATATCCGCGACCCGTTTGTGCTTTTTGAAAACGGGAAGTATTACCTTTTCGGAACAAGAGCGGCTTCCTTTGGAATTAAAACGGGCGGCTTTGACGTGTACGTATCCGAAGATATGGAGCACTGGAGCGAGCCGATTGAATGCTTTAATTCTGAAAAATATAATCTCAACCGCGAGGTTAACTGGGCTCCCGAGGTACACCGCTATAACGGAGCTTACTATATGCTTGCGACCTTTACAAAGGAAAACGGACTGCGCGGGACGTACATACTTAAAGCGGACAGCCCGACAGGACCGTTTAAACCGCACAGTAACGGAGCAGTTACGCCGTATGAATGGGAATGTCTTGACGGAACGCTGTACACTGAAAACGGCAGGACATACCTCGTTTTTTGCCACGAGCACACGCAGATTACAGACGGAACAATCTGTTTTGTTGAGCTGAGCGACGATTTAACCCGTTCGGTTGGTGAGCCTACTACGCTATTCAGCGGCTCTTCTCCGTTTTATATTGAGAAAAAACCGCAGGGTGAACACTATGTTACAGACGGACCGTTTATGTATAAAACAAAGAACGGCACCCTGCTTATGCTGTGGTCAACATTTATTGACGGACAGTATGCAGAATGCCTTGTTCGTTTCAACAACAGTATTAACGGTGAATTTGAACATCTTTCACCGTTGATTGACGATGACGGCGGACACGGAATGGTGTTCTCATCCGGCGAAAAACTGTTTCTTACGTTCCACACGCCGAATCAGACGCTTTATGAACGCCCGTGCTTTATTGAAATTGAGGACGCGGGAGACACGCTGATAAAAAAATAAAAGTAGCGTCAGCTACTTTTATTTATACAGCTTTGCAAGCTTTGGAAATGCGTCGTACAGCTCAAAATGCTTATTAAACCATTTATTTATTACCGCGATTATGTTTCCGTTACAAGCGGCAATAACGAGCGTTCCCCAGGTTATGCCGATAAATTTATGAAACAAAACGAGAGTCAGCACAACACTTATAATAAGAAATACGAAATCATAGGACAGCTTGAATTTTCTTAAATCAAGCTGTTTTTCTTCTACTACAGTTCTTACAAAATAATCCCACATACACGGAGCGAGATATGTATTCATAAACATTGCAACACCGAGCGAGGTGAAAAGCATTCCGATAACGAAAAGCAGAACTCTCAGCCACATTGCTTCAACTGTCCAGAAGCTGACTACCCAAATGAAAAAATCAAGGATTGTTCCGTATATCAGCGAGGTTAAAAATGCGGTCAGATAAGTCCACTTGAACTTTTTAACTACGAGACACATAAGAATAAGCATTATTCCCTGCGCAATATACTCCGTCTGCCCATATGATAAAAAGCTGACCTTTTCACTTATTATATAAGTTGGCGCCGCAATCATAGAGAGCCCGAGGTTTGCTTTTGTCATAATAGCTATTGCAAACGGAAGAAAAATCATTCCGAGCACATAGCTCAGCTCTCGCGGAAACTTATTCGTTTTCATATATTTCTCTTTTTAGCGCGCCGATATAGGGCAGGTTTCTGTACTTCTGGTCATAGTCAAGACCGTAGCCGACAACGAATTCATCGGGAACGTCGCAGCCTACGTACTTGGGAACTACATTTACATCGGGAGCGCGGCGGGCAGGTTTATCAAGGAGCGTACAGATAGTAATGGAATTAGCGCCTCTTGTCTGTAACATTCTGCTTACGTAATCAAGCGTTCTGCCCGAGTCAAGAATGTCCTCGATAAGGAGAACGTCGTAGCCTGCAAGATCAATGTCTATATCCTTTATGATTCTTACTGCGCCCGATGAACGGGTACCGCTGCCGTAGCTTGAAACTGCGAGGAAATCAAGCTTCAGGGGAAGGTCGATATAGCGGGTAAGGTCTGTCATAAAATAGATTGAGCCCTTGAGTATTCCGACTACAAGAAGGTTTTTACCCTCAAAGTCCTTTGTAATCTGTGCGCCGAGGCGTTTATTTATTTCGCGAAGCTCTTCTTCTGATATGAGAGTTTCGGAGATGTCGTTAATTAAATTAGCCATAAGAGTACCTCAAATATTTCGGGCGAGCAAAGCCCGCCCTTTTTTATAGTATTATCTGTCTTCTCTGAAGTAGGAAAGTCCGAGGGATGCAGGTCCCTGATTTTCCTTTTTCTTTCTGGCGCTTACCATAATAAGAACGATAATTGTTACTACATAGGGAAGCATTTTGAAAATTTCTTTTGCTCTGAGCGTAAGTCCCGGAACGAAAAGGTCTATAATATAAAGACCGCCAAAAAGAATTGAAGCGAAAATTGCAAGATTTGGACGCCAGATTGCAAAAATTACAAGCGCGATTGCAAGCCAGCCTCTGTCACCGAAGCCCTCGTTTGACCAAACACCGTTAGCGTAGTCCATTACATAGTAAAGACCGCCGAAGCCTGCGATTACAGAGCCGATACAGGTTGCAAGATACTTTGACTTTGTTACGCTGATACCTGCTGCGTCCGCTGTTGCCGGGTTTTCACCGACTGCGCGGAGATGGAGTCCGCCTCTTGTTTTATTAAGGAAATACGAACAGCATATGGAAATAATAATAGCAGCATATGCAAGAAAGCCATATGAGAAGAACAGCTTTCCGACAACTCCTGTTGACGAAGCGAACGGGAGCTGCGTTCTGAAATAAAGGCTTGTGTGGTTAAGCGCTACAGAGGGAACGTCTGATTTTACAAGACGGATGAGCTGTGCACCGAAGAAGTTACCGAAGCCTACGCCGAACGTAGTCATTGCAAGACCGGTTACGTTTTGGTTTACTCTTAGCGTTACCGTAAGGAAACAATAGAGCAGCCCCATAAGAAGCGAGCCGAGTACTGTTGAAAGAACGGGAATCATTATTGCAAGAAAACCGTTCATTTCATCAAACGATGAAAGCGAGTTTTCATAAAGGAATGCGCCGATTACGCCGCTAATACCGCCGACGTACATAATTCCCGGGATACCGAGGTTGAGGTTGCCTGATTTTTCAGTCATAATCTCGCCCGTTGCACCGTATAAAATCGGTATTCCCTGCATTACAGCACGAGGAAATAAAGAAATAAGCGTACTTACTAAAGCCATTTTACTTTACCTCCTTGTGCGATTTGTTGAACTTTATCTGATAGTTAAGGAAAAATTCGCTACCGATGATAAAGAAAAGAATAATACCTGTAAGTATTTCCGAGAAGGATTCGTTAAGGCCGAACTCGGTTGAAATCTGCTGTGCGCCTGCTTCAAGAAATACGAGAATAAATGCGGTTACAATCATTGCTATAGGATTGAACTTTGCGAGCCACGATACCATTATTGCGGTAAAGCCTCTGCCGCCCGCTGTTCCCGTTTCTATTGTGTGGCTTGTTCCGCCTACGAGAAGAAGTCCGGCAACTCCGCAAACAGCGCCCGAAAGAAGCATTGTTCTTATTACAACCTTCTTTACGTTAAGGCCGATATATCTTGCTGTATTCTCGCTTTCACCTACTACGGCGATTTCATAGCCGTGCTTGCTGTACTTAAGATATACGTACATAAAGATTGTTATTGCGAGAACTATTAAGATATTGAGGAGATATTTTTTATCGCCAATCTGAGGAAGCCAGCCTGCCTGAGTAGACGGATTGATAACGCCGATTGTACCCGAACCTTTAGGCGACTCCCAAACAATTGAAAAATACGCCACAAGCTGAATTCCTACATAGTTCATCATAAGAGTGAACAGCGTTTCGTTTGTGTTGAGCGTAGCTTTGAAAACTGCAGGGATTACTGCCCAAATTGCGCCCGCAAGCATACTTGCGATAATCATTGTAATGATAAGAAGTCCGTTTGGCATTTTTCCGCCGAAGAGAATCATACAGGCTGCGGTTGCAAGTCCGCCGATAAGCACCTGTCCCTCGCCGCCGATATTCCAAAACCGCATTTTAAACGCGGGGGTTAAGGCAAGCGCTACACAAAGCAGCATAGCAAGGCTCTGCAGCAGGTTCCACACACGTCTTGACGAGCCGAACGCTCCGTCAATCATAGTTGCATAAACCTTAATCGGATTTTCGCCCGTCAGCGCCATAGTTACAATTGCGCATACGATAAGCGCTGAAACAACGGCGATTGCTCTTATTAAAAGAGTATAATAAAACGGAAGGCCTTCTCGTTTAACGATATGAATTAAAGGCTCGTGCTTTTTTGCTGTTTTTTCTTTCACTTGCTTTCACCTCCGTTATCTATACTCTTTGTCATAAGAAGTCCGAGTTCTTCCTTCTTAGCTCCTCTGCCCTCAACAATTCCTGTTATGTGGCCGGAGTTGATTACCATTATTCTGTCGCAAAGGTCGATAAGAACGTCAAGGTCCTCGCCGACAAATATAATTGAAACGCCCTTTGCCTTTTGCTCATTAAGAAGATTATAGATTGTATATGACGAGTTGATATCGAGCCCTCTTACGGGGTAAGCTACCATAAGGAGTCTCGGCTCAAGGGCGATTTCACGGCCTACGAGCACCTTCTGAACGTTACCGCCGGAAAGACGTCTTACGGGGGTGCTTGTTGAGGGTGTTACAACCTCAAGCTCGTCTATGATTTCCTCGGCAAGCTTCTTGGGCTTCTTTCTGTCAAGGAATTCGCTCTTGCCGCTCTTATAGGAGCGAAGCATCATATTATCGGTTATGTCCATATTTCCGACAAGACCCATACCGAGTCTGTCCTCGGGAACGAAGGACATTGCAACGCCGAGCTTTCTTATTTCTCTGGGTGTTTTGCCGACCAGCTGCTGTTCAACCTCGTCGGAGTCGGTATAAAGTATGCTTGAGCCCTTTTCACACTTCTGAAGACCTGCGATTGCTTCAAGCAGCTCCTTCTGACCGCTTCCCGAAATACCTGCGATACCGAAGATTTCACCGCTGTTTACGCTGAACTTAATGTCGCTCAGTGCGTTTGAACCGTCTCTGTTTTTAACATTGAGGCGTTTTACAACAAGTCTTGTTTCGGGGTTTACAGGGTCTTTTCTTTCAATATTAAGCGAAACCTTTTCGCCGACCATAGCCTCTGTAAGAATCTGCTCGTTTGCATCGGCTGTGTTTATAACGCCTACGTTTTCGCCTTTTCTGAGGATTGCTACTCTGTCTGAGATTTCAAGCACCTCGTGGAGCTTGTGAGTAATTATGATAATCGACTTATTATCCTTCTTCATTGCACGAAGGACAGCGAATAATTTTCGTGTTTCCTGAGGAGTCAGTACAGCGGTGGGCTCATCAAGGATGAGTATATCGGCACCTCTGTAGAGCACCTTGATAATTTCTACGGTCTGTTTTTCGGAAACAGACATTTCGTAAATCTTTTTGTTTAAATCTATCTGGAAGCCGTATTTTTCGGTTATTTCGGTAACCTTTTTTTCGGCGTTTTTAATGTTGAATTTTTTCTCGTCCTTTGTTCCGAGAACGATGTTCTGGGTTGCGTTAAAAACATCAACAAGCTTGAAGTGTTGATGAATCATTCCGATTTTATAATCAAAAGCATCCTTTGGTGATGAAATAACAGCCTCTTTACCGCCGACAAAAATCTTGCCCTCATCGGGATAATAAATGCCCGATACCATATTCATAAGAGTTGTTTTACCCGAGCCGTTTTCACCGAGAATAGCAAGGATTTCGCCCTGCTTTACCTGTAAGTCAACATTCTTGTTTGCAACAACTTTTTTTCCGAAGGCTTTGGTAATTCCTTTTAATTCGAGTGCATAAGTTTCGCTCATTTTTACCTCCAAAAAACATAATTACCGTAACCGCACAATAATGCGCGGTTACGGATTTTTTTAGTTAATGAATTGCTTAGAAAGCAGTATCAAGAAGTGTGATGCCGTCAATCTGAACATCAAAGTAAGGAGCTGAACGGAATTCAGACTCGTGGAAGTAACCGTCCTTGATTACCTCTGTATCGGGAGTGAACTTTTCGTCTGTGTCAACGTCAGCCTGATATGAATCAAGAGCCTTGCCCTTTACTGTAAATGTAGTTGTATCAAATACCTTAATCTCGTCAGCCTTAAGCTTAGCCATAACCTCGTCAAGCTTTGCCTGAGTATCCTTAGCAGCTGCCTTTTCGTTAACTGCTGTGATTTCTACTGAACCTGTGTCAATAGTACCTGTCCAGTCAGTGTCAATAGCTGTGCCTTTCTGAACTGATTCAATAATGTACTTGAAGTAAGGAGCCCAGTTGATTCTTGAAGAAATGATGAAGGTGTTGGGACCTACAGACTCTGTTGAGCCGTTGTAAGAAACGTTAGGAATACCTGCGTTTTCACAAGCTGTGGGAGCGCCCATTGAGTCAGCGTGCTGTGAAATAAGGTCGCAACCGCCGTCGATAAGAGCTGTTGCAGCTTCCTTCTCTTTTGTTTCGTCATACCATGAGCCTGTGAACTTAACATCCATAGTTACGTCAGGGCATACGCTCTTTGCGCCAAGATAGAATGAGGTGTAGCCTGAGATAACCTCTGCATATGTGAACGCGCCAACATAACCCATCTTAGGAGCTGCGCCCTTAAGCTTGCCGGCTTCCTTGATTTCGTTGAGCTTTAAGCCTGCAGCTACGCCTGCAAGATATCTGCCCTGATAGATTGAAGCGAATGCATTGTGATAGTTGTCAAGCTTTTCTGTGTGAGCCTTTGTGCCTGTTGCGTGGCAGAACTGTACATCTGTGAATTCCTTAGCTGCCTGAATCATAAAGTCCTCATGACCGAAAGAATCGGCAAATACAATGTTACAGCCCTGGTCTACTAAGTCAGCTGCTGCTTCGTAGCAGTCATTGCTCTCCGGGATGTTTGTCTTAAGAATGTACTCAACGCCCATAGCTTCGCAAGCTTCCTTTGCAGCCTTAATGAAGTTAAGGTCATAAGTTGAGTTCTCATCGTGTAAGCAGATGAAACCAATCTTAACATCCTTAGCGTCAGCCTTCTGTGCAGCTGTTGTTGATTCGCCCTGCTTTGTCTCTCCGCCGTTCTTTGAGCAAGCAACGAGAACGCCTGCTACTGCGAGGATAACTGCGAGAACGATTGCAACAATTTTCTTTGTGTTTTTCATTCGTTTTCCCTCCAAAAAATAATATGTTTATATTACAAGGCCGTATTGCCTTAATAACCTTATCTGAATATGATTTCTCCCGTTTCGTGGTTCATTGACTCAACGATTGCAAGAGATTCAACCTTGATTCCCTCGTCCCTGAGCTTATCGCCGCCGTGCTGATAGCCCTTTTCAATTACCGTTCCGCAGCCTACAAGCTCTGCGCCGCTGTCTTTAACAAGCTTGATAAGACCTCTGAGCGCATTGCCTACAGCGAGAAAATCATCTACTATTAGGACTTTATCGCCCTCGCCGAGAAAGCGTTTTGAAATCATAATGTCATAGGTTGTACCGTGAGTAAAGCTTTCAACGGGAGTTGTGTAAACGTCGCCCGCGATATTCTTTGTTTTAGTCTTTTTGGCAAAAACTAAAGGGCATTCAAATTCCTGCGCAACAAACGCACCGATAGCAATACCGGATGCTTCTATTGTCAGGACCTTGTTAACGCCCATACCTTTAAACAATCTATGAAATTCTTTTCCTACCTCGGATAAAAAAACGCAATCTATCTGATGGTTGAGAAAACAGTCTACTTTAAGGATATTGCCCTCGTAAACTTCGCCTTCATTAAGGATTTTGTTCTTAAGAAGTTCCATAGGTTTCACCCCATCTAAATAAATTACAACATTATAATAAATGAAAGTGCATTAAATTTCAACAATATTTTTAAATTGATACCGAATTTTAAACATTTTCTGTTTTACACATAAAAACCGACGGAAAAACCGTCGGTTAGTTGTTTATTTTGACAACAGCTTTAAGGCTATTTTTTCACTTTTGCCGTCATAACCTCACTGTAGGACGAGTAGTTGTTTTTCTTTCCTACCTTAATATATGAACGAACGCGGACATAGTAGGTCTTTGCGCCTTTAAGCTTTTTGATTTTTACTGACGTATTCTTTGCACCCTTAACGGTTACAACCTTTTTGCCCTTAAAGGAGCTGTTAGTTGAATACTCAATTTTATAGCCGCTTGCGGTGTTCTGCTTTTTCCAGCTTACCTTAAGCGATTTTCCGGCGCCCTTTGCCCTTTTGATAGTTGCGGTTTTCGGGGTTAGCTTATATCTGAAATCCTGCCACTCGGGATTTGCTTTAAGCTCCGGCTTTTTGCCCGTAAACGCTTTTGCGGCAAAAGCTTTTCCGTAGAACTGATAGTCAAACCAGGCGAGCATATATGGGTGCATTGCCTCAAAGCTTCCTGCGTGTTCAACATCCTTCATACGCGCCATATAAACGTCGCTTTTTATATTTGCAAAATTGGGATTAAGGCTTGTTTTAATAGGGCAGATAAACTTACTGTCCGTAAAGCCTGTTCCCGCCACAAGGCAGGTTGGAATTGTAACCTTTGCGGAATCGTAGGGACAGTTCTGAAGCGACGACGCTGCAAGCGCGTTGGTCGGGAGCGACGCCGCAAAAATTGCCTTGTAATATTTTGAATTTGTGTACTGCGCAGGGTCGGACAGGTTCATAGTGCAGGTTGCGCCCTGTGAGTGCCCGGCAATACCGACTCTTGTAAGGTCAAGCTTGTTGTAAAGCTTGCTGCCTCTGTCTGAATTATAGGCGATAAGCTTGGTCATACCTGCGTCCATACTTGCGCCTGTTCCTGTATTTTTATCAGTATTGCAAAGGCAGACATAACCGTAAGAGGCAGCCTTTGTAAGAACTGACGAGGTCTCGTTATCCATAGTATAGTTTGAGCCTGTGCCGTTACAGTAGAGAATTACGGGGCGTTTTGAAAGCTTCTTAATGTTTTTGGGATACCACACCTTATAGGTGAAATCGTTTGAGGCGGGAAGCGTAAACTCAAAGGAACTAACCTTATACTTTCCCTTTTTTGAGTAGTGACTGAAAACCTGTTTACTGCCTGCGGCAAAAGCGGTTGACGTCATACCGAAAACGCTGAATACGGTTATTACTGCAAGAAGCAGCGAGAGAACTCTTTTTTTCATAATATTCCCTCCGTTAATATTTTACATTTTCATAATACAATATATTCTTTACAAAATCAACATCAATGTAAAAACATAAAACTCTTTCAGCAAAACTGCCTTTAAAAGTTAATTATATTAACGATTTTATGCTTTCAATAAGGCTTAAAATCTGATATTTTACGAGAAAAGCTACATTGCTGTATTCAGGGTACTTATCTTTAATGCTCTTTATAACAGGGAGGATATATTCTTCGGTTTCATCAATATACTCAATCAGCTTTTCCCTGCCGAAACAGCTCGCCATGGTTGAAACATTATTGCATCGGTCTATCATTTTTACGATGCACGCTTTTTTGTTTTTCATTATATTTTCGTAGTAAACGGCTTTGCTCTGCTCCTTATTCTTACCCGCAAGCATTCTGAACGTAAGAAGATTTACAATTTCCTTTACCTCGTTTGATACCGGAAGCTCATTGAGCTCTGTATCCGTATCCTCGACAACATCGTGGAGCAATATTGCCGCAAGAATTTCATCGTCGCTTATTCCCATTGCGTGGGCGTGGCAAGCCATCATAAGCGGATGGTTGATATACGCAACGCTTTCGGTTGCATAGCGCGAGCCCTTTCTGAACTGCCCCTTGTGCTTTTCGCGCATAAAATCAAGCGCGGCAAGCATGTTTTCAAGGCGTTCGGACTGCGCGGTTGTTTTTATTCTCGTATACATATTGTCTTCATGGAAAAGACGCGTTCTAAAATTCATCTCCAGCTCGCCCTTTTCATCCTCAACAAGCGAGGAATAAGAAACCCTCAGCGCGTCTGCAATAACGAACAAATTATCTATATCGGGCAGGTTATGCCCGTTTTCCCACTTGCTGACCGCCTGAGGAGACACGCCGACTCTTTCTGCCAGCTGCTCCTGAGTGATGCCGAGCCTTTTCCTTTGCTCACTGATTCTGTTTCCAACAGACTGAATATCCATAGCTTACCTCCTCAGAACGTTTTAAAAATCCTCTCGCCTGTGTATTCCTTTTCAATTTGCCAACCGTCATATTTCTCATTAAGCGCTATCGCTTCTTCTCTTGAGCCGACTGCAAAATAATCTTTATAGTACGCGTCATCATATGCGTGAAATTCAGAAAACTGAACTAATATCAGTGCGTTACACTCAGGACATTTGCACAGATATCTGTGGCCGTCATCCCACGTGTGCAAATAATGCCCGTTGAAGTAATCCCCGAATTCCTCAAGCTTTATCAATCCGCTTAAATGATTATACCGCTCGCTTCTGTCTTTCATTTCAAATGCCTTGCATATGTTCATACCGTATCACCCCTCTGTCTTTATAATACATCGGACAATAACGGTTTAACATATACTGTCAGTTAACCTTGAGTCAACCGCTTCTCTACACAATTATTTTATCATAATAATTATAATTGCTCAACCCTTTTCAAATCAGTCAGGCACAATAAAATTCGTTTTCTCTGCTTTTGCCCGGTGTTGTTTGTTAACAAAATAACCTGCTCACAGCAAAAGCTGTGCGCAGGCTATTGGCACCCACAGAAGGAATCGAACCTTCATCTAATCCTTAGGAGGGACTTATTC
>CAMNAP010000022.1 GCA_946531445.1 uncultured Clostridia bacterium
AAACCCTGAACAGTTGTTCAGGGTTTTTGATTTATTCTTCTGTATTTATTTCGTTTTCGGTAATGTCGTTTACAACGCTTGTTGTTTCATCTGTAACAACAGCTTCCGTTCCCTCTTCAGTATTGTCAGAAGCAGTTTCAACAGTTTCTTCGCTGTTGTTTTCTTCACTTTCATTCTCGTTTTCTATATAACCGAATTTCATAAGGCGTTCAAACTCTTCGCCGCTGATTTTCTCTCTTTCAAAAAGAGTGCTTGCAACGAGCTCAAGCTTGTCAAAATGCTCCTTAAGAATCTTTTCGGTTTTAGCGTAAGCAGCACGCATAATGCGTTCAACCTCTTCGTCAATTCTTGCCGAGGTGCTTTCACTGTAATTATTAACGTGACCGTAGTCTTTGCCGAGGAATACCTCGCCGTTACCCGAATCGTATACAACAGGGCCCACAGAATCGCTCATACCGTATTTTGTTACCATATCGCGGCAGATTTCTGTTGCTCGCTGTAAATCGTTAGAAGCACCCGTAGAAATATCGTTAAGTGCAATAGCTTCTGCAACACGTCCGCCGAACATAGAAACAAGAAGGTTGAGCATATCGTTTCTTGATTCGTAGCTTTCATCCTGCGGAGTATACCACGTATAACCGCCTGCGCCAAGACCTCTCGGCACAATAGAAACCTCTTTTACGGGGTCGTGTCCTTCAACATAGTATGCCGAAACAGCGTGACCTGCCTCGTGGAAAGCAGTAAGCTTCTTTGCTTTTTCGGTGTATTTATGCGACTTCTTCTCTGTACCGAGCTCAACACGCGAGGTTGCGTCAATGATTTCCTGCGTGGTAATAGCCTGCTTATTTCTCTTAACAGTGAGAATAGCCGCTTCATTCATAAGATTTTCAAGGTCTGCGCCCGTAAAGCCGATTGTATCCTTTGCAATATCCTCAAAGCTTACGTCGGGAGCAATAGGCTTATCTTTAGAATGCACCTTAAGGATAGCTTCTCTTCCCCTTGCGTCAGGTCTGTTAACAGTAATCTGACGGTCAAATCTGCCGGGTCTTAAAAGTGCAGGGTCAAGAACGTCCGGACGGTTTGTTGCAGCCATAACAATAACACCGCTGTTAGTACCGAAGCCGTCCATCTCAACAAGAAGCTGGTTAAGGGTCTGCTCACGTTCGTCGTTTCCGCCGCCCATACCGGTACCTCTGTGACGTCCTACAGCGTCAATCTCATCTATAAATACAATTGCGCCGCCCTTTTTCTTCGCCTGCTCAAATAAGTCACGAACGCGCGAAGCGCCGACTCCGACATACATCTCAACAAAGTCAGAGCCTGAAATTGAAAGGAAAGGAACTCCTGCTTCACCTGCAACAGCCTTAGCAAGAAGCGTTTTACCCGTACCCGGAGGGCCAACGAGAAGTACTCCCTTTGGAATCCTTGCGCCCATCTTTGTGTATTTTTCCGAGTCTTTTAAGAAATCAACAAGCTGCTGAAGCTCTTCTTTTTCCTCGTCGCAGCCTGCAACGTCCTCAAACTTCTTGTCTGCATCCTCCTGAGCATTCTTAGTTTTCACCTTGCCGAAGCCAAGCGTTCTGTTGGTTTCGTTGCCTATGGTATTGCCCATTCTTCTTATCGCCCAGAAGCCGAGTATTACAATCATAACTGTAAACAGAGCTGTCGGAAGAAGATTCATCCACCAAGAATTAGCCGAGCCTTTAATATAATTATATTTAATCAGCTTATCGGGATTTTTGGCGTTATACTCTTTAACGCTTGGACCGATGTCCTCAATAAAATAAGCAACATTGGGAACTGTATATGTGTTCACCTTGTTTTTATCATCTGTAAAAAGACGGTAATTCAGCTTACCGCTCGACAAGTCAATACTAAATTCAGCAACCTTATCAGTTGTGAATAGATTAACTATTTCAGAATACTGCTTAGTTTCCTGCTTATTCTGACCGGACATAACAAGAATTGCGCCGATAAGAAGAAGCGGTATCAGGATGTATATCCACCCTGCTTTAAAATTCTTAGACATATTTTCTCTCATTAACTGATGTCCTCCGACTTTATGTTCATTAAAAGACAGCGTTTTGTATCGCCGCTGATACTAACGCGTTTGTCAAGTGTTATGCCGTAAACTCCGATAACTCCCCTGTCATCACAAATAACGGGTACCTTATTTCTTTCGTTAACGGGTATCTTCAGTTCATTAAAAAGCTTTTTCAGCGACTTAGTAACGTTTCTTGAAATAAGTGTAACGGCGTCGCCCTCCTGCCTTGCTCTGACTGATACGTTACCGCATATTTTATCACAATCACACACAAAAGTAAATTCTTTTTTATACAGAGAAAGTTTTCTTTTATAAACTTCAACATCTACAACCTTTGATTCAACCTCAAAGGACGGCTCGGTTTCATCTGCGTTTGCAAAGTAAAGCTGTGTTTTATTTGCGTAAGCAAAAAGACTTCCCTTAATCTGAGTTTTGCCCGTCTTATCGCAAAGCTCAAGAACAGACGTTAAATGCTTTTCATCAAGCGTTACACCGAAACGTTCAGCATAAAGCTCAATAACGCGTTTTTTAACAGACACATCAAGTCCTCTGCATTCATCTAAATTAATCACGCTGTCAACGTACTTTTCAGCTTCACTTCTTAAAAAGCTTTCATCCTCTGCGGCGCTGTTAATAAATCGCGATACAGCATTTTCAAAATTCGGGTTAATGCTTTTAAGAATCGGCACAACCTCGTTTCTGATTTTGTTTCTTGAATAGACGTTTTCAAAATTGCTTTCGTCGGTCACATAGTCAATTTTATATTCCCCGCACGCAGAAACAATCTCATCGCTTGTAAGTTCAATAAGAGGTCTTATAATCTTTCCTCTTACAGCAGGAATTCCGCCGAGTCCGTTTAATGACGTACCTCTTGCAAGCCTGAATATAACTGTTTCAACGTTGTCCGAAAGGCTGTGAGCCGTTGCAATTTTGTCACATTCAATGGAAGAAAAGAATTCGTATCTCTTTTGTCTTGAATACTCCTCTACTCCAAGACCTGCCAAAACAGCTTCTTTTTCTGCATTGATTTTAAGCATTCTGAATTCAATGCCGTTTTCTTTACAAAACCTTTCAACAAACGCCGAATCGTCAATAGAAGCCTGCCCTCTTATTCCGTGCTCAACATTAGCAACAATAATTCTGAGGTCAAGTTCTTGCAGTTTTTGCAAAAGGTAGTAAAGCATAAGCATTGAATCCTTGCCGCCGGAAACGCCCGCAACAACAGTATCGCCACTTTTCAGCATATTGAATTTTTCAACAGTTAAATCAATTTTTTGAATAACGTTCATCATTTTCAAGCGGTCTGAAACGAGTATACTCGCTGTCAAATACTAACTCAATTGTTCCCGTTTCACCGTGACGGTTTTTGGCAACAATAAGCTCTGTTTTATTTTTATCAAGTTCATCTGCCTGTTCTGTATCAAGCTTCTCGCCTGCGTAATAGATTTCACGGTAAAGAAACATTACTATATCAGCGTCCTGCTCTATTGAGCCCGACTCTCTGAGGTCTGAAAGCTGCGGTCTGTGACTCTTACCGCGTCCCTCAGTTCCTCTTGAAAGCTGAGCACAGCAAACAACGGGTATATTGAGGTCCTTTGCCATCATCTTAAGATTCTTCGTAATCTTAGTAACCTCCTGAACACGGTTTTCTGTTCTTTCGGCAGAGTTAATAAGTCCGAGATAGTCAATAATAACGCAGTCAACATCACGCATTCTGCGGACGATTGATTTCATTTCGGGAACGGTAATCGCAGAAGCGTCTGACAGATAAAGCTCTGTATCATAAAAAGATGAAGCCGCGTTACCGAGGCGTACCCACTCGTCCTCTGAAAATTCGCCTGTTCTGAATTTCTTTGAATCTATAGCGCACTGAGAAGCAAGCAGTCTTTCAGCAAGCTGCTCGTTTGTCATTTCAAGCGAGAAGAATACTACCTTCTTCTTTGCAACATACGAAAGATTGTGCGCAAGGTTAAGCGCAAAGCTTGTTTTACCCATTGCGGGACGTGCGCCGATAAGGATTAAATCAGACTTGTTAAGACCAGTAATGAACTTATCAAGAAGATTAAAGCCCGTAGGGATACCTTTATAATCATCCTTATTCTCGCTGTTGAGCATTCGCAAACGGTCGTATACGCCGTTTACGATTACGTCGTTAAGCTTCTTAGGACCGTTTGACTCCTTGCCCTTACGCATATCGTAAAGCTTCTGCTCAGCAGTTTCCATAATAACCTTTGCGTCTGCATTGGATGCGGAAGCATTATCAATAATATCGTGTGATATCTGAATAAGACTTCTGAGGTACGACTGCTCTCTTACAATTTCAGCATAGCTTTCGACGTTCGCAACAGAAGGTACAGACTGCGCGAGCTGAAATATGTAATTACGCGCTCCTGCAGCGTCGCTGTAGCCGCTTTTTGCAAGAGCGTCGGCAACTGTAATTGTGTCAATATGAGCGTCCTTTCCGGTATACATAGCCATCATTGCAGCAAATATTTCTCTGTGCTCAGGTAGGAAGAAATTATCTGCAACAAGATATTTAACGGCTATCGACATACAGCTTGAGTCAACAAGTATACTGCCGAGTACGCTCTGTTCAGCCTCCCTGTTATAAGGAAGCATTACGTTTAAATTATTGTCCGCCATTTTAAACTCCTCGTTTTAATTAAGCTTCAAGTACGCTTACATACACTGTTGCGGAAATGCCCTGATATACCTTGATTTCAGCCTGAAAAGTTCCGAATGACTTAATGTCATCCATAACAATTTTTCTTTTGTCAATGCTTTCGCCGAGCTCAGCGTTAAGCTTGTTTGCAACATCCTTTGAGGTTACAGAGCCGAAAAGCTTACCGTTTGCGCCCGCTTTAGCAGTAAGCTTAACGGTTTTACCCTCAAGCTTATCCTTAAGCTCGTTTGCGGCTTTAATCTCTTCCTGCTTATGGAACTTTTTAGCCTTTTCTTTATTCTTAAATTCGTTCATTGCTGTTGCGTTTGCCTCTACTGCAAGTCCTCTCGGGAAAAGATAGTTTCTTGCGTAACCGTCGCTTGTGTTTACAAGCTCGCCCGCCTTACCGAGAGACTTTACGTCCGCTTTTAAAATTACTTTCATAGTTAGACCTCCTCTTATACTTCCATAAATATAGGAAGAATCATTGGTTTTCTCTTTGTCTGTTCAAACAGATAACGTGACAGCTCATCCCTGAGCTTATTTCTTACTGAATTCCAGTCTCTGTATTTACCCGAATAGTTATTTTCAATTACCCGGTATGCAATGTCCTTTGCGTTTTGGATGAGCTCTTCGTTTTCCTTAACAAAAACAAAGCCTCTTGAAACAATGTCGGGTCCGGAAACAATGTATCCCGTTGCAGCGTCAAGCGCAGTTGCAACGATAATAATGCCATCCTGTGAAAGAACCTTTCTGTCGTTAAGAACTACGTTACCGACATCGCCGACACCGTAACCGTCAACGTATACCTCGCCAGCGGGAATATCGTCAAGCTTAGTGATACCGTCCTCGCTGAGCTCAATACAGTTTCCTATATCCCCAATAAAGATATTCTCTTTCGGGATATTCATAGAAAGCGCAAGCTGTGCGTGGCTTACAAGATGCTTTTGCTCACCGTGTACGGGAATAAAGAACTTAGGCTTGGTAATACCAATCATAAGCTTCAAATCCTGCTGACAGGCATGACCTGAAACGTGAACATCGTACATATTCTCATATATTACCTCAACTCCGAGTTTCATAAGGGCGTTAACTACGTTGCCCACCATTTTCTCGTTACCCGGAATAGGCGTTGCGGAAATAATAACGTAGTCGTTAGGCGTAAGGTGAACCATTCTGTGTTCGTTCATCGCCATCTTTGTCAGGGCGGACATAGGCTCTCCCTGAGATCCTGTTGTAATAAGAAGAATTTTATCGTCAGGGTAATTTCTTATAGTTTCAACCGGAACGAGAATTCCGTCGGGAACAGTAAGATAACCGAGCTCGCTACCGACCTTAACAAGATTTTCAAGGCTTCTTCCTACTACTGCAACCTTTCTTCCTCTTGAAACGGCAACATCAATAATCTGCTGTACTCTGTGAATGTTTGAAGCGAAGGTTGCAACAATAATCCTCTTCTTCTTAGCCTTTCTGAAAAGCAATTCAAAGCTTTCTCCAACGCTGCTCTCACTCATAGTTGTGCCCGGTCTTTCAGCGTTTGTAGAATCCGAAAGAAGCGCAAGCACGCCTTTTCTGCCGTATTCCGAAAATCTCGGTAAATCAATCATATCGCCGTCAACAGGCGTTGTGTCAATCTTAAAGTCACCCGTCTGGATAATAATACCGGCAGGACATCTTATAGCAAGGCCTACCGCGTCGGGTATAGAGTGATTTACGTGTATAAGCTCAATGTTGAAATGTCCGAGCGTTATGTTGTCACCCGGCTTAATTTCAACAAGCTTAACGCTTCCGAGAAGTCCGTGTTCCTCAAGTTTTCCCTTAATAAGACCTACCGTAAGCTTAGTGGCATAAACGGGAATGTTGACTTTTTTAAGCAGATACGCAAGTCCGCCAATGTGGTCCTCATGACCGTGAGTTATAATGATTCCTTTTACCTTTTCGTAGTTATTCTCAATATAGGTAAAATCGGGTATAACGAGGTCAACGCCAAGTAAATCAGACGACGGAAAAGCGAGTCCGCAGTCAACGATAAACATATCGTTTTTATACTCATAAAGAGTCATATTCTTTCCGATTTCATTCATACCGCCTATGAA
Organism: uncultured Clostridia bacterium; assembly: GCA_946531445.1. Taxonomy (GTDB): domain Bacteria; phylum Bacillota; class Clostridia; order Oscillospirales; family Acutalibacteraceae; genus Eubacterium_R. The sequence goes on from CAMNAP010000022.1 coordinate 6,803, forward strand.
AGAAATCCGAACTTTTTCCTTCTCAATCTGAGGGAAAGAGTCAAATTTCTTCGATGTCTTACGGTAAGTGTAATAGCGCCTTTTAGAATTCCGCTTTCTGTAATCAGCGCCTTTAGACATCTTTTGTTGTTTTGCCATAAAAAGCAGTACCTCCTTAAATAATAAATTATTTCGTTCAATTAATAGTATTAAATATAATAAGATATATTTCTCTTAAAGTCAAGTGAAATAAAAATATATTGATTTACTGTCCAAAAAATGGTAACATATGCGTGGTGATAGTATGAAACATGTTGAAATTTATACAGACGGCGCGTGCTCCGGTAATCCGGGACCGGGCGGCTGGGGCGCAGTTTTAATATATAACGGACGTAAAAAAGAGCTTTGCGGCGGAGAAAAAGAAACAACAAACAACCGTATGGAAATGACGGCCGTAATTGAAGCGCTGAAAAAACTTAAAGAGCCCTGCGAGGTTACGCTTACAACGGATTCAAAATATGTTTGTGATTCAATTAATAAGGGATGGGTTTATTCCTGGCAGAAAAAGGGCTGGAAAAAAGCGGACAAGTCCCCCGCTCTTAACGTTGACTTATGGAAACAGCTTCTCAACCTGCTTGAAATTCACAGGGTTGAATTTGTCTGGATTAAGGGACACGACGGAAATATGTACAACGAGCGCTGCGATAAGCTTGCCGTAAATTATTATAAACAGAATTTCACAGAATAAACAAAAGCGAGGAAATTCCTCGCTTTATTTATTATCTTTTACTCTACTACCCAGTAGTTAAAAGTTAGACATTTTGAATTTACAACTGATTTTAAATCGGCGCCCTTTTGAACGTTTATCAGCTTTATGCTACCGTCGTTCAGTTTCTTGATAGTTGAAGCATAGTCGGCACTGTAGTTTTTATCTTCAATTTTATTGCCTTTTTTATCCGTCTTCGGAGTGCCGTCGCTTTCAAGCTCAAATTCGTTTACGCTCTTACCTGTAACGTAGATACAGTCATTTGAGCAGTCGCCCGTAAATATTGAGCCGCCTTTATAGTCTTTAAGCGCAAGCTTAATTGCATTACCGTAATCGGTAACTACAGAAGCAATACACTTTGATTTTGAGCCCTCGTCAATTCCCGAGCCGAAAGTGTAAACGTTGTAATCAAAACTGTCAGCTGCTACGAATATTGAATCGGAAACACTGTTTCCTCCTGCAAACACTACCTGACAGCCTTCGTCATACATCTTTTCTACGATTGAAGCGTATCTGTCTACCATTTCAAATTCGGCGTGATAACAGTATTCGTTATCCATAGCAATTCCTGTTGAAAGCCCCTGATTGTCAACGTTTTCCCATTTATAGAACATATAGCCCTCTTCGGGTGCGTCTGCAACAACCTTGATTATATCTCCAGTAACATAAGAGCCTGTTCCCGTTCCGTTTTCAACCATCAGGTTGAAAGTAGGCACTTCGCTTTCTCTGTAAACAGGCGTCACTGCAACGGCTTGATTACCTACTTTGACGTTTGTACCCTTTGACTGAACGTCCTCAACTATATCCTCCATACTGCTTTCCCAATGGTCAAATACCATTCCGTTTTCAGCAGCAGGAGCTTCAATCCACGCGTTTGAATTCTCGGGAACATTCAGCACCTGAGCAGCAGTTGCGCCATCAGCGGCAGTAACTGTTACAGGAACAGTCTTTGCGTCTGCCCATACGGCAGTAATCGTACAGTCGCAGTCACCGATAAGAAGATTCATTGAAGGGTCTTTCTTAGATGAAATATTAACTTTTTTATCCTTGACGCCCTTAGTGTCGCTCTTTGCTTCCCAATGGTCAAAAACCTTTCCCTCGGGAGCAGGGTTAGCGGTAATTGTAACGTTTTCACCGTCTGTATAAACGCCTGAGCCTATCCCGTCAACAACATTAACCTTGAATGTGTCCTTTTTAGCCTCCTCACGTTTTACGTAAACGGGTTTAATTGTAAATGAATAATCATAATTAAGGAAAAGGCTGTCATATTCAGCATAATCAAGGTAAACGGGCACGCTCTTTTCATCAGCGGCATATTCAGCGCCCTGAAGATAGCCTGCGCCATAATCAGTGGCGTCCTGAGAAGCTACAGAGCCGAGGAATCCGAGCTTTGTGTTATAGTCCCTGATTTTATTATTTTTAATATCATAGCTACCGTTGATTACAGAGCAGTAGCCTGCTAAAAATCCCGCCTGAAGCTTATTGAATTTAATACATTCAACATTGCTCTGAAGGCGCATTGTATCATCGTCGCGTGAATGAGGTACAGCGTCAATAAGAACAAACTGTACGTCCTTGTATGTAGGAGCAATTTCGTAAGCGGCAACAGCAAACTTTTCACCCGGAAGAACAATCTGTTTTGCTCCGCCCTTTACAGCCAAATCAACATATTTAGCTATTTCTTCAGTAGTCAGCTCGCCTTCCTCATTAAGTGAAGGCTGATAATAACGGCAGGATACCGAATTTTCTTCGGAATATGCTTTTAAACCGTTCCAAGTATACTGGTTATACGCTTTATCGTTAACCGGAGCGCCGTCAGTAATAAGAACAAGTTCACTTTTTTCGCTGTCTTTTTTTGAACAGCCTGAAAATGCAAATGCACAGGTAAACGCTAAAATAAGAGCAAGTGCAAGAGCAGAAATTCTTTTCATATCTCATTCCTCCGAGAATATAATTTCACTAATTAATCATATCAAATTTATGTAAATATTGCAATACTTTTAATTGATTTATTGTCAAAAGGAATATATAATAGTAATCACGAGGTGATATTATGCTTGAAAAACAAATTGATTATATCAGAAGTATTACCGATTTCATTCCCGATATTGCAGTTGTATTAGGTTCAGGCTTCGGAAGAGTAGCAGAAAGCGTTAAGACCGAAGCTGTAATTAAATACAGCGAAATTGAGGGCTTCCCCGTATCAACACTTGATAACCACAAAGGAAGGTTTGTTTTCGGATACATAGCCGATAAAAAAGTTGCAATTATGGACGGGCGCGTTCATCTTTATGAAGGCTACAGTCCGCAGGAATGTGTATTGCCTATTCGCCTTTTACATCTTCTCGGCTGTAAGACGGTTATATTTACAAACGCGGCAGGCGGTATAAACAAAGGCCTTGAGGTTGGCGATTTTATGATTATTAACGACCATATTTCAAGCTTTGTTGACAGTCCGCTTATCGGGAAAAATATTGACAGCCTCGGAACGCGCTTTCCCGATATGAACAGGGTTTATGATAAAGAGATTTCAAATCTCATATTTGAAACTGCCAAAGAATATTCAATTCCGATAAAGAGCGGAGTTTACGCTCAGCTTAAAGGTCCCCAGTTTGAAACTCCTGCTGAAATAAAAATGCTCTCAGCAGTCGGCTGCGACGCGGTGGGAATGAGCACAGTAATTGAGGTTATCGCCGCAAGACATTGCAATATGAAAATTGCGGGAATCAGCCTTATAACAAACCTGGCTTGCGGTATACTTGACCAGCCGATTACAAACGACGAGGTTAAGCAAACCGCTGCGCTGAGAATAAATGAATTCACAAAACTGTTAACCGAAACCTTAAGGAAGCTTTAAATGAACAATCTCAGATTTGAAAATAACACACTCTATTTGCTTGACCAATCGCTTTTGCCGCAAGAGGAAGTGTATATCACTCCGAAAACAAAAGAGGATTACTATTTTGCAATAAAAAATTTACAGGTGCGCGGAGCACCGGCAATCGGAATCGCCGCAGCGTTCGCAATGGCGCTTGTTGACGAGGACAAAGAAGAGCTGAAAAAATATCTTGATTCTGCAAGACCAACGGCTGTTAATCTTTCATGGGCTACAAAAAGAATGTTAGCCGCATATAAAGATGGTAAAGACCTTATTGAAGAAGCAAAAGCCATTTACGACGAGGACGTTGAAATGTGCAGAAAAATCAGCGAATACGGTCTTTCACTGCTAAAAGACGGCTACGGAATACTCACTCACTGCAATGCAGGAGAGCTTGCTACAAGCAGATACGGAACGGGTCTCGGTCCCCTGCTTCTCGGTAAAGAAAAGGGATACAACTTTCACGTTTATACTGACGAAACAAGACCGCTTCTGCAAGGCGCAAGGCTGACGTCATATGAGCTTGAAAAAGCCGGAATTGACGTTACGCTTATTTGTGACAGTATGGCTTCAACAGTTATGAAAGAAGGAAAAATCAACGCCGTTCTTGTTGGCGCAGACAGAATTGCTTCAAACGGCGATACAGCAAATAAAATAGGAACTAACACTGTTGCAATTCTTGCAAACTACTACAGCATTCCGTTTTATGTGCTCGCGCCGACTTCTTCAGTTGACTTTTCAATTGAGGGCGGTGACGATATAACAATTGAAGAGCGCGAGAGCGAGGAAATAAAAGAGATGTTCTTTAAAACGCCCAGCGCACTGAAAGAAACAAAATGCTTTAACCCCGCTTTTGATGTTACAGACAGTTCACTGATAACGGCAATAATAACTGAAAAAGGAATAATAAGAAAACCATTCAAAGAAAATCTGGAGAAATTGAAATGATTAAATTTACCAACGGTATTATTTTAGATAAGGATTTCAACCTTGTAAAAACAGACGTTTACGTTGATAAAAACAAAATTGTAAGCGTTGGAGATAAAGAGCTTAACGCTGACAGAGTATATGACCTCAAAGGCAACCTTTTAATGCCCTCCTTCAAAAACGCTCACACTCATTCCGCAATGACCTTTGCGCGTTCATATGCCGACGGACTTCCGCTCCACGAATGGCTTAACACAAAGATTTTTCCGCTTGAGGCTAAGCTTACGGGCGAAGATATTTACTGGCTGTCACAGCTTGCATTTCTTGAGTATCTCACAAGCGGAATTACAGCTTGTTTTGATATGTATTATGAGCCTGATGATTATGTAAAAGCAAGTGTTGATTTAGGATTCAGGAGCGTACTTTGCGGCGCTATAAACGACTTTAAAGAGTCCGCCGAAACACTTGAAGAATATTACAATTTGTATAACAATTTTAACGAGCTTATTTCATACAAGATTGGTTTTCACGCTGAATACACAACCTCAAGGGCGCTAATGGAGAAAGTGGCGGCATTAGCTGAAAAATATAAAGCACCCGTTTTTGTTCACTCAAGCGAAACTAAATCAGAGGTTGACGGCTGTATTGAAAGATACGGTAAAACTCCTACTGCACTCTTTGATGAGCTCGGTATGTTTAACTACGGCGGCGGTGCTTTCCACAGCGTATGGGTCAGTGACAATGACATCGAAATTTTGAAAAATCGCGGCGTATGGGCTGTCATTAATGCAGGCTCTAACTGTAAGCTTGCATCAGGCATTGCTCCCGTTAAAAAGATGCTCGATAAGGGCGTTAATCTTTCGGTTGGTACAGACGGTGCAAGCAGTAACAATTCTCTTGATATGTTTAAAGAAATGTTCCTCATTTGTGCTACGCAAAATATTGATAATATGGACGCCTCATCAATTGACGCAGAGGATATTCTTAAAATGGCAACAATCGGTTCAGCTCACTGTATGGGACTTTATGACTGCGATTTAATTGATGAGGGTAAAATTGCAGACCTTATTGTAATTGACCTAAACAGACCGAATATGCATCCTTTTAACAATATAAAAAAGAACATTGTCTTTTCAGGTTCAAAAGAGAATGTTCTTATGACTATGATTAACGGTAAAATTCTCTATGATAACAGAGAATTCGTTAGTGCCGATGCTGAGCTTATATACAAAAAGTCTCAGGAAATTATTGACAGAATCGGCTAAGCTATTAAATTTTAAACTGCTTTAATAATTCTTTATCACTGTCAGAGACTCTGTATGAGTCTCTGATTTTTTGTATTGCTTTATTCTGAACGTCAGCATTAAGGCATTTTGACTTTAAAAGAGCAAGCGTTTTATTTCTGTATTTAACAAACGCAGCCTGAACAGCCCACGCACACGCCATATTCACATAATAATAATTGCTGTTTATATTCTTGATAATCTCAAGCACTTTGTCAATATACTCATCACAAAGATAGTAATCCATAAGCATTACAACTGCAAAGCGTGTTTCATACTCCCCTTTTCCTATGTATGAAAGTATAAAGGGGTACATCTCGTCTTTATACTTTTTCGTAAACTTAAAAGAGGAACAGCAGGTATCGCAAACCGCCCAGTTGTCAATAAGCTTAACAAAGCCTTCAAGCTGATTCATATGCTCCTCTGCTGAGCATTTTATCATACCGAGCGTTAAGCCGTACACCATTATTTCCTCATAATATTCAAGCTTGTTTTCAGCGTTTGAAAGAAAAGCTTCTTTTGCGATTTTTCTAATAATCGGTATTCTTACGCCGATAATTTTGTTTTCATCTATATTTGGAACAAGCTTTTTGTGAAACTCTTTATATTTTAAGTCCTGATTTTTAAATAATTTCTGTCTTAAATCCATCACAAATACTCCTTAATTAAACCGAAATCCCTTTCGTTTAATAATACATTATTTCCGCTTATATTGCAATCAAGGAGAAGAATATTAACAAGATTTACATTCTTGACTGTCAGCGTATCGAAGTTAATCTTAACTATATTAGCCTCTCCGCCAAGCGCTGTTATTATGCTTCTGACATTTTCAGGATAATAGTTACCCCACGAAATATTAAATCGCAGTATAATAAGCCTTGCAGTAAAATATGAAAGCAGACCGAGAACAAAACCCGTTATAAAGAAATAAGCGGGAGAATTAATATATTTAAAAAGCTGAATAACAGAAGGCATTGCTTCAAAGCCGATACTCAGTTTCAGAAGAGAAGCGGCAACATATGAAAACAAAACGCAAAGCAGAAAACCTGAATACAAAACGGGACTCAGCAAAAACAGAAATAACGAAAAGAGCCTTATGTCACCGGTTAAAACTGAAGTGATAACCGTCAGAATCAAAGCAATTCTGATATCTAAGTGAACTTTATTATAAAGGGCGAAAAGCATTCCAATACTTAGAAAAATGCATACAAAATACTCACCCGTAAGATACCTTGAAACTACGCTGCTGTCATGATTTTGAAGAAAAATATTTACGGCGCCGCTTACGGCTTTATTATTAATAATTTCAGTTTGCGAAAACGAAGAATAATAAAACAAATCAGTAAACTTATCAGACACTGCCATATCATAAATATTTTTAACCACGCCGAAAATATAACCCTTTGAGCCGATAAGCATTGAAAAGCCTCTCAGAAAGTTCATCAAGTAAGGGTACAGCATTCCAATAGAAAAAGACAAAAGAATATTGGTACAAAGTAATATAACAAAGGAAAAAGTCTTTTTTGATTTTTTCGTTATTAATACTGATAAAACACCGAGCAAAACCGAAAAAAGCAAGCTGTAATACTGCGCAGAAAAGCTGTGATACACAACACTTCCTGCAGAAGTGCAAAACGCTGCTATTATCCCCTTTTGCGCATTTTTGGTATTAAGATAAACTATATAGAATACGAGTAATACAGACGTCAAAACGCCAAGTGATTCAGACCGTGAGGTCAAAGACAGCAACACAGTAAAAACAGAGAGAAATATTAGCGGAGCTGCTGTCTGCTCTGATAGTTTTCTAAAAATAATAACCGTACTTTTCATACGGTTATTATTGTCACATTATTCTGTTTTTAATCATTTGAGTTTTAAGGTTGCGTTGTAATCGTCAATATCATAATTACCCGCAGAATTCTTTAGAAGTTCAAATATGTCTGCGCTCTTGCCGTCTATAGTTTTAGCGTTAATCTTTTTAAGTACAGGTCTCAGCCTTGAAAACAGAGCAAGTACAGCGTCGCCCTTCGGCGTTCCCTCTTTGAAATACTGATTACCCTCAAACATCATTCTTACAAGCTCTGCCGCAACGTCTTTAACCTTTTCTTTTTTAATACTCTTGTCAACCTTAAAGAAGAGCATTCTGCCAAGTCCGCCTACAGTTGTTTTCTGAAGTGTTTTACCAACAATTTTAAGAACGGGCTTAAGCTTTGCGCCGAGATGGAATTTAGCCATCATTCTGTCAGTGTCATACGCCATATCGTAAAGCACGTTAACAATCATATTATCAAACAAATCGGCGAGATACTGCTTACAGCTTTTACCGTTAGTGTCATAGTCAAAATCGGGTATATCATAAGTTTTAATATCAACAGTTTCATCGTCAATTACGTTTACAAGCCTAATAACTGCAGGGTCTGCGATTATTGAGCCTGTACATACATCGTAAAACTTGTTTCCCTTTTCGGTTTCAATAACGTTAATTGACTGATTGTGCATATGGCCGGTAAAGCAGAGATGAACGCCCTCGTCGGCGAGCATTTTTGTAACCTCTCCCGCGTCTTTCTGATATGTACCGCCGATAATATTAAATATAGGCTGACCCGGGATAAGCGGATAATGATTCATTGCAATCATCATCTGTCCGTCTTCTCTCGCCTTTTTTGTCTGCTCCTTAATCCAGGCAATATGGCTCTCTTCAAAGTAACGTCCTCCGTCCTCGCAGCCGTCATTATTAAGAGCAAGCAGTCTTAGACCGTCTGTGAGCTGAGCAACGTATGATAGATGCTGTTCGTCTACTGCAATAGCTTCCCCAAAGCCGAAATCGTTATAAAGATTAATAAGCTCTTTTCGCGGTGTCGGCTCGGGATGAATCCAGCCGTTGTCGTCAAAGCCGAAACAGCCGTCCTCTGTATCCTTAAAATCATGGTCAGCTGTTATAACGTAAACCTTTTTGCCCTTTTCCTGAAGGCTTTTGAGAAGCTTTATAAATTCAAGGTGACTCTCCAGTTCGCCGTTAAACGAAAGGTCGCCGGCAATGAATACCGTGTCTGCTTCGTTAGCTTCCCCGAGCCACTTGAAAACGGCTTCGTTGATTGCCTGTGTTTCGGCAAAGCACTTCTGCTCATAATGCATAAAGTCGTCATAGTATTCGTTATATTTGCTCAGAGAATGCTTATAGTAATGAGTGTCGGTTATAAGATAAAATTTAAACGGTTGCATATTTATTCCACCTTCTGTTGTTATAATCGGGGCAGTCGTTTTCTTTAAGTGCGGCTCTCACCTCAACATAACAGCCGCATTTAAGACACATTCCCGATATCAGATTTTCACATTTCTTACAGTTTCCGAGTCTGTCATTATACACATCATCACTTACAAGTAACTGTTTATCAAGCGATTGTATATATTTTATAATCTCGCTGTGAGTTACATTTTCGCCCGCCTCAAGAAGCAGGCATTTTTTACAGTTTTTCATCATTCAATTATAAACTTTACAACTGAGCAGGCAGGAAGATTTGCAGTAAAACCGTCTGACAGCTTTTTGAAATCTGTAAAGTCAACTACTTTTACGTTGTCGCCGTTTTCAAAATCATTTTTGGAATGACATTCGCCTGTAAGTATTTCAGCCCTTAGTGACTTAACCTTTCTGTCTGCAATCTGACATTTTATTTTTGCAGACTTCGTTGACGAGGTATTTGTTACAGTTGAATAAATTACGCCGTTTTCATCAATTGAAGCAGATTCAATAAGCTGCGGGAATTCTCTGTTTTCATCGTTCTTTGACTTGATATTCTCCGTTGTAATGAATGAGCCGAGAAGCGTATTATTCTGGTGCTCCTTAAACATTTTGAAAACATAATAAGTCGGTGTTTTTACCATCTTTTCGCCGTCTGTAAGAATTACCGACTGAAGGACGTTAACGGTCTGAGCTATATTACACATCATAATTCTGTCGGCGTGTTTATTAAAAATGTTAAGCGTAAGCGCCGCAACGATTGCGTCGCGCATAGTGCTTTGCTGATATAAGAAACCGGGATTAGTACCCTCTTCAACGTCGTACCACGTACCCCACTCGTCAACTATGAGCTTAACCCATTTCTGTGGATTAATGCTATCCATAACAGCGAGGTGATTTGTGATAATCTCCTCCATTTTATAAGCTTTACAGATAGTTGAAATATATTCGTTATTATCAAATTCAGTAGCGCTTCCCTTGTGGTTCCAGTTTCCTGTAGGAACTGTGTAATAGTGAAGCGAGATTCCGTTTGCGTGGTGCTTTACCTTATCCATTACCTCTCTTGTCCAGTGGTAATCACCCGAATTAGGTCCGCAGGCAATACGCTTAATATGCTCGCCAGCCTTATAATCGCGGCAATATGTATTGTAGCGCTTGAAAAGACAGCCGTAATATTCGGGGTCCATATTGCCGCCGCAACCCCAGCTTTCATTTCCGACTCCAAAGTAGTCAAGCTTCCAGGGCTCTTTATGGCCGTTTTTAGCTCTTAGCTCAGCCATAGGCGAAACGCCGTCAAACGTGATATATTCAACCCATTCACTCATTTCCCTTACAGAGCCTGAACCAACGTTTCCGTTTACATAAGTATCACATCCGAGCTGACGGCAAAGCTCAAAGTATTCGTGAGTGCCGAAAGAATTATCCTCAACTACTCCGCCCCAATGGGTGTTAATCATTTTTTTACGCGAACTTTTTTCACCGATACCGTCTTTCCAGTGATACTCATCTGCAAAACAGCCGCCGGGCCAGCGCAATACGGGAAGCCCCATTTCCCTGAGTGCGGTTACAACATCAGTTCTCATACCGTTTACATTCGGTATTTTACTGTTTTCGCCAACATAGATTCCCTCATATATGCATCTGCCGAGATGCTCGCTGAAGGAGCCGTAAATATCCTTATTGATTTTAGCGATTTTCTGGTTTGGATTAATAAGATATTTTTCCATATATTTACTCCTTAGTTTATTACTTTAAAAGTACCATATAATAATTATAAAGTCAAACAAATTATAGTTGAATTTAGCAAATATTATGATATAATTGTTGTCGGTGATAATTATGTACATTAATATTGAAAAAGCAGTAAATCTTATTAACAGCGACGGCGCAGACGCTTTAATCCTCTGTGATGAAGCAAATATGCACTATATGTGCGCTTTCTCACCGAGCGAGGGTTATATTCTTATATTAAAGGACGGAACAGCATATCATATAGTTGACTCACGCTATACGGAAACTGCTCTCAGGCACGCCGAAAAAACAGGACTTAATGTAATTGAAATCCCACAATTATTCAAGGATGAAATAAAGGACCTTTGCGAAAAGCACAGCGTAAAGAGAATAATATTTGAGAATGAGAGCATAAGCCTGATGAGATACAATATGCTCATAGAAACGCTTGATGGCGTTGAATTCACAGAGCTTGGCGACAGACTTATGAGAATAAGAAACCGCAAGGAGCCGTTTGAAATTGAGCTAATGAAAAAGGCTAACTCTATAGCCGAAAAATCTTTTCTTGAGCTTTTAAATCACGTTAAAGCGGGTAAAACCGAAAAGGAGCTTGCGGCTTATTTTGATTATCTCATGGCAAAAAACGGCTCGCACGGTCTTTCTTTCGATACAATTCTGCTTACCGGTAAAAACACCTCTATGCCCCACGGCGTACCGTCGGAATCGGTAATAAAAGAGGGCGACTTTGTTTTGTTTGACTTTGGCGCAACGTTTGAGGGATACCATTCCGATATGACAAGAACTGTTGCAGTCAAAAGCGCAAGTGACGAGATGAAAGAGATGTATAATCTTGTTTTAAAAGCTCAGCTTGCAGGTATCAAGGCGTTTAACGCAGGCGAAAAATGTGCAGATGTTTACAAGGCGGCATACGAAGTTCTTGATGAAAAGAATATGGCGCAGTTTTTCAGACACGGACTCGGTCACGGAGTGGGCCTTGAAATTCACGAGGGCTTTAACGCATCACCGAGAAGCAACGATACATACGAAACGGGTAACGTTTCGTCGGTTGAACCGGGTATTTATCTCCCCGACAGATTCGGAATAAGAATTGAGGACGTTTGTTACCTCTCACCGAGAGGAAGAGAAAACCTTTCAACAGTTACAAAGGAACTTATTATACTTTAATGAAGGCTGTAATTTTTGATATGGACGGCGTTTTGTTTGACACCGAAAATCTTGCCGTAAAATGCTGGGATACAATCGGCGTTGAGGTCGGACTCGGTAAGGTTGGCTATATGGTTTATAAAACGCTTGGCAGAACGCGACAAGAAAGCGTTAAGATTTTTGAAAAGGAATTCGGCAGTAAATTTAATAATGATATTTTTCAGGCTCACTACAAGGCATATCTTGACGAATATTATAAAAATAACGCCGTGCCTGTTAAAAAGGGCGTTTTGGAAATTCTCACTTTTTTAAAAGAAAACGGATATAAAACGGCTGTTGCTTCGTCCTCGTCAAGAGAATCCGTCCTTCATCATCTGAGAGACGCGGGAATTGAGAATTACTTTGATTCTGTAATATGCGGTGATATGATAAAAAAATCAAAACCCGAACCCGATATTTATCTCGCTGCGGCTGATTCACTTTCGGTTATGCCCTGTGATTGCTACGCTGTAGAGGATTCACAAAGCGGCTTATATTCTGCGCACAACGCTGGAATGATTGTTGTTTATATTCCCGATTTATACATTGCAGACGATAAAACAAAAGAAATAATCGACCTTGAATTTGACACACTGACACAGTTTAAAAACTGCCTTAAAGAGAAAGGATAATAAAATGAAAAAAGCACTTTCAATTTTGCTTTCAGTAATACTTACAATTTGTGTTTTCTCTGCCTGCGCAAAGCAGAGTGAAGAAACAACAACCGAAGCACAGACTCAGGAAGTAGCAACATCAGAAATCACAACAGCTACACTTACTGAAGTCCAAAGCACAACCGCAACAACTAAAAAAGAAGAAAAGCCGTTTGATAAGTGGAACACATCAGATTTAGTTAAGTATTTCAAGGCTGAGAAAGTATTCACAGAAGAGGATTATTTAGGCGAGTATACTGACTTTGAAGAGCTTCCCGACGGAGTAAGCGGAGAGATTGAGTACAATAATCATCAAAATGACGAAATCAACGTTTTGATTTTTTATTTTGAACCGAACGCAAAGGAAAAATCAGTTGAAACGCTTTACAAAAAGATAAAACAGAACAAATATTTTGAATGGGAAGAAGGCGGACAGCAACAGCCGTTTAACGCCTTGATTGGAAGATTTGCAATTTTCTATTCGGCAAGTCTTGATGAAAACTTTGTAAAAAGCTTTGAAAAGGCGCTTGATAAGCTTGTAAAAGAACAAAATATCAAGCCTGATTACTACGAGAAAAACATTGACCTTTCAAAATATAAGGACGGCGACGACGTAATTATTATTGAAGCAGACGACTAACAAAAAAAGAAGAATGTGACAA
>CAMNAP010000023.1 GCA_946531445.1 uncultured Clostridia bacterium
AGGGGCAAAAGAACAAAGCCAAAACCTAACCCTATTTACTTAGGGTGCCCCAAGCCCTTTTTTATTTGTTGAATCTGTAGCCCTTACCCCAGACTGTGTTGACATATTTAAAGTTTTTGTCTGCGGCGAAAAGCTTGTCGCGTATTCTGTTGATATGAACGGTAACCGTTGAGGTTTCGCCAATCGGGTCATACTGCCAGATTTTTTCAAAAAGCTCCTCCTTTGAAAAAATTGTGTCGGGGTTTTCCGCAAGGTATGTAAGAAGCTCAAACTCCTTGTTTGTAAAGCCGATTTCCTTATCGTTAACAAAAACGCGTCTTGACTTTTTGTCAATTTTCATTGAGTCGGTTTCAATTACGCTTTGCTCCTCCTTCGGGGAAGAGGTAAGGCGCTCGTATCTGCTTATGTGCGCAATAACTCTTGCAACAAGCTCCGACGGGCTGAACGGCTTAACAATATAGTCGTCGGCACCGAGTCCGAGCCCTTTAATCTTGTCTATGTCGTCGCGCTTTGCGCTTACAAGAAGAATGGGAATGTTACTCGTTTCCCGTACCCTTTTACAAATCTCAAGCCCGTCAACCTCGGGAAGCATTATGTCAAGAATAATTAAATCAAAGCCGCCCGCTATTGCTTTTTCAAGCCCCTGCGCGCCGTCTGACGCGCTTAATACGGTAAAGCCGTTTGCCTCAAGATAATCCTTTTCAAGCTGTAAAATGCTCTCGTCGTCCTCAACAATTAAAATTCTTTTATTCATCTTCAAATCCTGCCTTTTTAAGTGAAATCAAAATTGTAATTCCGTACTCCTCGTTCCTTGTTGCCCAGATGTGACCGCCGTGAAGCTCAACAATCTGCTTGCAAACCGAAAGCCCGAGTCCTGACCCCTCCTTAACGTTCGTGCGCGATTTGTCCGCGCGGTAAAAGGTGTCGAAAATCCGTGAAAGCTCTTCGCCCTCAACGCCCATACCGTTGTCTGTAAGGCTGATTATAACAGATTTTTCATAGCTCTGCGCCTCAATTTTTATTTTGCCAACCGCGTCCTTGCGCGCGTATTTTACAGAGTTTGAAACTATGTTCTGAATAACTCTTGAAAAACGGTTTGTATCAAGCATAACCGTATCGCTGTCGTTACAGTTGTTTATTACCTCAAACTCAAAGCCCTCTTTTTCAAGAACGGGCGCAATCTCGTTTTTGCAGTCCTCAATAAAGCTGTAAACGTTTATCTCTTCTCTGTCAAGCTCAATGTTGCCGAGCTCAAGACGTGAAATTGTAAGCAGCTCGTCAAGCAGCTTTTCCATAGAAAGCGTGGAGTCGTAAATAGTGTTAAGGTATCTTTCCTGCTTTTCGGGCGTGTTTGCTATTCCGTCTCTCAGCCCTTCAACGTAGCCCTTAACCGAGGTCAGCGGCGTTCTTAAATCGTGCGCCACTCCGGCAATCATCTCTTTACGCGATTTGTCTATTCTGTCTCTGTCCTCAATTGATTCGCTCAGCCGCTCGCTCATCTCGTTAAACGCGTTAACCGTCTGACCTATTTCGTTTGTGCTGTTGTAATCAATCTTGTAATCAAGGTTGCCCTTTGCAATTTCGTTAGCCCCGTTTGCAAGCTTTTTAATCGGTGAAACAATTGTCAGCGAGGTCGCAAATGAAACAGCCGCAGTTGAAAGAATAAATAAAATAATAATAATTAAAAACAGCGCTCCCGTCTTGCCGAAAACAAGCGAGGAGTAGCTCTGCGGCGTGTTGCGCGAGGAAATGTCGCTTACGGTGTAATCCTTTGACGAAACGAGTATAACGTACTTTTCGCCCTCTCTTTCGGCGTGGTTAACTATAACCATACCGTTTTCGCCGAAATAGTTTGTGTTTTTCGTTTCGTCGGTTTTGATAATAGATTCCGCCTCGCTGAGTACGGCGTTTTTATCTGTTGTTGAATAAAAATCCTCGCCGTTGCACTCAATGTAAATATTAATTCCCAACTCCTCAAGCGGGGTGAGGTACTCGTTCACCTTGCTGAATTTAACCTCCTGCGCGTCGGAGGAAATAAGCTCATTTGAAATTGAGCTCATCGTCTGGCTCCACTGAATCTGGTTGAGCATTGAATATGAATTTGTGGTAACGGTGTTAAAATTAAGATAAGACGTAATAGAATGAAGCGCAACGTATGAAAAAACTATCGCTACAATAACGGGTATAACTATTCCCAGAATAGACGAAAGCGTAATTCGCGTTGCGATTTTAAGATTCTTTGAGGAACGTTTTTTCTTCTTCATAACTTACTCCGATAGTTTGATTAATAGTATTGTAACTCATTGCTCCTCAGTTTACAAGACAATGTTTATAATATATTTTTATAATTACTATTGACTAAATATAAAATAAATTGTAAAATAATATTAACAAATTGTTAATAATTTCGGACAGAAAGGAGGATTTTCATTGAAAAAAAGTGAAAAAAGAATAATTGCAATAGTGCTTACTCTGTCAATTATTGCCTCCGTACTCTCTGTCTGCTTCAACGCATTCGCAAAATCGCAGCGCCTTATCCTTGACGTTTTGTACAGCGATTCAATGGACGGAAGTGAGGATTTGCTCTGGTATATCTATACTCCCGAGGCTTCGGGAACATACAGCTTTATGTCCTTTAACGTGCCTCACAGCGAGGCGTATCTGTTCACAAAGCAGTCAAACGCAATGCAGTCTGACAAGGTTATGACTCAGCTTGCCTATTCGGAATCAAGCCCTGACTACGCCGAAAGAGGACAGAGCGGAAGAATCCAGTTCTGTCTTACATATCATCTTGAGGCGGGTGTAACCTATTACTACGCCGCAGGCTGGTGGAGCTCTGAAAGAACGTCGGGAACTATGAAGGTAAAGCTTACCTGTGACGAATATGACGCCGTCCCCGTTGAAAGCATTGATTTAAGGTGCGACGTTTCTTATGACGAAAATACAAACGGGCGCTGGACTACCGATTCTGCGGGTAACGATTACTTTTTGTACGACCTTTCGCGTTTGCTTACAAATATGACAGTAACCGTTAATTATACCGACGGAACCTCCTCAAGCGTAACGGGGCAGGATGAAATTGACGGCAACCGTATTTCGTTCCTCACCGAGCAGGAGGAAAAGCACTGGTATCCGCTTAGTAACCCCGCCTACAGCGGAAACACTATAACCGTAACCGTTCTCGGCGTCAGCGAGGTTTTCAACGTTCAGATTAACGAAACCGACCTTAAAACCGTTAAGATAAAAACGGTTGACTTCGTAACGGGTGAAGCGCTCAGCGGCGTTACCGTAAGAAGAGGAAACGACACCGCCACAACCGACGAAAGCGGCGTTGCAACGCTCAGCGTTAAGGCGGGCGAAAATGAAATTGAGCTTTCGGCGTATCAGGCAATTACAAGGGATATAACAATCAGCCTCGGCACAAACGTTGTTATGGCTGATTTCACCTATGAGCCGATTCAGCTTGTTACGGGCGATTTTAACAGTGACAGCGTAATTAACGGAAAAGACTACGCCTACATTTTAAGAAACTACTCCGGCGAGCCTCAAAGTGCGGAAATTGCACGCTTCAAAGGACAGATTAACTTTAAAAAGAAAAATTACGAGCCGCTGACGCTCGGGTAAATAAAAAAAGCGGTTTCCCGCTTTATTCAAGTATTCCGTTGTCTTTAAGCATTTCAACAAACTTTTCAACGTCGGCTTTTGCTCTGCTTTCGTCAACGTCGTATTCCTTACAGACAAGCTCAACGCATTCCTCAACGCTTATGTCGTTTTGGAAGCAGTCCCAGAAAAACGAAGCCGAATCGTTAAGCGTAATCATAGCGTTAAACGCTTTTGCGTTTTTACCTACGGGAACAACAATGTTTGAGCCTGCAATGTTTCTTTTAACAAATCCGCTTTTGATTTTCATTTTTTACACGCCTTTCACCTTTATTATCTGTAAATAAATATAACATAATAAAATAATTTTTACAAGCCGTTAAATAAGAAGGAGACTTAATTATGAATAAGCCGGCTCTCACAAATGAAAACAAAAAAAGCTTTCTGCTTATGGGAGTAATCATTTTTTCCTATGCCGCAGAAAGAGTTATAGAGCTGTTTGTTCCTCAGAGCAGAACGCTCGGTATCGTTCTCGCAATGGTGTATACGCTCTTCCTTGCCGTAACCGTACTGTTTCTTTATAAAAGCAGGGATACATATTACGGTCTTATGGCGGCGCTGCTTGCATATAAAATGATGCCCGTTTATATTAGCTTTCTTTACTCATATTCCCACGCCGCCGCTGTGCTTTATTTCTTAGTGCAAAAGGCGGGAATGCTGATGTTTATGGCGCTTATCTTCAAGCTGTATTCAGCTCAGAAGAAGGAGGATAATGTCAGCGCGCTTACGGTGCTTACAATTATGTTTTCCGTTCCGTTTTTCAACGAAATCGCAAGAACGCTCACGTCGTATCTGCTTGACAGAACGGGAAGTATGCTCGGCGGCTATCTTTCACAGTTTGCCGCATATGCCGTAGCTGTGGGCATTGTGCTTGTTGTTTCATATTTTTCGGGCGCTCGTTCGCTGCGCTTTGCCGCGGCGTATGAAAGCATTGCGCTTAGCGTAAATATGCTTAAGGTCGGCGCAAAAATCGGCTACAGAATTCTTAATAGCTGGCATATAAGCAAGAGCTTTTACGTATGGATTGTACTTTATTTCGCGTTACTTCTTTGCTTCCTTGCCGCAGTAAAAATAAAAGAAAAGAAAACGCCTCAGCTTTCCTAAGAAAGCCGAGGCTCTTTTTATCTGTTTTTGCCGTGCAGAATCGGGCTGAGCGGTTTGTAAATAAGCATTGAAATCACAACGCAGAATATGCCCTTAATAAGCGTAAACGGAACGTTGAAAACAAGCAGCGACTGCTCAATGCTCTTCATTGAGGGAACTATTGCCTGATATGCGCCGAGAACAGCCTCCTTCGGCATAAAGTTATAATAAAACGGATAAACAATAAACAGGTTAGACGGAAAGCTTACCGCCGCCATACACACAGCGCCGACAATTCCGCCGACGAGCGCGCCCTTCATTGTTTTGTTCCTCCTGTAAATGAGTCCCGCAACGCCCGAAAATACTGCGCCGAGGATGAAGTTTGACAGCTCGCCTATGTATCCGCTCTGACTTACTGCAAGGTGAATAACGTTTTTAACAAAGGTAATAACAACGCCTGCAATCGGTCCGTAAGCAAAAGCGCCGATAAGCTCTGGCAAATCCGAAAAGTCAAGCTTTATAAAGCTCGGTATAAACGGAATAGGAATTTCAAGATACTGAAGCACAATCGCCGCGGCGCTCAGCATACCGCAACCCGCTATTATTCGGGTTCTGTTTGAAATTTTTGTTTTTGACATACAAATTCCTCCTTTTTGGGAAATGAGAACGCCCCGACATTTCGTCAGGGCGTTAATAATACAAGGAATATATTATTTCTCTCATCCGGACTTATGCATAGCAATTACCGTCGGTTACGGAATTTCACCGTATCAGTCTCCGTATGTCGTCGGAGAGTCGCGGACTTTACCGCCGGTGGGGAATTTCACCCCGCCCCGAAATATTTTTAGAGCCAAGCTCCATAAACCATTATATGCCTGAGGGAGATTTTGTCAAGCCTTTTGTGAAATGTGAACAAAATGTGAATAAAACGTTGACAAAACGGTTACAATCTGCTATAGTGAACATACGCGGAATTTAATCCTCCGCAAAAAGGAGACGGTTATATCAAAAATAAAGCAGTTAAAATCTTATCGCTGTTACTTGCTGTTGTAATTATGGTATCGGGCAATATTACGGCGTTTGCGTTTAGTCTGCCGTTCGGTGTTCCGTTTATTACACAAGAGGAAAAAACTGCCGACGATTCAATTATTGCCTCTGCAATGCACCGTGCAATTAAGAATAAAGAGGATTTCACCTTTACCGTTGACAGTGTTACAACAAACAGCGCCCGGCTTACGTGGAGCAGCGAATCGCTTGTAATGAGCTATCTTGTTTGTAAATATAACGTAATCAACAATTCCTGGGAAGAGTATGTAACCACAAGCGAAACTCAGCTTTCCCTTACAGCTCTTGAAGAGGATACGGACTATCGCTTCGGCATTTTCAACGCGGTAAACTATGAAGGTCTCGGCGAGCTTTCGTTTACAACGGGAGTAAAAACCGCTTCGGTTTCGGTACAGCACTACGCTTCTGATTCCGTTGAGCTTCGTGTAAGACATACCGACAGCGTAGCTAAAGTATGGCTCTACAGAAGAACTGACGACACAGAGTTTAAAAAGCTCGCAGAGGTTACCGACGGCAAGTACATTGATACAGATGTTGAACAGGAAACAACTTATTATTACACAGTTAAATGCGTTACCAACAGAGCGCACAAAAAGAATGAAAGCAAGGCGAGCCGAATTGTAAAGGCTACAACGCTTAAGGGCTTTGAGCTTCCCGATATTACGGGCTCAACAAAAACCTATGCTTTCTACAGAGCCGTAACGGCTAAGAGCACACCTCAGTATAAGCTTCTCAATTCCGACGAATGCTATACTGACGATGAAACGGGTATCCGTATGGTAGACGGCTTCTACTGTATCGCTCTCGGCTCGTTCTACGGAACAAAAATCGGAACAAGATACCGCATAACGCTTCAGGACGGCGAGGAGCTCAAGGAGCTCAACTGTATACTCTGTGACCAGAAGGCTGACCGACATACGGATGAAAAGCATCAGTACGCAGTTCAGAATAAGGATATTATGGAGTTCTACATTGAAAAGAGCAAGCTCCCGAGAGGTATTATGGGCGACTACGGCCACCTTGAACAGTTCCGCGGCGATATAGTTAAAATCGAGCAGTATCCCGACCCCGAAGAAACAACAGAAAAAGCAGCTGATTAATCAGCTGCTTTTTTTATGTGTTTACTCGCTCGCCATCCTTTTCATATAGCGCTTAAAGAACTGAACGCCCTCGGTGAGCTGGTCAACGGGACAGCGCTCGTTTGTTGAATGAGTGGTGAGCAAAAGCGACGTGCTTACCGTAAACGGAGCGTATCTGTAAAGATTGTCGCATATATCCTCGTAGTGATAAGTGTCCGTTCCGCCCATAACAAGGTACGGCGCAACAATGTTGTATTTGTTCATCTGGTGTGAAAGCTCGGTTAAAACCTTAAACGCTCTTGTGTCTGTCGGCGAAATTGCCGAGGCTTCCTTGCCCTTGATGTACTCAATGTCTATGTCCTTGTTTCTTACAACCTTGCGGATATGAGCGTACAAATCCTCTGTAGTCGTACCGGGAAGCTGACGGAAGTTAACCGTAACGCTTGCCGTCTGAGGAAGCACGTTTGCCGCAGGCGAGCCCTCAAGCATAGTACACGCCGTCGTCGTTCTTATAAATGAAGCGGCGGGCGGTATTTTTTTCGCAATTGCAAGAACAAGCGGCTTAATTATGGGAAGGTTACACATAACAAGTCTTGCGGGGTATGTCATATGCTTTCCAATAAGGTTAAACATATCCTTTACCATAGGAAGCATTTTTGCCTTGAACTGATGCTTTTCAAGGTCGTGAACAACGTCTGCAACAAGACCTACGCCCGTATGCTGCGGCGGCTGTGAGGAGTGTCCGCCCTTTGCGTGAACGGTAATTTTTATGTCTGTGTTGCCCTTTTCCGCAACGCCGACTCCCGCAAGGTTACCCTTGAGAATACCCTTTACGTTTGCGGGAAGAATTGCGCCGCCCTCGTCAATTGTTGAGTCAAGGTGAACGCCTCTTGCCTTGAGCGTTTCCATTATAGCGTGCGCGCCGTTGTTTGTTCCTGCAACAATCTCCTCGTTGTGGCCGAAGCAAAGGTAAATTGTCCTCTCGGGAACAAAGCCGTCCTCAAGAAGCGATTCAACCGCCTCAATAACGCAGATGAGGTGGTTTTTCATATCAAGAGCGCCGCGTCCCCATATGAATTCGCCGTCGTTGAAGCCCTCAAACGGCGGGTGCTCCCAGTCGTCAAGCGTGCCCTCTGTAACGGGAACAACGTCCTGATGTGAAAGAAACGCAATTCCGTCAAGCTCGGGGTTTCTGCCCTCCCAGGTGTAAAGCAGGGAAGCGGTGGAAACCTTTTCTTTTTTCAGCGTTTTGTGAGTCAGCGGAAATTCCTTTTCAAGGTAGCTGTGGAATCTTTCAAATTCGCCCCAGTCAACCTTGCTCTCGTCAACGTTTGAAATCGTTTTAATCTGTATTGCCTCTGTGAGATGGCGCTGAACTCTCTCTGCGTCAACTCTCTCATCGGGCATCGGCTCAACGTCAGGGCGCTCAATTTTAAAGAACGCCGCGCGAATCATAGTAATAATTATAAATGCCGCAAGTATAATTAGTAAAATCTGCCACCAAGTCATTATTTCTGTCCTACCCAGCCTTTCTTAAACATAACGTGCGCTCCGAGAAGCGAAACTACAATTCCTACGGGGATAAGAATTCCTATTGCAAGATTTCCCTTGAAAACAAGCACAACACATAAAAGCACAATCGGGAGTATTGATATCTTCCAGTGCTTTGCAAGGTATGAAGCGCAAAGCGCGCCGAAGAGAGCGGGCGTAACCTGCTGAAACGCAGGAGCAAGAACAGAGCCTTCGCCCGTAATTCCCGATAATATCGGTCTGAATAGCAAAACGAAAATTGCAATTATAGCCGTTGTAACTATTGATGAAACCGCAATTGAAATTGTAGAAATAACCTCGCCCTCGTCGCTGTTAGCGTCAACCTTTGCGCTTTCCATTGAAGAGAGCGCAACGGGCATTTTAAGGTTAGTTATATTTCCTGTAACAAAGCCGAGATATGTTCCGCCCGTACCGAGCAGCGGAGTGTAGGTTATAACCTCTATTACCGCCGTAGGATAAAAGACAAGCGCAACCGTTGCAAGTCCCTTTGCAATTTTTGCAAGCTCGGGCTTTACGCCGAGATGAGCGCAAATCATTGTCGGAACAGAAAGGAAAACGAGGAGCGTAACAAACATCCAGATTCTGCCGTAGGTGTGGGTTTTTTCTATATATTTATTATCCATAAATTAACCCCTCCATTCCATAAACGCGATATCGTGCGGAAGCACCTGCGCCAGAACGGCAACAAGCACCATTGCGCCTATCATTGCAAACGGCATAGCGAAGCTTTCAAGCCACTTCATTTTCGGCAATGTTGCAAGCTTTGATAAAATCAGCATAAGAACTATTGAAAACGCAAGCGCCGCAAGCGAAAGAACGCCTGCTCCGTCGCCCGTTATACTCTTTGTTCCCTGCCCTGCAATAGCTCTTGCAACAAACGCCGCAATAAGGCCTATGAACGCCGCTGCGCTCATAACATCTGCCCACGCCTTGTTGCCTGAAACTGCCTTGCCTACGCTTTTCTGAACCTTTTTAATCATAATCGGGGTGAGAATCAGCGGCATCATTGAGCCGAGCGTCATAACCCACGCAACCGTAGCAAAAACCTTGTGGTCGGTTATCGGATTTGCAATACCGCCCGCAAGACCGTATGCGCCGATAGCCGATTCGGCCGCCGTTACCTCGTAGGAAATATTGCCTATAACCGAAAGCCTTATCCACGGCAAAACGTAACCGAGTGCCGAGGCGAGCGTAAGCACGGTTGCAACAATTCCTATAGCCGGCGCAATCGTGAACAGCGCCGATGACATAATCGTGTTTTTTATTGTGCTCTTTTCTATTCCGAGCTCTCTTGCTCTTTTTACCGCTCTTACAAGGAAGAACAGCGCCTGCGCAATTACAAAAGCAACAACGCACAGGGCGAGAACAGTCATAAATCCGTCGTCTTTAAAGTTCAATTTTATTCTCCAAATTCAGAATTAATTATTCGCCTTCACTCTCGCCGCCGTTGCCGTTGTTGTTGTCCTTCTGGAACTCAAAAACAGCGCCCGCGCTTTCGTTATCCTCGCTCATCTCACGGTCAAGAATAACGCTTTCCTTTTCCTTAACAGCCTTGTATTTGTCCTGATAGTAGTTTTCGCCCTTGTTGTCAAACGAGCCGTCGGGCTTAACCGTAATAACCGTACAGCCTCTCTGAAGACCGTATTTGTTAATTCCGTTATAAGCAAGATAGTCAATTGAATAACCGTAGGTGAGCTGAACGCCCTTGTAGTTAACCGATAAAGTGTTAAGGTGGTCGTGGCCGAAGAATACGCCCTGAGTGCCGTATTTTGCAAACGCGTCAAACATACCGTTGTTGTACTTACTTGCACAGATAACCTCGTCAGCCTCTGCAATCTTTCCGTACTTGTACTTAACGTTTTCGGTGTCCTTGTTTCCTGCCTTCTTGAACTCCTGATATGCGTCGTTCATTTCAATCGGCGGAATGTGGAAGAAAGCGAGCGATTTCGGCTGAACACCGCCGTTTTCCTTTGTTATTTCTTCAACGCTTCTCTCATACCATTCAACCTGGTTTTTATGAATTGCGTCGTATTTCCACATAATTCCGAAATAGTCGCCGTCCGTGTATGCGTGCGAGTCAATCATATAGAAGCACTGAGTAACGGCGCCCTTTGAATTTTTAAGCTTAACAACATAGTTTCCGTAGCCGTCAGCCTTGTCGTCGCCAATCTGGAAAAGACAGTGGGGATAAGTCTTTTTATCGGTGTAAACCTTCTTTGAAATATCCTCGCGGTCATAGAAAGAGTATGCCTCTGTGTCGTGGTTACCGTAGCACATACACCAGTAAACGCCGAGCTTTTCCATAAGCGAAGCAAAGGTTATTGCGCCCGGTTTGTTGTTGAAGGTGCCCGACTGGAAGGGAACGGGATATGCAACGTCGCCCGTAACTATTACAAGGTCGGGCTTTTCCTCTGCAATCATAGCCGCAACTGCGTTAATTGCGTTCTGGTCCTTTTTAACGCTCATAAAGCCTGAGCCGATATGTACGTCAGTCAGCTGCAGCACCTTGAAATCTCTGTCTGTTGTAAAGGTATAGCTTCCGCTCTCGTCAAGCTCGGGAACAAGCTGCTCGCTGTAATCAACCGCAGAAAGAGAGCTGTCAATAAACTTTCTTTCGCTTTTTACCGAAACGGCGTTAACTATTGCCGCAACAGCCGCAATTACAGCAATAACAATAAGAATAATAAGAATCACTTTGCCTGCCTTTTTTGCCTTTTCTTTAGGTGTTTTCTTAACCTTTTCTTTTTTTACCTTAGCCATAACCTCACTCCTGTTAATTATTGATTAAGTATTTTGTTTCAGAAATAATGTTCTTTATCGCCGAAACGGAAACGGCGCTTCCCGTAATAATTGCAAAGATTCCGTCAACTGCATAATTCACCTTTGAAATGAGAACAAGGCTCATTATTGCTGCAAGCGTAATAAAACAGTCGAGAAAGGAATCAAGCGCAAGCGCTTTAATTACGGGCGACGGAGCCTTGCGGTTTACAGCTCTGAACATAAATCCAAGACAAATCTTTATTCCGATTGTAATGCAAAGCACCGTTAAGTATCTTGAAGAGGACCTGACGGGAATCGGGTACATCAGCCTCTCCAGTCCGTTATATACAAAATATATTCCCGTTGCGGCAATAAGAAGACTGATAACAAATGTGCAAAGGCTCTGCGCCCTGTCCGACTGCTTTTCCCCGAGCCGTTTTATCATAATAAAACCAAAAACGGAAATTCCGCAGGCGAAGGTGTCCCCAAGGTTATTTACAGCATCGCAGTAAATGGTAAGAGAGCCCGAGCTGATGCCTATGTAAAGCTTTGTCAGAAACAGAGCAAAGTTAATTATCAGCCCGCCGAGTACAGCGTAAAGCCTTACGTTTTTCAAAATGTCACCGTCTTTTTTGTATATTTATTACATTATAGCACATACTTATAAAAAATGAAATGTTTTATTTTATAATATTACGGGTGATTTTGTATGGAATACGCTCAGCTTATACTGCTTTTAATAACCGTTACGCTTCTCTTGCTCAATTTAATTAACAAAACGAAGCCCGAAAACAAACCGTATGTTCTTATGAGCGGCGGTGAAATTCTTGAAAGCGAAATGAAAAAATCGGGCGCGTCGCTTGATTTTCTCCTCTCGTCGGCAAGGCTTGCGGGCTACTTTAATCTTGGCGATGTTGACACCGCAATTCTTGAAAAAAACGGAAAAATCAGCTTCCTCCCCAAATCGGGGAGAAGACCGCTGAATCCTGACGATTTCAACTTTTCTCCCGTGCGCGAGGGCGTGCCCGAAATCATAGTCAGAAACGGTGTTATCGTTGAGGAAAATCTCAAAAAGCTACAGCCAAACCGCGCCGACATAATGAAGATAATTCTGTCAAGAAACAGGAAGCTTGAAAGCATTGTTCTTGCAACTGTCTGTGATTCGGGCAGGGTAGACGTATTTGAAAAGCAATCCCGCAGAATTTGACAATTCTTCGCCGTTAATCTATAATACACTTGTTAAAACCGTTCATATGAACGAAATATGCATATGAGGTGTATTATGGACAATAGCGAAATTTATGAAATTGCAGAGCTTTTCAAAGCTTTTGCAGATTCAACAAGAATAAAAATACTGCTTTCGCTCTTTGACGGCGAGCGCAGCGTTGGTGAAATTGTAAACGAGGTCGGCGCAACGCAGACAGCTGTTTCCCACCAGCTCAGAGCCCTCAAGGGAACACATCTTGTAAAGGGACGCCGCGATGGTAAAAACATCTTTTATTCACTTGACGACGAGCATGTAAAAATAATTATTAACAGCGCAATTGAGCATGTGGAGGAATAGACGAATTAACGCAGTATTTGCGGGAAAGGAGCCGTCTGAACCTCACTTGGCTCGGGCGCAACAAGACAGAAATGCAAAAGCTTTTTATTGATTACACCCCCGAAAACAAAATTCTTCTTAACGGTGGGCAGGCGCGTCACATCGCAAAATCGCTGAGAATGAAGGTGGGCGATGTCCTTACGGTCTGCGACGGCGAGGGTAACGATTTCGGCTGTCAGATAGAGGAGATAACAAAAGACGCGGTAACGCTTAAGGTCTGCTATAAGCAGGCGAGCAGCAGCGAGCCGTCGTGTAAGGTCACAATTTATCAGGGCGTACCAAAGGGAAGTAAGCTTGAGGACGTAATTCAGAAGTGTACAGAGCTCGGCGCAGTCAGGTTTGTACCCGTTTTAACCAAGCGGTGTATAAGCCGTCCCGATGAAAAAAATGCTAAAAAGAAAACTCAGCGTTACGCAAAAATCGCCCTTGAAGCCGCCCAGCAGAGCGGAAGGGGAATTATACCCGAGGTAAGCGAAATGGTAACGCTGAAAAAGGCGCTCGCTGAGGATGACAGCGACGTAAAAATTGTTTTCTATGAGGGCGGCGGCGAGCCGCTTAAGAAAATAATAAAAACAGACGCCAAAACGGTGTCTGTCTATATCGGGCCAGAGGGCGGCTTTGAAAAGGAAGAGGTAGACGAAATTGTAAACAGCGGCGCACACTGTGCAACGCTCGGCGCAAGAATTCTTCGTACCCAGACCGCCCCTGTCGCCGCACTGACGGCAATAATGCTCTTAACGGGAAATCTTGAATGAAATAACGGAGTCGCAAGGGACGTTCCTTACGACTCCGTTCAATTTATGCTTTTTTTGCTCTTTCTTCAACCGATTCAATGTCGTCTGAAGCAACTGCCTTAACAGCCTTTGTTACAGCCTTTACAGCGTCCTTTGCGGTTTCCTTGAGTATTTCCTTTGATTCCTTGTCAATGCTCTTCCACGCTGCAACGCCGCCCTTTATTGAGTCCTTAACGTTTTCCTTTACGTCAAGCAGTCCTCGCTGACCGATTCCCTCAATAATTGTGCCCACAGCCTTTTCGGTTGTGTCAAGCTGTTCGTCGGAAACATTGCTTACAATGTCGTAAAACGCAAGGTCCGAAACCTTGGCTCTTTTTGTAATATCGTCGCATTCTACAAGCTTGTCGCCGTCAAACACCCAGGTGAGAAGGTCGTGCTGAAGCGCGCCGATAAGACCTGTGCTCTTTATTACCGTATAGTCCTCGTCGTGAAGAAGCATCATACCGATAAACGACGACTGCGGAATAAGATGATGATATTTCGGAAGAAGCTCTTTGTATACGTCAGAGCTGAGATAATCGTATGAAGCAAAGCCGGGGCCGTCGTTGTTGTAAAGTGCGATAACTCTGTCTCTGATTTCCTTGTCAGAGTGCATAACGGCATAGTTTGCAACATATCCGCCCTTTGAGTGGCCGCAAACAATTATGTCGCCCTCAAAGCGTGAAGCAACCTCTTTAAGATATTCAACAGAAAGGTGCTCCGACGGAATACCCTCCTTTGAAGCGAGCATATCAAGGTCCTCTTTCCAGCCGGTAAGGGTGTCGTCTGTTCCCCTGAATAAAACTACAATCTTGCCGTCGGGAAGAAGAAGTGTGCAGGCGTTAAACTGAACGGCAGGAACCTTACAGAAGTTGTCCGTACAAGCAACAATTTTCATTTCGCTGTATCTCTTCTGCTCAGCCATTGCCATCATAAGCTCGCTTATGCCCTTAACAAGAACAAGACCTACGGGCTTGTGTTCGTTTCCCCTGAGCTCAAAAAGTGCTCTGCAGGCGTCGCCAAACGGAATCGGCTCTTCGTCAAAAGACGGTGAAACAACCTTGTCAAGCGGCATATAATAGCACGTACAAAGTGCAACGTTGTCCTCTTTTGTGAACGGCTTATCGTTGAATGAAAGATATCCGTAGCAATCAACATAGTCCTTAACGTGTGACATAATAACCCTTCCTTTAATTATTTAGTATGTATTCATTATACGACAATTGTATATTAATTTCAATATTCTGTTATAAATTGTTGCGTGCCCAGTGGAAAAGATACTGCTGCGCTATTCCCTCAATTCCGCTGAAGCATTCGGGAAGCCCGTCGGGATAGTATTCCATAACGCGCTTCATCCATACGTCAACGGGGAACGCACTGTAAAACTGAAAGCCGAAAAGGAGCGCACAGTTTGCAACCTTAATCCCCACCCCGTATATGTCAAGCAGAGCCTTTCTCGCCTCATCAAGCGAAAGGCTTTTTATTTTTTCCAAATCTATTACGCCGCTCGCAACGTCCTTTGAAAGCTTTTCAAGGTATTTTGCCCTGTACCCCACGCCGAGTTTTTCAAAATCCTCAACGCTGAGCGCAGCGAGTCTTTCTGCGCTCGGGAAGGTATACCAACCGTCTTTGATTTCCTCGCCGTACGCTCTGCAAAGCCGGTTAATAATAAGCTTTATACGCTTTATGTTATTTTGCTGACTTATTACAAAAGAGCACAGCGCCTCCCAGCTTTCCTGGTTTAAAATCCGTATACCGTAATAGCTGTCAATCGTTGAGCTTAAAAGCGAGTCCTGCTTTAGCGTGTCACAGATTTGGACATAGTTTTTGTCGAGGTCAAAGTAGCCTCTCCAGAAGCCGTCAAAAACCTCTTTTTCGGTGTCAGCGAAGAACAAATCGTCGCCGTTTTTTGATATGTTTAAAAAGTGCCCGCCGGCAACTCCGCTGTATGAGCCGTCGTCCTGCTTTTCCCATCTGAAAGCCTGTCCGCAGTCAAGCGTAAGGTCAAGGTCAAGGCACTCAACGCCCTTGACGAGTATGCCGCCGTCTTTACTGATAATCTCCATTTATGTATCTCCCGTGTAAAGCTTCTATCACATCTTGTAATAACTGAATTATAACATCTTTTTGTCAAGAGGGAAAGACAAAATCGGCAAAATTCACAAAAATTATAACAAATTTTGTAATGTTGAAAACTATGTGTAAAATGTTGAAAACTCATATTCCAAATAGTAATTTTGCGTTTTCAACTGCCCGAAATCCTTTATTTTTAAGGCTTTTACAAAAAGTTTTTCACGTTTTCCACCGAGTTTTCCACCTGAAAACAAAGCGATAATTTATTACAAAGCGTTATTGAAGCGTTTTGTCAAGTAAAATTTTTTGCAAATTTTCAACAAAAATAAACCTCCGTTCCCTGAATAAAAACTCAAGGTTTTTCTAACACTATTTGTATAATAATTTTCTTTCGGAGGTAAAAAATGCTTAAAGGTGTAAACAGACAAATACTCGAAATTACAAATCCCGAATCCCCATATTTTGAAAAGATAATATTCTTCGTCCGCCCTGAAGGGCTTAAGGCAGACAAGAGTGATTTATACAGCGAAGCGGAAAAGCTTTCCCATCAGTCAAAAAAACCGCCGAAAACGAGAAGAACAGCTCGCGAAAAAGCAGAAACGCTTGTGTGTATCTTCCTCGGTCTCGGCGCGGGAGTGGCGCTAACGGCAATAATGGGCATAATTGCCTGAATCGGTATAACGGCTTTATTTAAGGTTAAAATATAACGGGTGATAATATGAAAGGTATAATAAAAAAAGTATTGATAGTTGCGCTGTCTGTGTCCCTTGCCGTCGGCACGGGCGCGCTTGCGGGCGCAGCGTATAAAACGCTCTTTGAAGCGGAAAGTGAATACGCCCTCTCACGCTTCGGCTCAACGGGAAGCGAGGTCAGGGCAATTCAGACCAAGCTGAAATCCCTCGGGTTTTATAAGGGAAGCTTAGACGGAATCTATGGCAGCCAGACTAAAAACGCCGTCTATTCGTTTCAGCGAAGCTGCGGCATAACCGCCGACGGAATCGCAGGTCCGCAGACTCTGCTTTATCTCGGCCTCGGCTCATCAACAGGTAAAAGCGGCTTTACAAACGATGAGATTAATCTTCTCGCAAAGGTCATTTCAGCCGAAGCAAGAGGGGAGAGCTATGAGGGTCAGGTCGCTGTCGGCGCGGTAATTCTTAACAGAGTTGCCCATCCGTCCTTTCCCGATACGCTCAGCGGCGTTGTTTATCAAAAAGGCGCTTTTTCGTGCGTTAACGATTCAAACTGGTATCAGCCCGTTGCCGAAAGCGCAAAGCGGGCTGCACGCGACGCAATTAACGGCTGGGACCCTACCGGCGGCGCAATCTATTACTACAATCCCGCCAAAACCTCAAACGCCTGGATGCGCTCAAGAAAAGTTGTGAGGGTAATCGGCAACCACTATTTCTGTATATAAATGTATATTGAACAGAGCTTGTTTACAAAAATGCATTAGTGTGATATAATTACAATAACAACAGGACAGATAAAACAAATAATAAAAAAAGGAGTAGGATTTATGAGAAAATACAAAATTTTATCTTTATTTTTAGCTGTTGTTTTTGTGTTCTCGTGCTTTTCTGTAACAGCATATGCAGAGCCACAAACAGGATTGACAAATACGGGAATTGATCAGGACTATGCCGACATAGACGCAGAGTGTTTTATGGTAACAGTACACTATGTTTATGCAGATGGGTCAAAGGCCGCTGAGGATACCGTAACACAATTCTGGAACGGAGAAACAGGAACGGTTCCATCGCCGTCAATTGACGGCTTCACGCCCGATAAAGTTACTGTAGAGGCAACCGAAGACGGTGAATTCACAGTAACCTATATTAAAAACGGCTCCGGAGATTCGGGAGAAGGCGGCAACGGCGGTCAGCAGGGCGGCTCCGTAGCGCCTGCAAAGCCGATAGTGCTTAAAGCACCTGTACTGAAAAAGGTTAAGAAAGGTAAAAAGCGCTTTACTGCAACGTGGACAAAGCTTAGCGGTGTAAAGCGCTATGAGATTCAGTACAGCAGAAACAAAAAGTTTAAGAAGGGCAAGAAGTACGGAACAAAAATTAAAAAGGTTTCCGCTTCAAAAGCAAAGGTAACAATCAAAAAGCTCAAAAAGGGCAAGAAATACTATGTACGTATCCGCGCCGTATATCCTAACGGAGTGTCCAAATGGAGCAAGGCAAAGAAAGTAAAAGTAAAATAATATAAAAAGAAAAAGCTGTTGCTTTCGCAACAGCTTTTATTTTTGTTTTACCAGCCGAGTCTTTCGATTCTTATTGTGCAGGAGCCTGTACCGTATCTGTAGCAAGCTGCGTGTCCTTCGGGAGTGAATATATCAATTCTACCCCTTCTTGAAAGGCCGCTGCCGCCTCTGTCTACTACGGTGTAGTTAGTTCCGTCAACATTGATAACTGAGCCGAGCGGAAGCCAGTTGCAGGCAATATAATAAGGATTCTGCATACCGTTTGTAATCTTTCTTCCGCTTGAGGTAATTCCTCTTCCGTTACCGTTACATCTTGCGCAAGCGCAGTAATGAGTGTATCTTCCGTCAATTACCTGGCCAACCTTATAGCCGTTAAGAGTTTTAACGCCGTTCGGTGTTGCGTCTGCTCCGGGAGGCTTAATCTTTGTGCCGACCTTTACAACCTTTGTAACGGGCTGAAGGGTAACCTCAGAATGAATCTTCTGACGGCTTTCCTCTTTGCCGTTTACATATCTTACGCTGTACGTAATAGTCTTTGAACCGTTTTTACCCTCAGTTGCAACAACCTCTGTTCCTTTGTAAAGAGAGCTGTCGTTAATCTTCTTTGTTTCAAAGGGTACTGCGGCTGTCTTTGTAGCCTTTTTGTATTTAACGCGGTAAACCTTAATTTTCATTCCCGCTGAAAGCTCTGTATTAAGCGAGGGCTCTGTGTAGTCGTTCTTGCCAAGCTTGATGTTTGCCATTGAAAGAACGTCCTTAACCGTACCTTCTGCAAGAGCAAAGCTCTGCTTTTTGCCGTCTGCCTTAACAGAAACAGAAAAAGCGGTTTTAATCTGAATTACCATACCGTCTTTAACGCTGTCCTCGGCGGTATAGTTAATTTTGTCGTTTTTGCCTGTAACAGCGCCGATTTCGCTGAGCGCTTCGCCAACGGTGTTGCTGTAAACGCTGTAGGTCTGGATTTCGTCGTCATAATCAACACTGATTGTGTTCTTTCTGCTGACTGTAATCTGACCGCCCTCACCGCTTACAAATTCCGTAAGGTTAAGCTTGTCGCCGGCGTCAACTGTAATTCCTGCGTCCTTGAGAATCTCGATAGGTTCCGTCTCAGTGGTTGTAATTACACTCTCTTCCGAACCGTCTATAATTTTAACATCATATTTAGCAGAGCTGTCAGCAAATGCCGTAGATGTAAATACGGTTACGATAACGCCGAGTGCAATTACGATTGCAATAACTGCTCTTAATGAGCGGCGCCTTGCAATCCTTGATTCGTTAGTCATCTTAATACTCCTTTCCGGATAACTTAAAGCCGTATTGCGTCTGTTATCCGAAGCCGTTTGGCATTATAGCACAAGTATCCAACTTGTCAATTATAAAAAAGACAGAAAACTGTGCAACTTTCACAATTGTAATTTTTTTAATAGTTGCTTTATTTTTTTTCAGCACAAAATGTTGTGGTTTCACACTTTTCAGCTTTAAAGCACAAAAAAAGATTTTTGTTTAAAGTGAAAGAAATTCGTTAACCCGATTTTTATTTTTTGTAATGAATTTGTAAAAAACCGTAACAAAAACGCAACATCTTGGGAGATACCCCGTTATTTTTTTAAATGAATTCAAGATGTAGAAAAAAGTTTTGCGAAATTATTGTGCCGCCATTTTTTGCCCTTTACCACCTCTTTTATATATTATAATGTATATAATATATATTATTAGTCTTGTCCCTATTTTAGAATTGACAAATCACCTTTGTGCATATATAATTATTGACGGAAAATAAA
>CAMNAP010000024.1 GCA_946531445.1 uncultured Clostridia bacterium
AGGGTTTGGGCTTCGGCGAAGGTGAGCGAGCCGCCGAATTCTCCGTCAAGCGTAAAATCGGTTGGGGTATCAAAATAGAATTTAATATTTTTACAGTGGCGGATTGTTACGAGCGGGCTGTTTATAAAGTCCTTAGTTGCCATAGCTTTAATAAACGAGAGCGCCTCGCCGACGTTTTTGAACATTCTTACAAGAACTAATTCGTGGAGGCCGTCGTCAAACTCAACGCCGATATTGTGAAGAACGGGCATACCGCCGACGCCGTAGGAATTAGTTGCGCCGCCTACAAAATAATCGTCCTCAAACTCTTCGCCGTCCGCCTCAACTCTTGCGTGGAAGGCTTTCATATGGAAAAATTCCTTAACAATCGGGAGGTAATATGCGGTACGTCCGATTGCGTTTTTTAGCTTCTGACTTGCGGTATATGACGAGGAGGTGAAGTTGCCGAAGGAGGCGATGTAGATAAAATTCTCTCCGTTAAAACGGCCTATATCAACGCTTTTCGCCTTTCCGCTTATAACGTTTTCAACCGCCGCCATAACGTTGCCGCGCGGAATATTCATTGAGCGGGCAAAGTCGTTAGTTGAGCCCATAGGGATATAGCCGATAGGTGTATCAAGCTTTTTTTCAATAATGGCGGTTGAGGTTTCCTTAAGCGTTCCGTCGCCGCCGACGCAGGTTATAACGTCGTAGCTGCCGCTCTCCTCCATTAAGATATGGTAAGCGTTTTTCTCCTTTTGGGTAAGAACGGTTTTAAGAGTATAGCCCGCGTTTTCAAAGCGAGACTGAATTTCGCCGAGATACTTTTGCGCCTTGCCCTTACCGGAAATAGGATTTACGATTAAAAGCATTTTCATAGTTTTATACCTTCTTTACAATCCCTCAGTCAGCTTCGCTGACAGCTCCTTCCGGAGCCCGTCCCCCTTGTCACTTCGTGACATTCCCCCACACTGTGGGGAATCACCCTTTACACAAGGGAGCCTAATCGTACAGTAATATTGTACTACCCCAAACGCTTAAAGTCAAATGAACAAAAAATTAACCGGGAGGAAAACCCTCCCGGTCAGTTTTTAATTAGTCTGAAATGTAAGGTAAGATAGCAATCTGACGAGCTCTCTTGATAGCTGTTGTGAGCTCTCTCTGATGCTTTGCGCAAGTTCCTGTTACGCGGCGAGGAAGAATCTTTGCTCTTTCGGAGATAAACTTTCTGAGTTTAGCTGCGTCTTTATAGTCAATAGTTTCTACCTTATCTGCACAGAACTGGCAAACCTTTCTTCTGCCCTTTCTGGGGCCCTTTACATATGCCATGGTTTTTCCTCCTTTGTGAGTATTGTGTAATCAATCAGAACGGAAGGTCGTCGTCATCGTCGAGTATCTCTTCAAAATCGCTTTCCGAAGCATTTGAATAGCTCGGCGCAGGCTGTTCAAAATTCTGCTGGGGAGCAGGAGCGCCTGTTCCCGTTTCGCTACGTGAGCCGCAGAACGAAACATTGTTTGCAACAACCTCAACGGACTTTCTCTGATTGCCGTTTTTGTCTGTATAGTTTTGCGTCTGGATTGAACCCTCAACTGCAATCATTGAGCCCTTATGGAAATAACGGGAAATGAAGTCTGCAGTCTGTCTCCACGCTACGCAGTCAATAAAATCAGCCTGTCTTTCTGTTCCTGCTTTCTGATAATTTCTGTCTACAGCTATCTGAAAACGGATTACAGACACGCCCTGCGGAGTTGAGCGGAGCTCAGGGTCGTAAGTGAGTCTTCCCATTAATGCAACAGTATTAATCATACTTATTCTCCCTTCGCAACGATAAGTGAACGAAGAACGCCTTCGGTAATGTTAATTACACGGTCAAGCTCTGCGGGGAATTGTTCATCACTCTGGAAATCAACTACTACATAATAGCCTTCTGTTTCGTAATTGATAGGATAAGCAAGCTTCTTCTTGCCCCAATCATCAATTTCGCCTACAGTGCCATTAGCGGCGATAAGGTCTGTGAACTTAGTCTTAAGAGCCTCTACAGCTTCATCGCCTTTAGAAAGTGAGAAAACCATAACGATTTCGTAATTTCTTAATGCCATTGTCAGCACCTCCTTCTGGTCTATTGGCGTGATTGCTTCCTCACGCAAGGAATATTTACCCTTTTACAGGCTTTAGTATTATAACAATATAATAATTATTTGTCAAGAAATAATTTTTATAGCGCGGGGATAACGGCTGAGCTTATGCCGAAGAACACGAGAAGCGAGATTGCGTCTACGATTGTTGTAATAAACGGCGAGCTCATAACAGCGGGGTCAAAGCCGATTTTTTTAGCAAGCATAGGAAGCGAACAGCCGATGACCTTGGCAAACACAATTTCAATTACGAGAGTAAGGCAGATTGCAAGGTCTACAAAAATTGTTATTTCATCATTTTTAAAGAGCGTTTTATCCACAAGCCAGATTTTAATAAAGTTAACAACTGCAAGGCTGAGGCCGCAGTAAATACCGACGCGGATTTCCTTCCACACTACGCGGAAATAGTCTCTGAAATCAACCTCGCCGAGCGACATTGCGCGGATAATTGTTACGCTTGCCTGACCGCCCGAGTTACCGCCCGTATCCATAAGCATCGGGATAAAGGCAGTTAGAATTGTAAGGGCTTTAAGCTTTTCTTCAAAGCCGCTTATAATTGAGCCCGTAAAGGTTGCGGACACCATAAGGAGCAGCAACCACGGGAAACGGCTCTTCCACGTTTCAAACACAGAGGTTTTAAGATACGTTTTCTCCGTAGGAAGCATAGCGTTCATCTTCTGGATATCCTCGGTGTTCTCCTCCTGGATGACATCAAGAGCGTCGTCTACGGTGATAATACCTACAAGACGTTCCTCCATATCAACAACGGGAAGCGCAAGAAAGTCGTACTTCTGGAGCTGCTGAGCCGCGATTTCCTGGTCATCGAGGGTGTTAACATAGATTACGTTAGTTTCCATAAAGTCCTCAATTATATCTTCGTATTCGTGAAGAAACAGCTCCTTAACCGTTGTTACGCCGAGAAGGTGGCGCGAATCATCGGTTACATAGCAGGTATAAATCGTCTCTTTATCAACACCCGTTCTTCTTATTCTTTTAAACGCGTCTTCAACGGTCATACCCTTTTTTAAATCTACAAATTCGGGCGTCATAATTGAGCCTGACGAATCGTCGGGGTACTTCAGCAGGGCGTTGATTGAGCGGCGCGTTTCACTGTCTGTATTCTTTAAAATACGCTTAACAAGCGTTGCGGGCATCTCTTCAATAATATCAACGGCGTCGTCAATATAAAGCTCGTCAAGCACCTCACGCAGCTCAACGTCCGAGATTTTATGGATGAGCGCCTCCTGGGTGTCGGGGTCAAGCTCAACAAAGGTTTCAGCCGCGTCCTCTTTTGAGAGAAGGCGGAAAAACAGCAGGCGCTGATTGTCGGGGAATTCCTCAAGAATTTCGGCGATATCGGCAGGATTGAGCTCGCTGAGTATTAACTTTATCTGTGAGAGCTCCCGTTTTTCATAATGAGCCTCAATGCTTTGGATGAGTTCTTCTCTGAGTTCGGTCATCTCCACAAATATCACCTTCCTTTTCGGTAGTTTAATTACATTTCAAAAAATGCTTTTTCGTCCTCGTCCTCAGCTTTAACGGAAATACGCTTAGCCGCAGAGACAATAAGCATAATTATAAATATTCCCGCAAGTGCGGAAAGAGCGGCAACCCAGAATGCAGGGTTGCGGTAAAACAGCTCGTCCTCGGCAAGCGTTTTAAAACCGTCTGAGCGCATAAGGCGCTGTACCTCTTCGGTTGTTTTATCTACTCGTTTTACCGTAAACTTATAGAGCCGCGTTTCGCCGTTTGAGGCGGTTACCGTTATGGGAATAACGGGGCTCTGGTCAAGGGCGATTTCTATTTCCTCGGGGACGTTGCAGTAAGCGCTGACATCCTCGGTTACAGCCGAAAGGTTAAGAACGGTCATATCCTTGGGGATATAGAGCCTGTAATTACTCAGCTTACTGTTGATTTCAGGGTAAACCTCAACGGCGTTTCCCGTTAAATCAAGCAGAGTATTATTTGAATTAACGCTGTAAACAAACGCATTTTTATATTTGAAATTATAGATTGTACTGCCGCTATCAAACTCAAGCGTTACGCAGATTCCCGTTTGATGGTGCGCGTTGTCAAGCTCGTAGTTTACAAAAAGATTTGCCGTGCCGTCGGTTGTAAAATCCTCAAGCGTGGGGGTAACAGCAGGGTCGTCAAGAATAAGATTATACTCGTTGACAACGGGCGAAAACTCCCCTTCTATTTTTGCATTTTTAAACGAGATTGAGGTGAGCGTGGGAATTTGCTGCGTCTCCTGCTCGCTTGAAACGGCAGGTACGTCAGCAAGGACGTTAAAGCTGAGCAGAGCAAACAGCAGCAGCGCCGCAAAAAATAGCTTTTTCATATTCTCACTCTGTTTAATCTTCGTAAATTATATAGCCTTTAAGCTTATTTGATTTAAGCTTTTTGTTGATTTCGTTTATATCCTTTTCTGTTTTTACAACATAAATCTGGTTGGATTTGAGTTTGGGGAGCTTTTTGATTTCGTTTTTAAGTCCCGTATCGTTATACTCGCCCTCCTCGGCATCCCAGCCGTTGAGCGTTACGTCCACCGCCTCAATAAATTCAGCGTCAACGGCGTCGCCTCTTATTTTAGAAACGATTGAATCAAAGCCGCCGCTTTTAATGTTTGGCGCACCGTCGGGAAGAGTTACCGACGAGAGAACAAAAACTCTTACGCCGAGGTTGTAGCTTTCGCTGACGATTTCTCTTAAATACTTCATAGCCGCTTCGCTGTCGGGATTTAGATAGGTATTGCCGTTTTTATCCTCATACACCTTATTGTCTTTCATAAGCGCCATTTCGCTTGACTTTTTGGGAACGACGTTATCCTTAAGACAGCAGATACGGGCAACAGGCGTTATATTCTGCGAAGTTGCGGCTTTAAGTGACTCGTGAAGATGAGTTGCGGGAGTGCTGATTCCACCGAAGGTGTCAACGGTAGTTAAAACGGAGGTATAGCCGATTGTTCCGTCGTCTCTTTTTAAATCAAACGCAACGGAGTTATAGCCGCCGCCTTTTGCGCTGTTTAAAACAGACTTGAGCATTACGGAATTATCAAGCGCAACGCTCGGTATTCCGAGAGAGATGTAATTTGTGTTACTGCTCTGCTTCCCGCTTTCGCCCGAGGAGAGAGTTACCGTTTTACCGCCCGTTACGGGACGGTCGTGGCGGAGCATAAACGCGTCTGCGCCGATATAGCCCACACAGATTAAGACAACGCACATAAAAGCGATGAGAATATTTTTTCTCCGCTTTTGTGACTGCGCCTGTTTTTCGCGTGTTGTGCGTTTTCTTTTTGTCTTTTTCATAATCAGCCTTCTGCGTTATTCCTTAAAAGTTCTATTGTATCGTTGGGAACTGCGGTTTTGAACACAGCCGAGCCTGCAACAAATACGTTTGCGCCTGCCTTTGCGGCTATTTTTATTGTTGCGGGGTCTATGCCGCCGTCTACCTCTATATCGCCGCTGTAGCCCATTTCTCTGAGCTTTTCAATTTTTGGCATAACGTGCTCCATAAAGCTCTGACCGCCGAAGCCCGGCTCAACGGTCATAACGAGCACCATTGAAAGCTTGTCAAGATACGGAAAAACAACGTCTATCTCTGTATTCGGCTTAACGGCAACAGCGGCCTTTTTGCCGAGAGAGAGGATTTTTTCAATTGTTTCGCCGATACCGTTATCGCTTTCGGCGTGGAAGCAGATTATGTCTGCGCCTGCCTTTGCGAAATCCTCGGCATATTTAAGCGGCTCACTTATCATAAGATGAACGTCAAAAGGAATATTACACACCTTTTTAATTGCCGCTACAACAGGCGCGCCGATTGAAATATTCGGCACAAAATGGCCGTCCATAACATCGACGTGAATCATATCGGATGAGGAAATTCTCTTTAATTCACTTTCAAGATTTGCATAATCACTCGCCAGAATTGAGGGCGCTATTTTCATATCCATAAACTACTCCATTTTACAATTAAAAATATAGTTTTGTATATTATACATTTATACGGCGGATAAATCAAGAAATTAATTTGTGTATCTTTATGCAATAATATGAATATTGTTTCGTGATTTTATACACATTATTATATTCAGTTTGCATATTTTGTGAATATTTACACAAAATTATGAATAATTCTTGCATTTTTATTCATTTATGATATAATAGCACCAACATAAAATTTTGGGTAACGTTTTATGAAGTTCACTAAAAGGAGAAAATTATTATGGCAAAGGCAAAAAAAGACATCAAAAAAGTTGTTCTCGCTTATTCGGGCGGACTTGACACATCAATCATTATTCCGTGGCTCAAGGAAAACTACAACAACTGCGAGGTAATCGCTGTTTCGGGTAACGTAGGCCAGGGCACAGAGCTTGACGGACTTGAGGAAAAGGCTATCAAGACGGGCGCTTCAAAGCTCTACGTTCTTGACCTTATGGACGAATACGTTGAGGATTATATATTCCCCTGCCTTAAGGCGGGCGCTATTTACGAGGAGTATCTTCTCGGCACATCGCACGCGCGTCCCATCATTGCAAAGGGACTTGCTGAGATAGCTAAGAAGGAAGGCGCGGACGCAATCTGTCACGGCTGTACGGGTAAAGGTAACGACCAGGTACGTTTTGAGCTTACGCTCAAGGCGTTTGCACCTGAAATGGAAATTATCGCTCCGTGGCGTACATGGGACATTAAATCGCGTGAAGAGGAAATTGAATACGCTGAGGCGCACGACATTCCGCTTAAGATTAACCGCGAAACTAACTATTCAAAGGACAAGAATGTCTGGCATCTTTCACACGAGGGACTTGACCTTGAGGACCCCGCAAACGAGCCGCAGTATCTTAAAGAGGGCTTTCTTGAAATGGGAGTTGCTCCCGAGCAGGCACCCGACGAGCCGACATACGTAACAATTCACTTTGAAAAGGGTATCCCGACAGCTATTGACGGAGAAGAGATGAAGGGGCTGAGCATTGTTGAAAAGCTCAACGAGCTTGGCGGAAAGAACGGAATAGGACTTCTTGACATAGTTGAAAACCGTCTTGTAGGTATGAAGAGCCGCGGCGTATACGAAACTCCCGGCGGAACGATTCTTTATAAGGCTCACGAGCTTCTTGAGATGATTACGCTTGACAAGGAGACCGCGCACTACAAAACTCTTGTTGCACAGAAATACGGCGAGCTTGTATACAACGGACTCTGGTTTACACCGCTTCGCGAGGCGCTTGCTGCATTTGTTGACAAAACGCAGGAAACCGTTACAGGCGACGTTAAGCTCAAGCTTTACAAGGGTAACATTATGAATGCGGGACTTACCTCACCGTACAGCCTTTACGACGAAAATATCGCCTCCTTCGGCGAGGACGGCGGCGCTTACAACCAGTCTGACTCTGAGGGCTTCATCAACCTTTTCGGACTTTCAATTAAGGTTAAGGCGCTTCTTGACGCACAGCGTGAGGCAGAGTAATGGGACAGCTTTGGAAAGGGCGGTTCAAAAAGGAACTCGCAAAGGAAACAAACGATTTTAACTCCTCAATTTCATTTGACTGCCGAATGTTTGAGGAGGATATTAAGGGCTCTATTGCCCATGCGACTATGCTTGGCGCTACGGGAATAATTGAAAAAAGCGAGGCTGACAAAATTACGGCGGAGCTTGACAGTATTCTAAACGACATAAAAAGCGGCGCACTTAAAATTGATATGGAGGCAGAGGACATTCACACTTTTGTTGAGGGCGAGCTTACGCAACGTCTCGGTCAGACGGGAAAGAGGCTTCACACCGCGCGTTCAAGGAACGACCAGGTTGCGCTTGACATACGAATGACTCTGAAAAAGGAAACAAAGGAAATCAAAGAGAAGCTAAAGGCGCTTGTTGGCGTTTTGTGTGACAAGGCAGAGGAGCACACCGAGACGATTATGCCCGGTTATACTCATCTTCAGCGCGCGCAGCCGATTACCTTCGGTCACCACCTAATGGCTTATGCGGCAATGCTTCTTCGCGATATAGACAGGCTTGATGACGCGGCGGAGCGTATGAACGTGCTTCCGCTCGGGTCGGGCGCTCTTGCAGGAACCACCTATCCGCTTGACCGTCAGATGACAGCCGAGCTCCTTGAATTTAACGGCGTTACCCAAAATTCACTTGACGGAGTATCGGACAGGGATTTCTGCATAGAGCTTGCCTCGGCGCTGTCGCTCATTATGGTACACCTTTCGCGGTTTTGCGAGGAAATCATAATGTGGTGTTCGTGGGAATTCAAGTTTGTTGAGCTTGACGACGCGTTTTCAACGGGCTCGTCAATTATGCCGCAGAAGAAAAATCCCGATATTGCGGAGCTTGTACGCGGAAAGAGCGGCAGGGTTTTCGGCGATTTGACTACGCTTCTTACGGTTATGAAGGGCATTCCCCTTGCTTATAACAAGGATATGCAGGAGGACAAGGAGGCAATTTTTGACGCTTTTGACACTGTTAAAATGTGTCTTACGGCGTTCACGCCTATGATTGAAACAATGAGCGTGCTTAAGGATAATATGCGTGCAGCGGCGGCTAAGGGCTTTATTAACGCA
This sequence comes from uncultured Clostridia bacterium, assembly GCA_946531445.1. GTDB lineage: Bacteria > Bacillota > Clostridia > Oscillospirales > Acutalibacteraceae > Eubacterium_R. The sequence continues at coordinate 8,679 of CAMNAP010000024.1, forward strand.
ACCGACTGCGCCGATTATCTTGTCGGCAAGGGACTTCCCTTCCGCGACGCATATAAGGCGACGGGCGAGCTTGTTGCACTTTGCATAGATAAGGGCTTAACGCTTGAAACGCTTGAGCTTGAGGAATATAAGGCGGTTTGCGACCTTTTTGACGAAGGAATTTATAAGGCAATCAGCCTTGAAAAATGCACGTTTGACCGAAAGGTTGAGGGCGGACCGTCACCCGAAAGCGTAAAAAGGCAGATTGAAATTGCAAAAGAAAAAATTAAATAAAAAAGAGGAGCTATCTCTTGACGGGATAGCTCCTTTACAGTTTTAGTTATTATTTAACTTTGATTGTAACTGTTACGGTTTTTGAAGCGGCTGCATAAGTGCCGTTACCTGCTGCAGTAACTTTAACCTTAATCTTGTAAGTGCCCTTCTTTAAGCCCTTCTTAACGGTTATTTTACCGTTTTTAGCAACAGTTATCTTCTTATTGCCCTTTACCTTTTTGTAGCTTACAGCGCCCTTTGCATTCGTAACCTTAACAGCCTTTTTAGCGGCAAATTTCTGAGCCTTTGAAGCCTTAGCGCTTACAGTCTTACCCTTAGCCTTTAAGGTGTTTTTCTTAAGCTTAGGAGTTGTCTTATTAATCGTTTTGCCACACTTAACACATGTGTACTTCTTAACGCCTGTTGAAGTTAAGGTTGCAGCCTTAACAACAGTACCGCTGTCATAGATGTGACTGATTGTAACAGGTGCTTTTATCATAGGAGCGCCAGAAACAGAAATGCCTATAAACTTATTCGACTCGGGAGTCCAGGGGTTTTCTTCTGTCTGATTTGAGAAATAATCATAACTTAATGTCTTATTTCCGCATACAAAGTCGAAGTCTTCATAAGTGTAGCCTTCATCATCGGTATACGTGTAAAGCTTATAAACATAGGTTTCACTTTTGCCGTTAATATAGTTTACAACAACCTTATTACCTACCTGGCGAATACGGTCGGGAATTCTATATTCATAGTACTGAATAGTTTTGCCGTTTTTATGGTAGTATTCCCAACTGCCGTTTGTACATTCTTCATACGAAAAAGCTTTTACCGGTACAAAAGAAACACTCTTAATATCTGATGCAACAACAGTTACGGGAACGCTGAAATCACGGCCCCTGTATGAGTAATACATAGTGTTTTTACCACGAACCCACTGCTTTTTAGACTGTTTTTCGTAGTTCGTATCACTTACGCTTAAACTGCCTTCATCAATTGTGCTACTGTCGGCAGCCTCAAAATATTCATCACCGTCGCAAACAAATTCCTTTTTAGTTGAATCGTCATATGTTACTATAATCTTATTTCCGTTACTAAAAAGGTTGTATATGCTCGGATTGTAGCAGAAGAAAAAATCATTCTGACCTGCAGAATTCTTATAGATTTGCCATCCCCCGTTTTCGTACTCTTGTACTTCTATTTTTTTGGAGGCACCAAAAACAAATTCAACAGATTTAATATTGTCTCTGGTAAGAGTAACCGTACCTTCAGCAGATTCATAATCATAACCGCAATAAAGAAGATAGTATGTTTGTCCTGCTGTTGCGCTGAATGTAATCAAAAAACTGCTGCCTGAGCCTGAATCGTCATCGCGTTTGATTTCATTCCAATTGGAATCATAAACCACACCTAAAGAATCATCGCTTCCTTGTGATTCAAAAATATAATTGCCTGTAACGGTCGGCTTGAAGGTGAAGTACGCTTCGTCATCATACTGTACAGAAACGTTAACGGAAGCACCGTTAGCCGTTATTGTACCTTTGCTGACTCTTGCAGCAAGAGCGTTGAAGCTGACTGCGGACATAGCCGTGACAGCCATCACTGCCGAAAGCAGTATACTTAAAACTTTTTTCATAGAACCTCTCCTTTTAAAATTTATTTGGTAATTTAATTATATTATGTTAATAGACTTTTGTCAATGATATAAAACATCAATTATTATATAATAGCTTTGACAAAGTGAGATAATAGGTATATATTAGATATATGCGTAAAATAGAGTTTAAAATTGACAGGGAAAACGACGGCGTCAGGATTCGCAGTTTTCTGCGTGCTTTCGGAGTTTCATCGGCGCTTCTTAAAGAGCTGAAAAACAGAGAAAACGGAATTACGGTGAACGGTGAATTTGCGAGGACAATTGACATACTCCGCACAGGCGACGTACTGACAATCAATATTGAAAACAGCGGAAAAATGCCCTCTCCCGCTAAAATGGACATTGATATAGTCTATGAGGACGAGGACATAATTGTTTTTGACAAGCCGCCGCATATTCCCGTACACGAGAGCCGGCATCATATAGGCGACACGCTTCAGAATTTTGCAGCGTATCACCTTGGCGAGGGCGGAGCTTTCCGCGCGGTTTACAGGCTTGACAACGGTACAAGCGGACTTGTTGTTGTCGGAAAAAACAAGCTTGTTGCAGCAAAGCTTGCAAGGGAAATACAAAAGGATTACTACGCGCTTGTAAACGGAATAATCACCGAAGGCGGTACGGTTGACGCGCCGATTGCCCGCTGCGGCGACAGCATAATCAAAAGGCACGTTCACCCCGACGGCGAGAGGGCAATTACACACTATGAGCCGATAAGCTGCAAAGACGGAAACACTCTTATAAAGCTTAGGCTTGAAACGGGACGGACTCACCAGATAAGAGTTCACCTGAGCCATATAGGTCACCCGCTTATAGGCGACACGCTGTACGGCGTTCCCGACGGGCGCATTACACGACAGGCGCTTCACTGTAAGGACATATATTTTACGCACCCGATAACGAATAAGGAAATGCACTTAACGTGCGATTTTCCAAGCGATATAAAGGAGATAATATAATGCCTGCATTTTCTACACACTACATCTTTCTTGAAGAGATGAAAGACAGGATTGAAAAGGAATTTGACATTAAGCTTAATTACAGAGTTGCGGGAGTCGGAACGCAGGGACCCGACATATTCCTGTTTCACAGACTGTGGCCGCCCGTAACGATATACAAGGCGCTTTTCGGTACAGCCTCGCTTCTTCACAAAGGCAAGCCCGACGCGCTTTTTGAGGCGTTTGCAGAGTATCTTAAGAACAGTAAGCATAAGGAGATTGCACAATCATACATTTACGGCTTTATACTTCACTATGCACTTGACAGAAACTGTCACCCGTATGTTTACGCTTTTCAAAATCAGATAACGTCAGAAAACAAAAAGATTCACCCGCTTGCTGCACACAACGTTGTTGAGCACGCGGTTGACACATATCTTCTTTACCACAGAGACGGGATTTATCCGCCGTCACTCTTCAACCCCGACGAGACGTTTACAGACGATGAGACGGAGCTTGAGGAAATAGCGGAGCTTATGCATTTTGCGCTTTTAAAATGCCACGGTAAAGACGTTGCTAAAAGCGAGATAATAAAGGCGATTACAGACACTGCGAAGCTACAGTCTACACTTTCTGACAAAAAGGGTAACGCAACGAGGCTTGCTCACATAATTGAAACTCCGCTCGGCCCCGTTTCGGGATATTTCAAGCTTTCAGCTTCAATTAAGCCGAGGGACTTGGAAATTGCGGACAAATATGCTAATATAAGACACAGAGAGTGGACCTCGCCATACTCAAACACAGTCAGCACAAAGAGCTTTGAGGAGCTTTTTGAAGAGGCTAAGCCCGACGCAATTGAGCTTATCAGAGGCTTCAACGAGATTTGTGAGGGTAAAAAGAGCGGATACGAGGTTACAAAAAACATCTCATTTTTAACAGGTATGGAGGTAACAGAATAATGAAAACCGAACCGAGCTTTCAGGTTGACCGTGAAATTCTTAAAAGAGGAATATACATCAGCAAGATAGACGACGATGTTACGACATACGAAATCCGTATGAAAGAGCCCAACAGAGGAGATTATCTTACTAATTCGGCTATTCACACGATTGAGCATATATTCAATGAATATATCAGAAAGACGGAATTTGCCGACGGTATCCTTTACTTCGGACCGATGGGAAGCAGAACGGGCTTTTATCTTCTTACAAGAAGGCTGACGGACAATTATTCAATCGGACTTATTAAAGACGCGTTTGAGCACATTTCGGAATTCTGGGGAAAAATCCCGAAGGCTTCGCCAAAGGAGTGCGCAAACTGTTTAGAGCACAGTCTACCGCAGGCAAAGGAGGAAGCAAAGGCTTTTCTTGAGGTTATTAAAGACTGGACTAAGGACGACCTTGAATACCCGAAGGCACAGGAAGAAGAATAAAAAACAAGCAGAATGTCATAAGACATTCTGCTTATTTTTTTATGCGTTGATTAAATTGTAAATCCGCGTCTGGTCCTGCTGGAAGCGGCGCTGAGATATGAGGATTACGAGAACGTCGCCCTCCTTTAAAACAGTGTCGCCCTTTGGGGTTACGGGCGTTTCATTTCTGTCTATTGAAACTATGAGGCAATGCTTTCCCCATTCTACCTCGGATATCTTTTTACCGCTGATTTTACTGCCTACGGGGATAACAAAGGTCTGAATTACCTTTTCGCCTGCGCTCTCATCAACGTCGGTTGTATCTGAATTTTCAAGAGCTCTGTCAAAGAGAATTGAATAAAACGGAGCTGTTCCTATTACGTTTGCAACAGCATATGAGGTAAGGCTTACGGTTGCAAGCGGAAGAAGAGTATTCATATCGCCCGTAAGCTCAAACACAAGAATAATTCCCGTAAGCGGAGCGCGAACGATTGAAGCAAAGAGCGCCGCCATACCTGCGATTACAAAATCCTGCCTTAAATCGGGGCTTATGCCGAGCGTATTAATTGAGATATCGCCGCAGATTGCGCCGAGATAAGCGCCCAGAATACAAAGCGGATAAAGCGTACCGCCCGGAGCGCCTGAAGAAAAGCTGAACGCGCCGAAAAGGAATTTTGCAACAAACAGTATAATGAGCAGTTTAAAGCTCGGATTATCCTTCATTAAAAGGGAGGTCATTCTGTGGCCGCCGCAGAGAATTTGGGGCAGTACAAGACCGACTGCGCCGCTGACTACGAAAACAAGAGCCATTTTGACCTGTTCGGGTATGAATTTAATCTTTTTATAGAACTTCTGCGCACCGACCATAAACACGTTATAAAACGCACCGAAAGCGCCGAAGATTACGCCCATAAAAATCACGAGCGGATAGAGCTTAAGAGAAAAAGGAACGGGGTTATAGTGGAAGATTGTGTCCTGACCGAAGAAGATTTTTGAAATAAAATCGGCAACGATTGTTGAGACGATTCCCATACACATTATTGAGCGGTCAAGCCCGTGGTGTATCTCCTCAAAAATAAACATTGTTCCCGCAATGGGGGCGTTGAACGCGGCGCTCATACCTGCTCCCGCACCGCAGCTTGTCATACGGATTTCTGTTGTTCTGTCTGACTTTGTGAGCCTTGCGGCGCCCTTGCCGGCCATACCGCCGAGCTGAACTGACGGGCCCTCGCGTCCGAGCGAAAGACCGCCGAAAACGGAGAGCGTTCCGCCTATAAGCTTTGCGATAATAACGCGCCACCAATTGAGCGAAAAATAGCCCCTTACGTCACCCGTTGTCTGGGGTATGCCTGAGCCTGCGGCGTCGGGCTCATATTTATTTATATAAGATATTATTACGCCGATAAAGCCGAGAAGCACAAACCATATAGCGATTTTAAGCGGAGAGCCCTTGACATAGTCTATTACCTTTAAAAGTCCGTCCTCTGCAACCTGGAGAAGAAAACGGTAAAAAACGCAGATAAGGCCTGACGCAACGCCGACCTCAACACCGCGGATAATAAGGTAAATGCTTTCAGTTCGTTTAAACTCTATTTTTCTCATTGTTGTTTTTTCTTTATTTTGCATAGCTACATTATAATTGGGCGGTCAAGCCGCCCTTTAATAATTATCAATCAAATAAAACTGTACTGAAATAACGCTCGCCCGTATCGGGAAGAACGGTTACAACTGTCTTCCCCTTGCCGAGCCTTTTTGCAAGCTTGATTGCGGCGGCAACGTTTGAGCCGCTTGAAATACCGCACATAATCCCCTCTTCGCTTGCAAGACGGCGCGCGGTTTCAATTGCTTCACTGTCTGAAACGACGCAAATATGGTCGTAAATATTTACGTTTAAGTTTTCGGGAATGAGACCGTCGCCTATGCCCATCTGAAGATGAGTTCCTACAGCGCCGCCGCTGAGAATTGCAGCGTTTGACGGCTCAACAGCCCATATTTTTATTGCGGGATTCTGTCTTTTGAGCACCTCGCCGATTCCGCTTATAGTTCCGCCCGTACCAACGCCGCTGCAAAAGCCGTCTATATCGCCGTTGACCTGCTCAAGTATTTCGGTTGCAGTGTAATAGATGTGGGCTTTCGGGTTGTCGGGATTGTCAAACTGTGAGGGGATAAATACATTTTCATCAGCTTTTGCCATATCCTCGGCAGTTTTAATACAGTCGGCAATACATTTTCCGATATCGCCGTCATCGTGGATAAGAACGACCTCTGCGCCGTAGTTTTTAATGAGCTTGCGGCGTTCCTCGGACACGGAATCGGGCATAATGATTTTTACCTTATATCCCATTACCGCGCCGACAAGGGCAATTCCTATTCCCTGATTTCCGCTTGTGGGCTCAACGATAATTGAGTTCTCATTTATCTTTCCCGCTTTTTTTGCACTTTTGAGCATATTGTAGGCGGTACGCGTTTTTATTGAGCCGCCTATATTTACGCCCTCATACTTTACAAGAATCTGCGCGGAATTCTCGTCTGTCATTTTATTGAGTCTTATCATCGGCGTATGACCGATTGCATCAAGAATTGTATTACAAATCATAAAGTTATTCCCTGTTCATTGTTTTAATTACTTCGTCAACCTCTATAATATCGGTAATTACGGGAACGTCCTCCCTTAAATCCTGATTATAAAACCAGCCGAAATTCATTCTTATTGCTTTCATTCCCGCGCCGAGCGCACCCTGAATATCGTTAATCGGGTGGTCGCCGACATAAACGCACTCCTCAGGCTTTAAGCCGAGCTTTTCGGCGGCAATTTCATAAATGCGGGGGTCGGGCTTATGAATACCTATATCGCCGCTTACAAGCAGCATATCTATCCACTCCATTAGTCCGCTCTGCTGCATTTTATGATTCTGAAGATAGGCGGGACCGTTTGTTATTACGCCCGTAATGTAGCCCTCCTCCTTGAGCTTTTTGAGGAGGATTGGGGAATTCGGGAACACGACGTTATGGTTTCCGAAAGTGTAATCGTAATGGTGAGCAAGCTCTTCGGCAGGCGGAGCGTCCTTCCAGCCCCACATATTGCAAAGCTCGGTGTACCACTTCACTCTGTCAACGTAGCCGCCGTTGCCCGTTATGCGCATATCCTCTTTTCTCTTTTCAAGCTCTTCGCCTTTAATGTCGGGAAGATAGAGCGAAAAGAAAGCGTCCATATAATGCTCGAACGCCTCAGTTCTGTCCTGAAGGGTTTCGTCAAAATCAAACAATACTGCTTTTATCATTTATAAGCTGTTTCCTCAATTCATCAATATTTGAAAAGGTTTTCTCTTCTCTTAAGTATCTTACAAGCTCCACCCTGAGCGTTTTTCCGTAAAGCTCGCCGTCAAAGCCGAAAATGTGGGTTTCGGAAATAGGTGAAGCAAGCTTCCAGCTTGGGCGGATACCGATATTTGTAAACGATTTATACATAACGCCGTCAATTTCCGCACGGCTCTCATACACTCCGTACTTAGGCACTACAAGTCCGTCGGGCAGCTTCTGATTCGCTGTAGGGAAGCCTGCAGTTCTTCCGCGTCTGTCACCGCTTATAACCTCGTTTTCATAAGTGAAGTTATAGCCGAGCATACTGTTGGCGCTTTCCATATCGCCGTTTTTTACAGCATTGCGGATTCTTGAGGAGCTGATAGGCTCGCCCTCATAGTCGAGGTGTTCAAGAATTCTTACCCACACGCCCTTTTCTTCAAGATAGTTTCTCAAATCAAGGGCAGACCACATTGCGCCTTTTCCGAAGCGGAAATTATAGCCGCAAAGAACCGTTTCAGCACCGAGCTGTTCAACAAGTATTCTTTCAATAAACTCAACGGCGTCCATATTTTTAATTTTACTGAAATCGGCAAACACAGCGTTTTTAAAGCGCCTTTCAAAAATACTTTTCTGAAGCAGCGAAAACCTGTTATTTACACAGTAAACGGTTACGTCCTCGGCGCCTGTTATAACGGTTTTATGTGCAAGGTGCATACCGTCAAAATCGCCGAGCGCAACAGCTTTTCTTTTTTTATCCATAGTCATATTTTAGGCAGCAGCTTAACTGCCCTGAGTTCGTTTTTGTCATTCATACCGAGGCCTAAAAACTTTCCGTCGGGTGAAAAGACAGTGCATATTTCGCCCTCGGATGAAGGCTTTTTAATTCGGTTTATATCAAGTGCGCCGCCGTTTGAAAAGCGGTTTGCCTGGGCCTCGCTCACATTTGTGCGCGGATATTCTTCAAACATTTTTGTTATCGGAATAAGCAAGCCGTCAAAGCCTGCGCCTTCGTCTTTTCTTTTCTGAAGCTCGTCAAGAGTTGTGCAGTCGTCAAGAGTAAAGCCCATAGCTTTAGTTCTCACAAGCTTTGTCATAACTGCGCCGCAGCCGAGTTCTTTTCCTATATCGTCAATAAGCGAGCGGATATAAGTCCCCTTTGAGCAGAGAACGTCAATTGTATATTCGCCGTTGTCGCTGCCGACAAATTCAAGGCTTTTAATCTCTACCTCGCAGGGCTTACGCTCAACCTCAATTCCTTTTCTTGCAAGCTCATAAAGGCGGACGCCGTCCACACTTTTAGCGCTGTACATAGGCGGGAGCTGACTTATTTTGCCCCTGAACGGGGAAAGCGCATTTTTTACGTCGTCCCCGCTACAGTTAACGGCGCTCTCGGTTAAAACCGTTCCCGTTATATCAAGGGTGTCGGTTGTTTTTCCGAGAATAAACGAAGCTCTGTAGCCCTTGTCGCTGTCGGGCAGGAAATTGAGAAAACGCGTTGAGGTGCCGAGCATAACGGGAAGAACGCCCGTAGCCATAGGGTCAAGCGTGCCCGTGTGCCCCGCCTTTTTGATTTTCATTATTCCCTTTACCTTTGAGACAACGCCGAATGAGGTTAAGCCCTCGGGCTTATTGATACAGATTATACTCATTTTGAAAGAAGCTCCCTGCACTTTTCAAGAAGCATAGCCTTTGCCTCTTCTGTACCGCAGTCAAACTTGCAGGCAGCCGCCTGCTTATGACCGCCGCCGCCGAAGAAGCCCGCGAGCTTTGAGGCGTCTACGCTTTCGTAAGTTCTTATTGAGCACTTGCATTTTCCGTCTGTCTTTTCTTTAATAGTAAGACCTATTTCAACGCCCTCCTGCTGACGTGTGAGCGGAGGTACAGCCTCTGTTTCTTCCTCATTTGAGCCTGACTTTTTGTACATTTCCTGAGTCAGGGTTATTACACAGATTCTGTCATCGCTGAAGAATTCCATACTTTCAATTGCAAGTCTTTCAAGAGCTACAAGGGTTTTAGCCTTTGTTTCAAACATAGCTCTGTTAATTCTTCCGTTGTCTGCGCCGAGGTCTATAAGCTCAGCGGCAGCGCGGTATGTGTTAGAGGTTGTGCTTGCATATCTGAAGCAGCCCGTATCGGTAGTAATGCCTGTAAAAAGGCAATCGGCAATCTGTTTGTCAATTGTGACTCTCATAGCCTTTATTACCTTGAAAACGGTTTCAGCGGCAGCCGCTGCGTCAGCGACAAGAAGAAGGTTTTGGGCATAACCCGTATTACTCGGGTGGTGGTCAATGCAAAGATTTATCTTCCCTGCGTAATCCTTCTCAAGCGCACCGAGGAGGTTTTCGGTTGCAACGTCAACGGCAACGATGTATTCCTCATTAAATTCCTGTTTTTCAACACCTTTGAAAAGGTATGAATACTTAGCGGGAATTTCATCGGCGCAGATAACTCTTGCCTTTTTGCCGATTTTATGCAGCGCTCTGCAAAGCCCGAAGGCGCAGCCTAAGGTGTCGCCGTCAGGGTGGGCATGGGTAAGAATGAGGATATTGTCCTCTTTCTTAAGCATATGCGCACATTTTTCAACATTAATTCTCTTCATTTTCATCCTCTGAATACTGAATGTTTTTTAATTTGTCAAAGAGCTCAAAGCCCTTTTCAATTGAATCATCGGCAATGAATTTAAGCTCGGGAACCTTGCGGAGTCTTAACGACTCGCCGAGTCTGTGGCGGATAAAACCGCCGGCGCTTTTCAGCCCTTTAACAGACTCCTTAGCCTTTTCAATTCCCTCTACTGCGCTTACATAAACCTTGCAGTAGCTTAAATCATTACTCACCTCGACCTTTACAACCGTAAGCATATCCGAAACGCGCGGGTCTTTTACCTCGCGCAGAATGTGGATAAGCTCACGCTTAATGTCTTCTGTAATTCTGTCAATTCTGTATCCTGCCAT
>CAMNAP010000025.1 GCA_946531445.1 uncultured Clostridia bacterium
ATTCAGAGGTACAACAACTGTAGTACCTTCAGGAGCTCAGTTTATTGAAACAGGCTTCATCTTCAGCTATAAGAAGAATGCTACAGCTGCTGAGCGCTCAACAGTTCAGAATGCAGCTCTTAACATCAACAACGTAGGTAATGACTATGTAACAAGAGTTAAGATTAGCGACTCTAACCTCACAAGACGTTTCGGCAACGAAGACCTCGGAATTGCAGGAAACACAGGTTACCAGTTTGCTCTTAATTTTGGTACTAAGGCAAGTAAGTATCCTCAGGGTACAACGCTTGACATCAAGTACAGAACTTACGTAAACTACAAAATCGGCGGACAGCTTTACACAGCTTATTCCGAAGAGATTACACCTTCAACATTTACTTTCTAACTTTGGAGGTGCCCGATGACAAAAAATTATGAATCACCCGAGCTTGACGTAATACGTTACAGAATGAACAGTAACGTGTTCACAAGCGGTCCGACGGACCTTCACGACGGTGAAGATTTTGATCCGGACGGAGATTCGGGAAGTACAGGTGCAAAAGGTTATTTTGCACAAGGCTAAAACGACAAAGGCAGAGCTTCGGCTCTGCCTTTTTTGTGTAGAAATACAGATTGTTACCTATAAACAAATTATTAAAAATTACCGTATGTGCCTCTTATAATTTGACATATTAAAAATTATATATTATTATATATACTGACAAACTATGTACAATGGCGGTAAAAATAATGAATGTTTTAATTTGCGGACTCGGCTTAATAGGTGCAAGCCTTGCCAAAACACTTAAAAAGAACACAAACCACACTGTGCTCGGCTGGAACAGAACGCCGTCTGTAACCGAAAAGGCGCTTCGAGACGGCACTATTGACAAAAGCGGAAGCCTTGAAGAGCTTATACCGCAGGCAGACGTAACCTTTGTTAACTTCTACCCCGAAGCGATTGTTCCGTTTATCCTTGAGCACAAGGATGAATTTAAAAAGGACAGTATAGTTACCGATTCCTGCGGTATAAAAACTAAAATCTGTAAAGAGATGGAGGCGCAGGAAAATCTCAATTTCTATTTTATCGGCGCTCATCCTATGGCAGGCCGTGAGGTTTCGGGCTACGATAACTCGCTTGATAATCTTTTTGATAACGCAAGCTTTATCTGTACACCACAGGAGGGAACGCCTCGCAATAAGACTGACGCGCTTGTTGGGCTTGCTCAGGATATGGGCTTTGCAAGAACAGTTGTAACAACTCCCGAGCACCACGATGAGATGATAGCCTTTACGTCTCAGATTGCCCACGTGCTCGCCTGCTCGTATGTGCTCTCACCACTCGCACCAATGCACGCAGGCTATTCGGCAGGCTCTTACAGGGATGTTTCCCGTGTTGCGCGAATCAATGCTGAAATGTGGACAGAGCTTTTCCTTGACAACAAGGAGCCTCTCGTGCGCGAAATTGACGACCTTGTATCAAACCTTATGAAGTTTAAGTACAACATTGTAAACGGCGACGGTGAGGCACTCACTGCCCTTATGAAAGAGGGTAACCGCATTAAAGAGGAAATCGGATAATGAGAAGCTTAAAGGTAAACGCGGGAAAGGGATATGAAATCCTTATTGAAAAGGGAATACTCTCCTCCTGCTCAAAATATATTAAAAAAGTGACAGTCGCTAAAAAAGTCTGTATTGTAAGCGATTCAAATGTCTATCCGCTCTATGGCGATACGGTAAAATCACAGCTTGAAAACGAGGGATTTACGGTTTACAGCTACGTGTTCCCTGCGGGCGAGGAGTCAAAAACTACCGCAACGGCTATCAGCATTGTTGAATTTCTCGCTGAAAACGGGCTTACAAGAAACGACCTTGTTGTTGCTCTTGGAGGCGGCGTAACGGGAGATATGGCGGGCTTTGCCGCTTCAGTATATCTCAGGGGCATAGACTTTGTTCAGCTCCCCACCTCTCTTCTTGCGCAGGTTGATTCCTCGGTAGGCGGAAAAACGGCGGTTGATTTGCCTCAGGGTAAAAACCTCTGCGGCGCTTTCCATCAACCCTCGCTTGTGCTGATTGACGCAGACACGCTTGTAACACTACCCGAGCGTTTTTTCAACGACGGTATGGCGGAAGCTATAAAAATGGGCTGTATTAAAAGCAGAGCGCTGTTTGAGCTTATTGAGAATCAAAACGGAAAAGAACGTATTGAAGATATAATCTATGAGTGCGTATCGCTCAAAGCGCAGGTTGTTGAGCGCGACGAAAAGGAGCACGGCGAAAGAGCGCTTCTCAATTTCGGCCATACGGCAGGTCACGCCGTTGAAAAGCTTCACGCCTTTAAGGACATTACCCACGGCGAAGCAGTCGGAATAGGTATGGTTTTAATCAGTGAAGCCGGTGAGAAAAACGGACTTACCGAAAAGGGCTGCGCCGAAAAAATCAAAACCGTTCTTAAAAAGTATTCTCTACCGCTCAGCGACGCAAATTCGCTCAGCGACATAGTTTCGGCTATGAGCGCCGACAAAAAAAGAACAGGTACATCAATCAAATTTATTTTTATTAAAGACATCGGCGAGGGCTATATAAAACCTGTTGAAAACGAAAAAATCCCATCGCTGTTCGGTATATAATTATGTCTGTTGTAAAACTTAAACCATCCGCACTCAGCGGGAGTGTAACGTTGCCGCCGTCAAAGTCTGCAGCCCACAGAGCGCTTATTTGTAAGTTTCTTGCGGGCGGCGGCTCGGTTGACGGAATTATTCCGTCGGACGATATGAAAGCAACGGGAAACGCGCTGAATGCCCTGAGAAACGGTTATGACGTTATTGACTGTATTGAATCGGGCTCAACGCTCAGGTTTATGATACCCGTTGCGGCGGCGCTCGGAAAAAACGTAAGCTTTGTCGGCTCGGGCAAGCTTCCCCAACGCCCGATTGACGAGTATTTAAGGCTTCTTCCCGAGCACGGCGTAAAATGTGAATACAGCGGCGCTTTGCCGCTTAAAATAAGAGGTCAGTTAAAAGCAGGGAAATATGAGGTTGCGGGGCATATTTCGTCTCAGTATATTACGGGACTGCTTCTTGCCCTTCCTCTGCTTTCGGGCGACAGCGAAATAATTCTGACCTCGCCCCTTCAGTCAAAGCCTTATGCCGATATGACGCTTAAGGTTATGAGCGATTACGGCGTTATTGCCGAAGAAACCGAAAACGGCTATTTTATTAAAGGAAATCAGCTTTATAAAAAACGAGATTATAAAGTAGAGGGCGACTGGTCGCAGGCGGCGTTCTTCCTTGTAGGAGGGGCTTTGAGCGGCGATGTAACATTAAAAGGGCTTGATATGAATTCAACCCAGGGCGACAAAGAGATTGTAAATATTCTTAAAGCTCTCGGCGCCGATATAGAGGTTAAGCGCTCTTCGCTGAGGGTTAAAAGGTCGGTGCTTAAAGGCGCACAAATAAATGTCAGCGACATACCCGACACTGTCCCCGCTCTTGCGGTTGCGGCAATGTACGCTAAGGGTAAAACGGTTATAACAGGCGCTGAAAGGCTCAGAATCAAGGAATCAGACAGACTTGAAAGCGTAGTTACCAATCTCAGAAAAATGGGTATAAACGCAAAGGAAACGCCCGACGGAATGCTCATTGAGGGCGGCAGGGCAAAAGGAGCTTCACTTTGCGGCTTTAACGACCACAGAATTGTAATGGCGTTCAGCATAGCGGCATTGTGTGCAGACGGTGAAAGTGAAATAAGCGACGCTATGAGCATTAACAAATCATACCCCGATTTCTTTGAGGATTACAACTTACTTGGAGGTGCGGCAGATGTCATCAGTGACAGGTAATAAAATAAAAATCTCTGTTTTCGGCGAGAGCCACGGTGAAGCTATAGGTTGTGTTATTGACGGGCTTCCTGCAGGCTATGAAATTGATTTTGAAAAAATAAAAAAAGAAATGAAGCGCCGCGCTCCCGGTAACGATATCGCTTCAACTCCGCGTAAGGAAAAGGATGAGCCACATATCATTTCAGGGCTTCTCGGCGGTAAAACAACGGGCGCTCCGCTTGCTATGATAATTGAAAATACTAACGTTAAAAGCGGCGACTATGAAAATGTAATGACCGTACCGCGTCCGTCTCATTCCGACTACACCGCGTATGTTAAATACGGCGGAAATAATGATATAAGAGGCGGCGGACACTTCAGCGGAAGGCTTACCGCTCCGCTTGTTTTTGCGGGCGCTGTTGCAAAACAGCTGCTTGAAACAAGGGGAATTTATGTAGGCGCTCATATTAAGAAAATCGGCGCTGTAAACGACGAGGCATTTGATTATAACAATATAGATAAATATCAGCTTTGTGAAATCACTTCAAAGGCGTTCCCGCTTATAAACAGCGAAAACGAGGTTAAAATGAGAAGTGAAATTGAAAAGTACAGGTGTGAGGGCGACAGCGTAGGCGGCGTAATTGAGTGCGCTGCAGTTGGCATTCCCGCAGGAATCGGCGGTAATATGTTTGACACGCTTGAGAGCAGCCTGTCGTCACTTCTTTTTGCAATTCCCGCAGTAAAGGGCGTTGAATTCGGTCTCGGCTTCGGCTTCGCTTCAAAGTGCGCTTCAGATGTTAACGACGGCTATGAAGTTAAGGACGGAAAAATAAGCCTTCTTTCAAATAACAACGGCGGAATTCTCGGCGGTATCTCAAACGGCGCACCGATTGTTCTTAGCGTTGCAATTAAGCCCACCCCGTCAATATCAAAGCCTCAGAAGAGCGTTAACCTTAAAACGCTTGAAAATGAAACGATAGAAATAAAGGGCAGGCATGACCCTTGTATCGTGCCGCGCGCAGTACCTGTTGTTGAAGCGGCTGTGGCAACAGTACTGCTTGACAGTATTATTTAACTCTGAAAAAAAGAGGACAGGATTTTGGACGAATTAAAAGAACTCAGAAATGAAATAGATGAAATAGACGAGCAGCTCATCCCTCTTCTTTTAAAAAGAATGGATATAGCAAAAAGTGTTGCAGAGTATAAAATTCAGCACAATATGCCCGTTCTTAATACAAAGCGCGAACAGGAAATTCTTGAGGATGTAGAGAAAAAAAGCGGCGAACACGCCAATTCCGTAAAAACTGTTTTCTCTGCGGCTATGGATGCGTCAAGGGCTATTCAGCATAAAATCATCGGCGGCGGTGAGGAGCTGAGAGTAGCCGTTGAAAACGCTGAAAACGACAGCTTTCTTACAGCGAGCGGAGTGCCCGTTGCGTGTCAGGGCGTGGAGGGAGCTTACAGCTCAATAACGGCAGAAAAGCTTTTTCCTACCTCGCCGATTGATTACCACAGACAGTTTGAGGACGTCTTTGAGGCGGTAAATAAAAACAAGGCTCGCTTTGGCGTTATCCCCGTTGAAAACTCAACGGCGGGCTCGGTGCACGAATCGTACGATTTAATTATGAAGTACCGTTTTTACGTTGTTGGCGCATACGATTTAAAGGTTTCTCACTGTCTTGCCGCAAAGGCTGATACAAGGTTTGAGAGTATTGATGAGGCGTATTCACACCCGCAGGCGCTCTCGCAGTGCAGCAGCTTTCTTAAAAGCTTCGGTATTACGGGTGTTAACTCAACGAATACAGCCGCTGCCGCAAAATTTGTCAGCGAATCTAAAAATAACAGAATTGCTTGTATCTGCTCTGAAAGAGCGGCAAAGAAATACGGCTTAAAAATTTTAAGAAGAAACGTTCAGAATGTGACTAATAACACAACGCGTTTCATAGTAATATCTAAGAAGCTCGCAATTTCAGAAAGGGCGAATAAAATATCGCTGATTTTTTCAGCGCCGCATACAACGGGCTCGCTTTACAGAGTTCTCGGCCGTTTTTCTATGGCGGGGCTCAACCTTACAAAGCTTGAATCGCGTCCCGTGCCCAACGGAAAGTTTGACTATATTTTTTACGCGGATGTGCTCGGCTCTGTGCGCGATGAGTCAACTCTTGATTTGCTTTGTGCGCTCCACGACGAGCTTCCCGAATTTAAATTCTTAGGAAATTTTGAAGAGATTAAGGAAGCATAGTTTCTGAATGATTAAACGGAGGTATGGCGTATGAAACAGGCAAAGCGCCATAGAACAAACTTCATATCGTTTGTAATAATGCTTGTTACAACTGTGCTAATTGCATTTCTTATTATCGTTTTGTTTAACAGAGAAACGCTTGAAACAAGGTTTTACACAATTATAAACTGGCTTCAGCGAATTGATAACGCGGTTGCAAGGCTTGATACAAGCAGGGAAATACTGATTTGTATTTTTGCACTGTATATTGCAAAATGTCAGCTTCCTATTCCTATGGGTATGCTTGTGGCAATTTCGGGTATGGTGTTCCCGATGGACCAGGCTATTCTTATAAACATTGTTTTCTGCGCGTTCTTCTTTACGGTAAAATATGTTGAGGGAATCTTTATCGGCGGCGGCTGGACAGAGATTATTCTCGGCATAAAGAAAATGCATTTTATCCGCGACTGGATAAAATTTAAGGGAAACGGAAATCCCTATGTTTTAACGGTTACAAGGCTTATTCCCGCAATCTCGCTGAGTATGGTTTCAAAGTATTACGGCTCGCTGAGGTATGACTATGTTTACTACCTCGTGCTGTCGCTTATAGGCTTTGCGCCGAGGCTTTATATCTATACAACGCTCGGTGCGGCGTACACAAATCCGTTTTCAACAAAGTTTATTGTGCCTCTCATCGTAGTTGTTGCGTTTTCGGGAATAACAAGTCTGATTTTCAACGTATTCTACGGCGTTAAATCAAGACAGATGAACCAGACGCTTCTTATGTACAGTGACAGAGAAAAATATAAAATCGTATTATAAATTGAATTTTATATAATATAAGGTGCGCGTGCCACAAAGCGTACCGCTCAATACCATTTTTGTGGCAGAAAGGCAACGGACATATTTATGATAGCAAAGGACTTAATTAAAGCTATTGAAGAGGGAAAGTTTGATTCAAACTTAAAGGCGGTTTATGTAACCGACAGTGCTGTTAAGGCGCAGAAGCCGAGATATATTGAGGCAATAAGCGATTTCGCTGAGCTTTTCGGACACGACAGAGACATAAGCATTATGTCTGCACCGGGAAGAACAGAGGTTTGCGGAAACCATACAGACCACAATAACGGAAAGGTGCTTGCCGCAGCAATAAATCTTGACGCAATCGCAATTGTCAGCAAGAATGACGACAACACCGTTCGTGTAAAATCAAAGGGGCACAGAATGAATGTCGTTGACCTCTCGGACCTTGAGGCAAAAGAGGAGAATTACGGCGATTCAACCTCGCTCGTTCAGGGAGTTGCCGCCGGAATAAAAAATCTCGGCTACGAAGTTTCGGGCTTTGACGCATATACTATGAGTGACGTAATGGGAGGCTCGGGTCTTTCTTCGTCAGCGGCTTTTGAGGTGTTAATCGGCTCTGTATTTTCGTATATGTTTAACGGCGGAAAAATCAGTGCCGTTGATATAGCAAAGGTTGCTCAGTACAGCGAAAACGTATTCTTCGGTAAGCCCTGCGGACTTCTTGACCAGATGGCTTCGTCAGTAGGTACCTTTGTTACAATTGATTTTAAATCAACAAGCGAGCCTGTAATTAAAAAGGTGGATTTTGATTTCGCCTCCTCCGGACATTCGCTTTGTATTGTTGACACGGGCGGAAGCCACAGCGATTTAACAGATGATTATGCCGCTGTAAGAGAAGAGATGGAGTCTGTTGCAAAGGCGCTCGGAAAAAGTGTTCTTCGCGAAATTGACTACGAAACCTTCTTTGCCGCAATTCCTGAGCTCACATCAAAGGTTAATGACCGCGCGCTTCTCAGAGCCATTCATTTTTACAACGAAAACAATCGTGTAGATAACGCTGTTGAGGCGCTTGAGAGCGGAAATTTTGAGGCATTCAAGGAAATAATTCTTGAATCGGGCTTCTCCTCATATATGCTTAATCAGAACGTGTATACCCCTAAAAACCCGACTGAGCAGAAAATATCTCTTGCTCTTGCAATAAGCGCAGAGCTGCTTAAGGGCAAAGGTGCTTGGAGAGTACACGGCGGCGGATTTGCAGGAACCGTTCAGGCGTTTGTTCCAAACGATATGCTTGACGATTATAAAAGGACTGTTGAAGCCGTATTTGGCAAAGGAACATGCCATGTGCTTATAATCCGACCCGTAGGCGGCTATCAGGTAATATAGGCAGGGGGAAAAGAAACGTGAAATATGTATTTATTATGAATCCCATTGCGGGAAATAAGAACAAAGAAAAAATTATTTCAAGAATTCAGTCTACCTTCCGTATGATAGACGACGAGATGATTATTGAGGAAACTCAGTACAGCGGACACGCAAAGGACATCGCCGCAGACTATGCCGCAAAATACGGCAGTGAATGCGTAGTTGTATCCTGCGGCGGCGACGGTACCGTTCACGAATGTGCAAACGGTCTTGCAAATACCGAAACTCCGCTTATGATTCTCCCTCTCGGAACGGGCAATGACTTTGCAAAAAAGATTTACGGCGCAAAGAAAATCAACGTTGAAAACGTTATCAAGGCGTTCGGTCTTTATAACGGAAAGCTTAAATACGACGTAAAGCCGATTGACCTTATTGACTATAACGGCGAAAAATGTATTAACGTAATGTCTTTCGGGCTTGATACAATTGTTGAAACAATCGGAAGAAAGCTTGCGGCAAAGGCTCCGTTTTTAGGCCATCAGGCGTACAACCTTGCAATTCTTCCCGTTCTTGCAAAGCCGCTTCACTATAATATCAGCTTTGATATTACCTGTGTGGATAAGGAAACGGGCGAGGAGTTCCAATACAGAGAGGTAAACAAGGATTTTGCTCTCTTCGCTGTGTGTAACGCAAGCTATTACGGTGGCGGCTTCTGTCCCGCACCTGACGCTGTTCTTGACGACGGAATGGCAGATTTTGCCCTTGTAAACGGACTCAGCCTTAAGGAAGCCGTACCTATGATAGGCAAGTATTCCACAGGCGACGCTAACGACAGTGTGTTCCCGAATCAGATGAAAAACGGTATGGTTAAATGCGGAAAGTTCTGGATGGAGGACGGCTCGCCGCTTCTCGGAAACTGCGACGGCGAAAACTTCAACTATTCCGAGCTTGATTTTAAAGTGGAGAACAAGGCGCTTCGTCTTTGTTATATTAAAAGCTGATTACTATGAAAAAGATACTAACGGCACTTATTGTGCTTCTTGTAATTGTTTTCGCCGCGGCGGCAACGATTGCAGGCGCGTTTTATAAAAAGGCGCAGCCCTCCCTCTACGTTGATTTGACAAGAAGCGAAGGGGATATAAAAACAAGCTGTGCTCAGCTTATTTCACCCGAGGCGGACACTCAGGAAAAGCTTGATACTATGAGCGGCGCTTTAACCTCTCAGTACTGGACTTCAAAGTGGTGTCTTGATTCAAATGAAAAAGCGCTTAAAACGCTTCATTTTGACCTTACGGGCTATGACTTCAAAAGCTACCTCAAAGCGCTGAAAGACTTTGATTTCGGCGGTTTCAGAGGCGTTGCTTCAATGAATAAGGAGCAGAGTGAAATTGACATTATCTGCCTCGGCGGTAACAAAAGCGCAAGCGTAGTTCTCTACGGCTTCGGCAAAACCAAGCTTGCGGGAAAAACGCTTGAGATACGGATTGAAGAGGCTGTAAACAAGGGTGACGCGGGCGAAACGGTGCTTCCCGTTGTTTTAAGAAACTATACGGCGAGCGCCGCCGATAAGCTTGAAATCAAGCTTGATTCGCTTGATAAGCTCAATACTTACCATATTGAAATCTGTGAAGCGGACAAGTCTGCGGCTCCCGCTTACGAGGAGGAAAATCCGCCCGTAAGATACGCGCTTTCGGAAAATAAGGCTGAGATAAACATCGGTGAAAGCGGAGCATACTGCCTTGATTTCATAATGAAAAACAGCAAGCTTGAGTCTTATTTTGAGATTCATTGCGACGGCAAGGAGCTTACAAGCGCGGAAACCTTTGTCAGCGAAAAAAGTGCGAGCGTCAGCAAAACGGTTAAGCTTGAAAAGGGTAAGCATACGCTTGAGCTTGTGTCTGAGGAGCCTCTTCCCGAATTTGACTGGCTTGTTGTATCGGGCGCCGATACGGTTGAAAGCGTATATCTTCTTAAAAATAAAGAAAACACCGATAAAACGGTGCAGGAATACTTTGCATATTCTCCCGACGAGGGCGAATACAGTATTACTTCAACTGAAATTGAAAACGCGATTAACGTTAACGGTACGGATTATCCGATTAATTCAATCGGCGCAGCAACGGTAAGCTTTAACAAGGGCTATAACGTAATTAAATACGCCTCAGACAAATCGCCCGACCTAAAAATAACAAAAAGCGCAGAATAATAAGCAGAATAACAAAAGCTCTCTGAATGTATCAGAGAGCTTTAATTCTTTTGTCTTGCTAACGGATGAGTGCAAAGCCGAGGTCAATAATTCCGCCAAGCAGGGTAGAGGTTCTTCTCATACCGAGAGTTTCGGTTGCCCAAAGCAGAAGGAGCGCAACCAGAATTGCAATAATCATCGCTTCCTTACTTAACATAAATATACACCTCCGTGAATCTTATAATCATCTATCATTATTATACCCTATTTTAAAAATAAATCAATACTTTTTATGCAAATTGACAAACTATAAAAAAGTAAGCGTTATACAGTTGAAAAAAACGGCTCAATGCTTTATAATATCAAAGGATTAAATATAAGGAGGAAACGTAGTGAATATATATCTGGCTGCGGCGGGGCTCACGCCCGACGGCTCGCTTGAATTTACGCTTACTGTTGTTATAGCAGGGCTCGGAATAGTTCTTGCAACGCTTGCGCTTTTGATTTTGATATTCTCACTTTTCGGAAAGCTTACAGCCCGTGCGGAAGAAAAAGCACGCCAAAAGAACGCAAAAAAAAGCACATCAAAGCTGCCTGCTCCTCCCGAGATTAAAAAGGTTTCAAATATACCTCCTCCGCCTCCGATTATTGAAAGCGGAGTGTCAAACGAAACAGTAGCGGTTATTGCCGCCGCAATATACGCCTACGAGGGCAAGGACGTAAAAATAACGTCTGTAAGGCGTAAAAGCTCGCCCGCCCGTCAGAATGTATGGGCGCAGGCTGCAACAATTCAGAACACAAAACCATTTTAACGGAGATATTTATGGAAATTTTAAACGGCGTATGGGAAGTTATTAAGAACATAATTCTTAATAGCGGCTACGCATTCTTCTTTACGGCAGAGGGCTGGAAGAATCTTGTAATGATTCTATTCTCATTCGTGTTTCTCTACCTCGGAATTAAAAAGGGCTTTGAGCCCCTTCTTATGATACCGATTGCCTTCGGTATGCTTCTTGCAAATCTTCCCGGGGCAAACCTCGCCGTACAGTATCACGACCTTCACGGCTTTATTGAGCTTGTGGCGCACAACAGAGTTTTAAATGAGGAAACGGGGAAGTGGATTTCTGCAACCCCCGGGCTTATGGACTTCCTTTATTTCGGCGTAAAAGCGGGAATTTATCCTCCGCTTATTTTCCTCGGAATCGGCGCTATGACTGACTTTACGTCGCTTATAGCACGTCCGAGCTCGTTTATTCTCGGTGCGGCGGCTCAGCTCGGTATTTTTGCCGCTTATGTTATTGCCATCGGTCTTGGCGACAGCATAGGCTCGCTTCTTCACCTTGACCTTGCGTTTACACCGCAGGAGGCGGGCTCAATTGCTATTATCGGCGGCGCTGACGGACCTACGGCGATATTCGTAACCTCAAAGCTTGCTCCCGCAATGCTCGGTACAATCGCCGTTGCTGCGTATTCGTATATGGCGCTTGTTCCCGTAATTCAGCCGCCTATTATGAGAGCGCTTACAACAAAAAAGGAAAGAGCGGTTGTTATGGAAAATCTTCGCCCCGTATCAAAGAGGGTAAAGATAATTTTTCCGATAATGGTAACCGTTATTGTGTCGCTCCTGCTTCCCGACGCGGCTTCCCTTGTGGGTATGCTTATGCTCGGAAATCTTCTCAAAGAGAGCGGACAGACAGAGCGTATTGCAAAAGCGGCACAAAACGAGCTTATGAATATAGTTACAATTCTGCTCGGAATTTCCGTTGGCGCAACAACCTCGGCGCAGTCTTTCCTCAATCTTAAAACTGTGCTGATTGTTGTTCTCGGACTTGTTGCCTTTGCCTTCGGTACTATCGGCGGAACGCTTTTCGGAAAGCTTATGTACGTTGTTACAAAGGGCAAGGTTAACCCGCTTATCGGCTCGGCAGGTGTGTCGGCAGTGCCTATGGCGGCGCGTGTAAGTCAGAAGGTAGGTCAGGAGGAAAACCCCTCAAACTTCCTTCTTATGCACGCAATGGGACCTAACGTTTCGGGCGTTATCGGCTCTGCGGTTGCTGCAGGTATTCTTTTAACACTGCTCGGATAAAAAAACTGACGGGGAGGGACTTTGCGCCCTCCCGATATTATACTGATAAAGGATTTTTATATGAATAACAAAGACGCGGTAAAACCGAATATACAGCAGCAAAGGGTAATAGACACAGTCGACGGCCCCGTTCTTGTTGTAGCAGGCGCGGGCACGGGCAAAACGGCGACTATCGTTAAACGTATTGAGCACATTATTGCCGACGGCTACGCGCTTCCCTGGCAGGTGCTTGCCATAACCTTTACAAACAAGGCGGCGGGCGAGCTTAAGGAAAGACTTGAGGGCGCAATCGGAAGCGACGCCAACGACATATGGGCTCATACATTTCACTCAATGTGCGGGCGTATTCTCAGAAGATACGGTGAAAGACTCGGCTATTCAAACCATTTTACAATTTATGATACCGATGACCAGCGCCGCGTTATGAAGCGCGTACAAAAGGCGCTCGGCGTAGAGGATAAATTCCTCAACCACCGCGCAATTCTTTCGGAAATCAGTTTTGCAAAGGACAGTCTTATATCTCCCGAGGAGTACAGGGCGACTAATCAGAACGATTTCAGAAAGGCGAAAATAGCCCAGTGCTACGCTGAATATCAAAAAGAACTCCACAAGGCGGACGCAATGGATTTTGACGATATGATTTACAATACCGTCAGACTCTTTAAGGAAAACGGGGATGTGCTTGAGCAGTATCAGCGTCAGTTTAAATATGTTATAGTAGACGAGTACCAGGATACAAGCTATGCCCAATATGTTCTTACATATCTTCTTGCGGGAGGCTATCATAACATCTGCGTAGTCGGCGACGACGACCAGAGCATCTACCGTTTCAGGGGTGCAACAATTGAAAATATTATGCGTTTCAGAGAGCGCTACGAGGACGAGGGCTTAAAGGTAATTCAGCTTGAGCTTGCTGAAAACTACCGCTCAAAACAGAATATTCTTGACGCAGCAAACTCCGTAATAGCCAACAACACAACACGTCTTGCCGATAAACACCTTCGCTCGTATGCGGGCAAGGAGGGCGACAAGGTCGTTTTATACACCGCAAAAAGCGAAATGGACGAGGCGCAGTTTATAGTTGACGAAATCAATTCAAATGTTGCAAACGGGCTTGCGTATAAGGACCACGCCGTTTTGTACCGTATGAACGCGCAGTCAAGAAATATAGAAATTATGCTTGCAAAGTCGGGCGTGTCTTATAAAATTATCGGCGGCAACCGTTTCTTTGACCGAAAGGAAATCAAAGACATAGTTTCATATTTTGCAGTAATTAATAACACTGCCGACAACGTAAGGCTTCAGCGTATTATCAATACACCCAAGCGCGGAATCGGCGACACTATGTTCAGCTACATTCTTGAAATCGCCGCAGTAAACGGTATGACTGCGTTTGAGGTCTGTGAAAGCGCGGAAGAATTTGCAAAAACAGCGCGCTCGGCTAAAAAGCTCGGCGAGTTCTGTAATATGATTAAGCATTTTCAGGCGTGTCTTGACGAGGGTATGAAAATCAGCGAGCTGCTCGTTGAAATCCTTAACGAAACAAGGTATTTTGAATATCTTGAGGAAGAGGACCCGCAAAAGGCTGAGGACAGAAAAAACAACGTTCAGGAGCTTTCCTCAATGCTTATCAAATATGAGGAAGAGGATGACGAATTCTCACTTACCGATTTTCTTGAGGACGTCGCTCTTGTAAGCGATATTGATTCCTATAACGAGGATGACGACTGCGTTGTGCTTATGACTCTTCACTCCGCTAAAGGACTTGAATTTCCCGTTGTTTTCATTCCGGGAATGGAGGAGGGAATCTTCCCGGGAAACCAGAGCCTTTACAGCGAAGAGGAGCTTGAAGAGGAGCGTCGCCTTGCCTATGTCGGTATTACAAGGGCTAAGGAAAAGCTATACCTTATCAACGCAAGACAGCGTATGCTTTACGGCTCAACAAACAGGAATATGCTCTCGCGCTTCGTAAGGGAAATCCCAGAGGATATCACCGAGGACAGAACGGTTAAGGCATACGAAAATCCGTTTAAACGCGGCTCGTCGTCTAACGGCGACTATTCCTACGGCTTCGGAAATCTCAACCGAAACTCAAAGTATTCAAACTCTGTCAAGGTCGGAAGGGATTACACAAAATCAAGCTCTGCGGCTCAGAAATTCGGTCAGGTCCAGGCGCAGGCTAACAATGTTACAGACTACAAAGAGGGCGATACCGTTAAACATAAAACCTTCGGCACGGGCGTAATTCTCAGCCTTACTCCAATGGGTAACGACGTTCTTATGGAGGTTGCCTTTGACAAGGCGGGAACCAAAAAAATGATGGCAAAATTTGCCCGTCTTGAAAAGGAATAATCTATCACACAAATAAAACTCCTTCATAGTATGTATTGAAGTTTAACTTCAGAATAACTGTGAAGGAGTTTTTTTATGAACGATTTTCCGATTCAGGATAACGCAACCCGTATCAACGGCAATGTCTGCGTTGATACAAAGCGTATCTACGATTCGTGCGTAAGCAAGGACTGTCTTGAAAATCTCAGAGTAACTTTTAACGATGAATCACAGGCGCTTATTGACAATGCAGATTCAGTAAGAACAAGAGATTGCGACATCTCCGCCGTGAGCATTGACGTTGACGAGGTTCCGTTTAACCGCGGCTATTACAGCGTTACAGTAAACTTTTATTTCCGTCTCAGATTTGATACTTATTCGTCTCCCGGTGCTATGCCGAGAGTAGCTATCGGCTACGCAAATTTTGAGAAAAAATGTATCCTTTACGGCTCGGAAGGAAAGGTTAAAATTTTCTCCTCTCCCGCCGACCAGCGCCGCTCAGACTGCCCCGAGGCGCCGAAGTATACTAACCCCGTTGCAAAGGTTCAGGCGGTTGACCCCGTTGTTCTTGACACAGATGTTGTTGAGGTTTGTCACTGCCGTCACCATTGCTGCACAAATTTCCCCGACTCAATCAGAAACGTGCTCGGTAATTCACGCTTCCCCCAGAATCCGCAAAAGGCGGTTCTTGTTACTCTCGGTCTGTTTTCAATTATTCAGCTCTCCCGCGACGTACAGCTTCTTATGCCCGCAATTGATTTCTGCGTGCCCGAAAGAGAGTGCGACTGCTCAACCCAGAGCCCGTGCGAAAGCTTTCAGAATATTGAATTCCCCGTTGAC
This sequence comes from uncultured Clostridia bacterium, assembly GCA_946531445.1. Classification (GTDB taxonomy): domain Bacteria; phylum Bacillota; class Clostridia; order Oscillospirales; family Acutalibacteraceae; genus Eubacterium_R. The sequence goes on from CAMNAP010000025.1 coordinate 15,632, forward strand.
GAATTCTTCCCTCCCGACGCTGAAGACCTTGAGGCGTAAAGGAAAAAGCAATTCAGGATTAATCCTGAATTGCTTTTTTACTTCTGTCAAATGCGGGGTACATTCGTCTGTAAAGCGAATTTATGTGTTTGAAATAATCCGCGTCAATGCTGTCAATCGTCTCTTTCGTTGTGCGGAAGCGCCAGTTCTTTTCGCCGACTCCGGGAATGTTCATTCTCGCGTCAGAGCCAAAGCCGCACATATCCTGAAGCGTAATGATTGCAACGTTTGATGCGCTTTGCCATACCGCCTCGGTTATCGCTCTGCACGACTTTGAACGGTAGCCGCCCTCGCCCCAGTTATCGCCGCTGAAATGGCAGTAATCAAGCGCAAAGCGTCTCTCGTCCTCGCTTGCCTCCCACAGCCATCCGAGGATAGTGTTATTGTCGTGAGTGCCTACATAGTTTACGGAATTCTTTTCGGCGTTGTGGGGAAGATGAGTTGAATCCGAATTTGCGTCAAACGCAAACTGTGCAACCTTCATTCCGGGAAAGCCTGTATCACTGAGAAGCTGAATTACGTCCTCGCCGAAGGTGCCGAGGTCCTCTGCAATAATCGGCGCGTCCCTGCCGAACTTTTCAAAAACGGCGTCAAATAAATCCATTTTCGGACCGTCAAGCCATTCGCCTACCTTCGCTGTTTTACTATCGGCAGGAACTGCCCAGTACGAGGCAAAGGCTCTGAAATGGTCAATTCTTACGGTGTCGTAAATGTTAAGTGCGTGTTCAAGCCGCGCGAGCCACCACGAATAATTATCTTTTTTCATCGCTTCCCAGTCGTAAATCGGGTTGCCCCATAGCTGACCGTCCTCGCTGAAATAATCGGGCGGAACGCCCGCAATCTTTTCAACCTTGAGCGTCTTTTCGTCAATGAGGAACATCGGAAGGTTAGACCATACGTCCGCGCTGTCAAGCGCAACATAAATAGGCATATCGCCTATAACCGCAACGCCTTTTTTATGGGCGTATTTTTTTATCTCGTTCCACTGACGGAAGAATATGTACTGAACAAATTTCCAAAACGCCGCCTTTTCCTCGTAATCAAAAACATTTTTAATACAGTTAAAATAACGGGCGTGCTCGTCTGACCATTCCCACCACGGCTTGAAGCCCTCAAGCTCTTTAACAGCCATATATACGGCGTAGTCGGTAACCCAGTGGTTTTCTATTTCAAAGTCTTTAACCTCCTGAGCGATTTCATCTGTTATATTTAAAAATGCTGCCTTAAGAAGCTCAAGCCGCTTCTGAGCGGCGAATTCGTAGTCCGCCGTATAGGGCGAACCCGAATAAACGTTACTTTCAATATCGCTATCGCTTACAAGCCCCATCTCTTTGAGACCGTCGGGGTTGATAAAAAGATAATTTCCTGCAAAAGCGCTTGCGGAGCAGTACGGTGAATTAGCCGCGTCAACAGGGTTAAAAGGTAATACCTGCCAGTAGGTGAAGCCCATATCGGAAATTCTGTCTATAAAATACTTTATGTTGTCGTCAAATACGCCTATTCCGTATTTTGACGGCATTGAGCTGATATGAAGAAGAACTCCCGCTCCTCTCTGTTTTAACATAGTGTTTCTCCTTTAATGTGTTAGAATTATAATACCACGTTAAAGTGTAAAAATCAATATTTGGATAATCTATATAATTTATATTATAAAAATTATTAAATATTTATTATTTTATATATTGAATATAATAAATTCATTTGATATAATACAGAAATAGTGGGTTATTATAATTATTTAAAAAGGGGTGAGAGAATGGCTTACGAAACAAAGCGCCTTGATTTTGATTCGCTTGAGCAGCAGAGAAGCTACGAGCAAAAGGTAAAAAAGCTGCTTAAAGAGCGCTACAGCGAAAAGCCTCTCGCCTGTGTTGTAACCTACGGCTGTCAGCAAAATGTTGCCGACAGCGAGCGGATTAAGGGTATGCTCAGTGAAATGGGCTACGGCTTTACGGAAAAGCGCAATGAAGCAAAGCTCGTTATCTTTAACACCTGTGCCGTACGTGAACACGCAGAGGACAGAGTGTACGGAAATGTCGGCGCGCTTAAAAAGTACAAGCTTGCAAATCCCGACGTAATAATTTCACTTTGCGGCTGTATGATGCAACAAAAGCATATTGCTGACAGAATGCACGAATCGTTTCCGTTTGTAGACTTGGTTTTCGGAACTCACGTTGTTCACCG
>CAMNAP010000026.1 GCA_946531445.1 uncultured Clostridia bacterium
TCAAGCTTATGGGTATAAATGCCCGTTTCCGCAATTCTGAAAACGAAGAACGCCGAGCCTGCCATGAACACGATTGAAAGCACTACGGCAAGGAAGCGGAATATAAATTTAGTATTTCTGAATTTTGTAGCCAAGACCATACACCACCTTTAAATATTTCGGTTCTTTCGGGTTGATTTCAATTTTTTCGCGGATGTTGCGGATATGTACGGTTACGGTTTTTTCAATTCCGAAGGAAGCTTCGTTCCAGACTGCCTCATAAATCTGAGAAGAGGAAAGAACGGCGTTCATATTTTTCATAAGATATTCAAGTATCTTATACTCAATAGCTGTAAGGTGGACGTCCTCGCCGTCAACGGTTACGTTCTTTGTTTTTGTGTCAAGAACAAGCCCGCCTGTTACAAGCTGGGACTCACTTAATTTCATTGAGCCGAGAGAGGCATAACGTCTTATCTGACTTTTTACCCTTGCCATTAATTCAAGCGGATTAAACGGCTTTGTAACGTAGTCGTCTGCGCCGAAGGAAAGCCCCGTAATTTTATCTGTATCCTCGCTTTTTGCTGAAAGAAGGATAATCGGAAAATTGTATTTTTCCCTTATTTTCAGGGTTGCCTCAAGTCCGTCAAGCTCGGGCATCATAATGTCAAGCACAAGGCAGTGAACCTCTTGCTTTTCAATTATTTCAAGCGCCTGACGTCCGTTTTCGGCGGTGAGAACATTGTAGCCCTCCTGCTTAAGATAAATTTCTATTGATTTTAGAATCGCCTTATCGTCGTCACAAACAAGAACGTTGTACATATCTCATACCTCCTTGACTACACTATACAAAACAATAATACAACAGAGATTAAAGAAAAGTAAAGAAAATTCAAAAAAGAGAGGGATTCCCTCTCTTAATTTTCGTTTTCTTCGTCTTTTTTAGGCGCTGTTTCAGCAGTGCCGTAAAGCTTGATATCCTTTCTTGCCTTACTTTCGTCAGGGTCATTAATAATGATATCGTAAAGGTATTTATAATTTGTTATCTTGAAATTGGGATAACGCTTTTTAAATCTTACAACAACGGGATTTTCCTTGATAATCTTTTTATATGCGTCGCTGTTTTTCAATGTTTCCTTGAAATGCTCAAGCTGCTCGGTTGTAAGGTCAACGCCCTTTTGCGCGCCCTCTACTGCGGACGCCTGGAAATTCTTTATCGTTCTTATTGCACCCTTGAGGTCAACTATTGTTGTTGCAACGTCAACGATAATTATTGAATAAAGAACAAAGCACGTTATGTAAAGAGCAGGCTTGGGAATAACGCCCATCAGCTTATACATTCCCGGTAGAAGAAGCTTAACTATAAGCACAACTCCCGCGCCGAAGATGAGAAGTCCGTTTAAATAAATTCTTCCGTTAAGGTTAAACTTCCTTCCCGAATAATCCCACCACATTGCATGAAACAGCTTTTCCATTGCGTAGTGAGTAAGATACTCAAGAACACCGGACATAAAAAAGCCGATTACAAAAATTATTATCAAATCAACGATTTTGTGGCTTTGTAAAAACTTATTTTCACAAAAGAGCTTATTGTGATAAAAAGCAATATCGCAAAGCACGGCCGCAACGCCGTATATAGGACATACGGGACCGAAGAGAAAGCCTCTTTTTACAGCCTGCTTATCACGCACGAGATAGAGAACCGTTTCCATAATCCAGCCGCCGAAGCTGAAAACTATGAAGATGAAAAACAGCTCACAGATTTTAGTTATAGCAGCTATCATTTGCATGTCCTCCTGTCTATTTCATTGTAAACAGGTACAAAGCGCTTTGAATGGGTGAGGTAATCCTCCATAGCACAGCGCTTGTCACACAGGGTGAGAATCCACGCGCCCTTTGATTTGGGAAGCTCAACACAGGTTGGGAACATATGGGATAAAATCATATTCTTCTGAATGGGGGTTAAGGCGCCGAAATGCTTTTCAATGTTCTTTACGGATTCCTTGGGATGATACCAGATGTGATATTCCTCATGCTTTTCGGTATACCACTGGTAAAGATAGAAATCGTGCAGCAGCGCCGCCCTTACAACCTCGCGGGTATTGATTAGCTCAAGCGCTTCGCACATTTTCATTACTCTGTACGAAACGTAGACAGAGTGAAAATGAGTATTTGTATCCTGATGATGTCTGTATTGCTTCATACTCTGTACAAGCTCATCTGAAAGAATATCACCTGTTAATGCGATAAATTCGTCAATAAATTTTTTCTCTTTTAAAATATCCATATTTCTATTCCTCAATAAAGAATATGTTAAGTATACAGTTTTATTATGCAAAAGTAAATAAAAACATTGAATATTTTAAAAAATCTTTAGATTTAGAGCCCGAAGGAAACTGAAATTGCGCTGTTAACCTTATTCATATCGTTTATATCAAGAGCGCCCATTTTTTCTCTGAGGCGGCGTTTATCAATAGTTCTCACCTGCTCAAGAAGTACAACGCTGTTTTTTGAAAGCCCGCAGTCGGCAGCGTTTACTTTTATATGAGTCGGAAGATTATTCTTTTCAAGGCGGCTTGTTATTGCCGCTGCAATTACAGTTGGAGAATATTTATTTCCTACATCGTTCTGAACAATAAGTACAGGCCTTACGCCTCCCTGCTCGCTTCCTACGACGGGGCTTAAATCGGCATAGTAAATATCGCCGCGCTTTATGTTCATTAAATCACCTTGCATTTAAATTTCGTTCAATAGTATTTTTGCCGCAATAAAGCAAAAATAAACATACTATTTTATTATATGTAAAAAAAAGCGGGAGGGCACAGAGCCCTCCCCTGCATTTAGTAAATGCGCGGTGAATATATTTAATAATAAGTATATTTGCCTTCTTATACTTATGATAATCAACTGTAAAAATTTGAGGCTTTATTACCTTATTATTCCGTATTTGAGTTTCATTTTGAGAATACGGCGGACGCTGTTATTAATTTGCTCTTTGCTGATACGTCCGCTTTTTAACGCCTTATAAATCGCGTTGCGGGAGGTTTTTCCGTAAGGAGTGCAAAGCATATCATTTCCCGCTAAAACTGCAAGGACAGCCGCTTCGCCGTTATTGCTGACCTTTTTCGTAACGCCCGACATACCAAGCGCGTCGGTAATAATTACGCCATCAAAACCCATATTTTTTCTCAGATACTTATGAACCTTCTTAGAAAGGGAGGCGGTGTTCTTTTTATCAATACATCTTACAATATCATGGTTTACAAGAATCATCGGCGCGCCGTTTTTAATACCCGCTGCAAACGGTTTTAAATCTCTGCTTTCAAAGGTTTCAAGACTTCTTGTATCCTTGATAACATATGTATGAGTATTACCGTTTCCGCCGTAACCCGGGAAATGCTTCATAATGCTTACGAGATTATCCTCGTTATACGCATTAACCGTACACTTAACAAACTTACTTACCTTCTTATAATTTGTTGAAAAAGAACGGTTGTAGATATAGTTACCCTTTTTATATGCAACGTCGGCAACGGGAGCAAAGTTGGTATTAATACCGAGCGATTTCAAAAGCTTTGCACGCTTGTGTGCGTCCTTTTCAACCGCGGCATATCCGCCGTTTTTATAGACGTCCTTAGGCGCTTTAAACGGAGTTTTGCGGTACTGTTTAAACTTGGAGACGCGGACAACGGTTCCTCCCTCTTCATCTACGCCGATAAGCATATTTACCTTTGAAGCCTTCTGCCAGTTCTTTACAACCTTTTTGACGTTCTTTTTTGTGTTGCTTTTGAAAAAATCCGCAAAGAGGAGATAGCCGCCGTACTGATATTTTTCCTGCTCCGCCTTTGCTTTACCTATCGGCGCAAAGACATACAGCATCTGGGCTACGCGCTCCTTGTAGCTCATAGTATTAAGAATCTCTTCAACCCTTGCGTCAATTTCTTCTTCCGTCATTTCCTGCTTTGCAAAAGCGTATGAGCTGCCTGTAATGATAAGGGCGAGAACGAGAGTAACGGATATGATTATTTTAAATAGCTTTTTCATAATGCACCTCAAAAATCTATGTTAGCAGGCTAAGCGATGCTTATTTATCTGCTGAACTAATATTAACACTTTCAGGATATTAAGTCAATAAAAAGCCGACTTAATAAGTGCAGGCAGGAGCCTTACCGGCGCACAGCGCAGAGCAATAAAATAATGCCGCACGGATGAACCGTACGGCATAAGTAAGCATTTTCAATCAGTCAATTTTCGGAAGCTTTGCAGCATATTTTGCAAGCTCTTCGTCAGTAGGAATATAATCGCTCATTTCACCGTTGTGGAACTTTTCATAAGCTACCATATCAAAGTAACCTGTACCCGTAAGACCGAATACGATTGTTTTTTCCTCGCCTGTTTCCTTACACTTGAGCGCCTCGTCTATTGCAACCTTGATTGCGTGTGAGCTTTCGGGAGCGGGGAGAATTCCCTCTACTCTTGCAAAAGTTTCAGCGGCTTCAAATACATCCGTCTGAACGGCTGTTACAGCCTCCATAAGACCGTCGTCGTAAAGCTGAGAAAGAATCGGGCTCATACCGTGGTATCTCAGTCCGCCCGCATGGTTAGCCGACGGGATAAAGTCTGAACCGAGGGTGTACATCTTTGCAAGCGGACAAACCATACCCGTATCTGCAAAGTCGTAAGCAAACTTACCTCTTGTGAAGCTCGGACAGCTTGCAGGCTCTACGGCGATAATTCTGTAATCTGCCTCGCCTCTGAGCTTTTCGCCCATAAACGGAGAGATAAGACCGCCGAGGTTTGAGCCGCCGCCTGCGCAACCGATAATAACATCGGGCTTGATGTTGTATTTATCAAGCGCCGCCTTTGTTTCAAGACCGATAACAGACTGGTGAAGAAGTACCTGATTAAGAACTGAGCCGAGAACGTATCTGTAGCCGGGATTCTTAACTGCGTCCTCAACAGCTTCTGAAATAGCGCAGCCGAGAGAACCTGTTGTTCCGGGATGCTCAGCGTTAATCTTTTTACCGATTTCGGTATTCATTGACGGTGAGGGAGTTACGGACGCGCCGTAAACCTTCATAACCTCGCGTCTGAAAGGCTTTTGCTCATAAGACACCTTAACCATATAAACCTTACAGTCAAGTCCGAGATATGAGCACGCCATTGAAAGCGCCGTTCCCCACTGACCTGCGCCCGTTTCGGTAGTAACACCCTTGAGACCCTGCTTCTTAGCGTAATAAGCCTGAGCGATTGCAGAATTGAGCTTGTGTGAGCCCGAGGTGTTGTTACCCTCAAACTTGTAATAAATCTTTGCGGGAGTCTGAAGCTTTTCTTCAAGACAGTAAGCTCTTACAAGCGGCGAGGGACGGTACATTTTATAGAAATCTCTGATTTCCTGAGGGATTTCAATGTACGCATTGTCGTTGTCAAGCTCCTGAGCTACAAGCTCTTCGCAGAATACGCCGCCGAGCTCCTCGGCAGTCATAGGCTGATGTGTGCCCGGGTTGAGAAGCGGAGCAGGTTTGTTCTTCATATCCGCACGAACATTGTACCATGCTTTAGGCATCTCGTCTTCTTCAAGATAGATTTTGTAGGGTATTTTGTTTTCTGCCATGATTTTGTCCTCCTTTAAAATTTTTCTGGCAAATTTTGTTCGGGACAAATAAAAAAATCTTGTCCCGCTAATGCCGGGACAAGATTGAATAATCCTGTGGTGCCACCCTGCTTGACGTAAAATACGCCCACTCTGTGCATACTATCATATGCTGACATTTTATTACGGAGCGCCGTCTCCGTCTCACCTACTCGCAATCTTTCGGCTCGCCCTCAGAAGTCCATTCAATTCGGTGCTTTTCGCTGTCATCCCACCGCCGACAGCTCTCTGTGCAAAAGCTTAAGGAATTTACTTACCCTTCCTCATCGGTTTACATCATTTTAGAACAATTCAATTCGATTGTCAAGTGTTTTTTTGAATTATTTTTTCTTCAGCCTGAGAACATTCCAAGAAAACGGCTTAACGTGAAGACTGATTTTACCGTCTTCTTTAGGCGGAAGCACATTTTTGTGAGGCGCTACGGGAGAAAGCTCAAAGCCGTTTACCTCGTCTTTTGAAAAGCCGTCCATAGAGATGAATTCATCACGCTCATAGCCTTTTAAATCAAGAAGCTTTATTTCAATATCGGCAAAATCATCCTGAGATTTATTTACAATAAAGACCGCCATTTCTCCGTTTTCCTCATCCAAGGTTGCTATGCTTTCAAGGTAAGGCACATCGCAAAACTGCTTACAGTCATATTTCGGGCAGTTTATTATCGGATTGAGCGCCGCTCCTCTTCCGTAATTTGAGAGATGCTCAAACGGATAAAAGATAGTCTGTTTAAACACACCTCCGCCGTTCTTTGTAAATATCGGGGCGATAACGTTTACAAGCTGAGCGAGGCAGGCAATTTTTATTCTGTCGCAATGCCTGAGAAGCGTTATCAGCATTGAGCCCGTGAGAAGCGCGTCCTCAAAATTGTAGATATCCTCAAGACGAGGCGGCGAATAGCTCCAACGCTCATAGGGCGCATTGTCGCTGTGATACCACACATTCCACTCGTCAAACGAAAGGTTGACGGTTTTCTTACTGCGCTTTTTGGCTTTTATGTAATCGCACACACATATTACACTGTAGATGAATTCTTCAAGCTCAAGCGTTTTTGCGAGGAAGGAGGGTGTGTCGCCCGCTCTGTTTTCATAGTACTGATGAAGCGATACGTAGTCAATACTGTCGTAGGCAATTTCAAGCGACTGCGCCTCCCACTCGCCGAAGGTCGGCGAATTACGGCTTGACGAACCGCAGAGTACTGTTTCAATACTGCCGTCAGTCCACTTCATCATTTTTGAAGCTTCGTTTGCAAGTCTGCCGTAATCGACGGCAGTTTTTGCACACATCTGCCACGCGCCGTCCATTTCATTGCCGAGACACCAGAGCTTAACGCCCCACGGCTCACTGTAGCCGTGAGATTTTCTTAAATCCGCCCAGGCGGAATTACCCTTGTGATTCATATATTCAACGAGGTTGCGCGCCTCGTCTGCGCCGCGTGTGCCGAGGTTAACCGCCATCATACATTCGGCGTTCACCTTTTTACACCATTTCATAAACTCGTTTGTTCCGAAGGTGTTGGGCTCTGTAGTTCCCCACGCCAAATCAAGACGCTTCGGCCTTTTTTCAACGGGACCGACCCCGTCCTCCCAGTTATAGCCTGAAACGAAATTACCGCCGGGGTAACGGACAACGGGAACGTTCAGCTCTTTTACAAGCTCTATTACATCTGTACGAAATCCGTTTTCATCAGCTGTGGGGTGATTCGGCTCATATATTCCGCCGTAGACAGCCCTGCCGAGATGCTCAATAAACGAGCCGTAGATACGTCTGTCTATATCGGCAATTTTAAATTCCTTTGCAAGTGTTATCTTCGCCTTCATAGTTGCTATCTGCCTTTCGTAACTGAAATAAGGGCGGAAAAGCTCCGCCCTTTAAGTTTTTTATTCTACTGTTACAACCTTTGCAAGGTTTCTCGGTTTGTCAACGTCAAGTCCCTTGTCGCTTGAAACATAGTAAGCAAGGAGCTGCATTGCAACTACTGCCGGGATTGCCATAAAGTCGTCCTCTAAATCGGGAAGCGCAAAGGAGCAAGGAACATCCTTTGTGTCAAACGACGCACGAATGAACGTAATTACGTTTGCGCCTCTTGACTGTACCTCGCGGATATTTGAAATCTGTTTGCTCATAAGCTTTTCCTGAGTGAGAAGCGCAATAACGGGCGTTGCGTCTGTAATAAGCGCAATCGTGCCGTGCTTGAGCTCGCCCGAAGCAAACGCCTCTGAATGAATATAGGAAATCTCCTTGAGTTTTAGAGACGCTTCAAGAAGCGACGGATAGTCAAGTCCTCTTCCTATCATAAATGTATGCTCTGCTGTGAGAATACCGTTTGAAAGGCGGTGAATATCTGTTCTTCTTTCAAGAATATCGCTTACGGCAGCAGGTATTTTCTGAAGCTCTTCCATAAAGTGAGCGCACTGAGCGTCGTCAAGTCTGCCTCTGAGATACGCCATTTTTGCTGTGATAAGATAGAATACGGCAACCTGGGTTGTATAAGCCTTAGTTGAAGCAACGGCAATTTCGGGTCCCGCATTTGTATAGATTACGTTTTCGCTTTCTCTTGCGATAGTTGAGCCCTTGACGTTAACTATTGAAAGTGAACGTGCACCGCGCTTTCTTGCATACTTAAGCGCTTCAAGAGTATCTATAGTCTCGCCGCTTTGTGATACGCAGATAACAAGCGTCCTCTCGTTAATAATAGGCTCGTTGTACATATACTCGCTCGCCATATTCACCGTTACGGGAACGCCGCAGGCCTTCTCAATAAGATGCTTACCTATAAGGCCTGCGTGCATAGCTGTACCGCAGGCAATAACGGTAATATTATCACATTCCGTAAAAATACTGTCGTCTACTCTTTCATCGGTAAAATCGGGCTTGCCGTCTTTTATTCTTGATTCAATAGTTTTTGTGATAACCTCGGGCTGCTCCATTATTTCCTTTTCCATATAGAAAGGATAGCCCTTTTTACCGCTGTTTCTTATATCCCAGTCAAGCTTGAGCATATCGGGCTCAATTACGTTTCCGCTGAAATCGGTAACCTCAATGGTGTCTTTTGTAATATGAGCAACTGAGAATTCGGGAAGAACGAAGTAATCCTCGCTGTATTCGCCGATTGCCATAATATCGGAAGCGATATATGCGCCGTCCTCATTTTTACAGCAGATGATAGGGGATACATTTCTTACGGCAAAGATTTCATTAGGGATATCGTCAAACATAACTGCAAGACCGAAGGTACCGCTTAGCTCCTTAACAGCGCTTATGATAGCCTTCTTAGGGTCGCCGTCATAATAATTGTCAATAAGAGCGGCAACAACCTCTGAGTCTGTCTGTGAGCGAAGCTTTGAAGCAATACCGAGCTGATTTGTTATAGCGGCATAGTTTTCAATAATGCCGTTGTGAACAAGCGTTACCGCGCCGAACTTATGCGGGTGAGAATTTATATCGCTTACGCCGCCGTGAGTAGCCCAGCGTGTATGACCGATTCCGCATACGCCCTTAACGTCGCCCGTTTTTTCCATAAGCTTTTCAACTCTGCCCTCGCACTTTGTTACAAGCGTGCCGTTGAAGTCAGGATGAAAAACTGCTATACCTGCGCTGTCGTAGCCTCTGTATTCAAGAGTTTTTAATCCTTTTAACAATATTCCTCTTGCGTCGCTGTAGCCGGTATAACCGATTATTCCGCACATATAAAAATCTCCGTTTCATATAAAATATACAACTTATTACAATTATGTAACAAATTAATTATCGCATATATGGTATATTTTGTCAATGATTATTTTATTGTTTCAATAGATATTGAAATATTGTTTAAAATTTGTTAAAATATATTTACTTCTCAGAAAAGGAATATAGCTATGGACATTTTAAAGCAGATTGAAACAGAATTTAAACTCAAGCCCTGGCAGGTAAAAAACACCGTTGAGCTTATTGACGACGGTAACACTATTCCGTTTATCGCGCGATACAGAAAGGAAGCGACAGGCTCGCTTGACGACCAGCTTCTGCGCGAAATGAACGACCGCCTTGCTTACCTCAGAAATCTTGAGGAGCAAAAGGAAAAGGTTATCTCCTCTATCACGGAGCAGGAGCTTATGACTGACGAGATAATGAAGTCGATTGAAAACGCTAAGACGATGACTGAGCTTGAGGATATATACCGTCCGTTCAGACCGAAGAGAAAAACGAGAGCCTCGGTTGCTAAAGCGAAGGGGCTTCAGGGACTTGCAGACGCAATTCTTGCGCAGGAAAAGGGTACGCCGTCCCCTGCTATTCTTGCAGAGGATTACTTAAACGACGAGGTTGAAACGGTAGAGGAAGCTCTTCAGGGCGCAAGGGATATTATTGCTGAGATAGTATCAGACGACCCGAAGGGCAGAAAGCTTATACGCTACGCGGTGAAATCTCAGGGCGTTATGACCGTTAAGGGCGCGCAGGAGGAGCTCGGCGTTTACGAGATGTACAAAGAGTACAGCGAGCCCGTAAGCAAGATTGCAAGACACAGAGTTCTTGCAATCAACAGAGGCGAAAAGGAAGGTATGCTCAAGGTTTCAATTGATTTTGACAAAACCGTTGCAACAGATTTACTGTTTAATCTTTTCTGTAAAAACAACACCTCTTCAACAGACGAGGTTATAACGGCGATTGACGACGCTTATTCACGCCTCATATTCCCCTCAATTGAAAGGGACATAAGAAACGAGCTTACAGACAGCGCGTGTGAAAAATCAATTAAGGTATTCGCGGAAAACACAAGACAGCTTTTGATGCAGCCTCCCGTTAAGGGAAGAGTTACAATAGGACTTGACCCCGGTTACAGAACGGGCTGTAAGGTTGCAGTTGTTGACTCAACGGGAAAGGTGCTTGATACGGGAGTTATATACCCTGCGCCGCCTCACAACAAAATTGATGAGGCTAAAAAGAAAATTGCCGCATTCGTAAAGAAATACGGCGTTAAGATGTTTGCTATAGGAAACGGTACGGCTTCACACGAAACAGAGGTGTTCGCGGCGGAGCTAATTAAAGAGCTTGACTGCGGAATAACATATATGGTAGTAAGCGAGGCGGGAGCTTCGGTTTACAGCGCTTCAAAGCTTGCTGCAGAGGAATTCCCCGATTACGATGTTTCGCTTCGTTCGGCTGTTTCTATTGCAAGAAGGCTTCAGGACCCGCTTGCAGAGCTTGTCAAAATTGACCCGAAGGCAATCGGCGTAGGTCAGTATCAGCACGATATGCCGCAGAAGGAGCTTTCCTCGGCGCTTGACGGCGTAGTTGAGGACTGTGTAAACTCTGTAGGCGTTGACCTTAACACCGCTTCGCCGCAGCTTCTTTCACGAGTTGCAGGAGTCAGCTCGGCAATAGCAAAAAACATTGTAAAATTCCGCGAGGACAACGGCGAATTCACTTCAAGAAGTCAGCTGCTCAAGGTTTCTAAGTTAGGACCGAAGGCATACGAGCAGTGCGCAGGCTTCCTCAGAGTTGCGGAGAGCAAAAACGTTCTTGACAACACAGCCGTTCACCCCGAAAGCTATCAGGCGGCTGAGAAGCTTCTGAAGCTTTGCAATATAGATGAAGCGGACGTAAGAGAGGGCAACATTCCGACTCTTGCGCTCAAGGTTAAAACCGAGGGCACAGCGGCGCTTGCGGCTGAAATAGGAATCGGCGAGCCGACGCTTAAGGACATTGTTTCGGAGCTTTCAAAACCGGGCCGCGACCCGAGAGACGAGCTTCCACAGCCCCTTCTCAGAAGCGATGTTATGGGAATTGAGGACTTAAAAGCGGGAATGGAACTCAAGGGCACTGTCAGAAATGTTATTGACTTCGGAGCATTTGTTGACGTAGGCGTTCACCAGGACGGACTTGTTCACATAAGTCAGATTACGAACAAATTTATTAAGCACCCGTCGGAGATACTTAAGGTAGGCGACATTGTTACGGTTTGGGTACTTGATGTTGACGTAAAGAGAAAACGAATTTCTCTTACAATGAAAAAGCCGAAAGACTAAAAAATAAAACGGTTGATTAATCAACCGTTTTATTTTGTTTATTCAGCTCTCTTCGCTGTTTTTTAGTAAGCTTTTTAGCCTTGTGCGGCTTGCTGGCCTCCTCTTTTGTAAGCCCCCTCTGGTACTCCTCGTTAAGCTCCTTGAGCTCCTGCTCCTGAGCGAGCTTTTCGTCATATTTTCTGCTCCATATCTGATAGTAGGTAAGGATACACAAAACGATATAAAACAGAGTATAGAAAATGAAGATATTAGTTGTGACTCTTGAAATATCCGTAAGCTGAAGAACCTCCTCCTGAGGCTTTCCGCTGTAGTATTCCTTATATAAATCAAGTCCGAATTTTGTTGTTATTGTATTTGCAAAGGCAATCAGCACGGCGATTTTTTCATTACCGTAGGTTTCATCGTCAAGCATTTTGAAATTTGGGTCGTTAAAAGCTGTTCTGCTTCCGTCAGCCTCTTCCCTTTCAATAATCAGACCTGAAGTAATTCCGCTGTCATTGTCAATTGAGGCGGTGTTTGCGTTCTTTTTATCCTTCTTTGCCTTTTTAAACTTACTGTTGTCTACTCTGATGTAATATTTGTGAGTTTCGCCGTTCATATTTTTATATTCAACGGACTCGTCTGCCATTGAAACAAGAATATTCGCGGTTGCCTTCATAACTACGGGATTCTGTGATTTTAACATTGCGGGAATTAAAAATCTAACAAGCAACATCAAAACGAAAATAACCGTAAATATTACCCAGATAATCTTAAATGCTTTTTCTTTTTTCGGTATCTGCTTTTTTTCTTTTTTTACCTTAGCGGTTGTGTCTTTCATTACTAATCTCTCTTATTTCTTTTTCTTTTTGTCAGCTTCAAGCTTTGCTCTTGCTTCCTCTACGATTTTAGCCTGCTCCTCGGCAGCCTTACGCTCAGCTTCAATTCGCTCTTCTTCTTTTCTGAGCTCGTCCTCTCTTGCCTTCTTTTCCTTTTCAGCCTTCTTTGCGAGACGCTCCTCTTCAAGCTCGTCGTGAGTTTTGGCGGGAGCTCTCATAACAAGAACGTTGGCAACGAGGGCAACTGTAAGAAGCGCAACGGCTACGAAATATCCCCAGCCGATTTTACCCGTCATATTGTAAAACGGCATTTCGCCGAGTGAATAAGCAATATTAGCGGGAGCAGCCTTTACAGCCATAGTGAACATAATCACGCTTACAACTGACGAGGCGATACTGAGCACGTCAAATATTACCATTGTTTTTGATTTGGGATTCTTGTTTCTTATAAGAATCATAAAGAACGCGATTACGGCAAACAGCAGGCAAAGCACCATAAACAAAACGCCGAGCATTGTATAGGTTACGGGGCCGCTGTAATTTTCAAACGTCATATTTGTGAAGTACAAATCCATATTACCGAAGAAGCTTTTGAACAGGTCAATAAGCGACTTTCCGTCGGTAAAAAGGCCGATAACATCTATGCCGAGCGACTCGCCCTCGCTTTTAAACGAAAACCAGGGAACGATAAAACCGATAATCGGGACAAACGAAAGAATGATTCTTGCGATTCTGAGCTTTGTTCCCCATACCGAATATTTAAACATACCCATCGTACGGTTAAAGCTTGC
Organism: uncultured Clostridia bacterium; assembly: GCA_946531445.1. Classification (GTDB taxonomy): domain Bacteria; phylum Bacillota; class Clostridia; order Oscillospirales; family Acutalibacteraceae; genus Eubacterium_R. The sequence continues at coordinate 13,241 of CAMNAP010000026.1, forward strand.
CGATTTTACAGCCGCTCTTTCAGCGTCCTCTTCAAGCCTTGCCTCCCAGTTGAAGTTGGGAATACTCACTCCGCAGTCTTTGCATTCTGCCTTTACATCGTACCATTTGAGCACTCTGCCGCAGTTGGGACATTTGCTTGCCATATGCAATACCTCTTTAAAATGTATTTCTGCAGTAAATAAATTGCAATCATAATTATTTTATCTTGTTTTACGGCTAATGTCAACCTTTATATTATTTTGATTAAAAAATAAATTTTTTGGCTTTAAAACTATTGATTTAAAGCCATTACTATGATAATATATTAATGTTATTATACTGTGCGGATACTCTGCGCTTTTAAACCTGAAAACGAAATGAGGGATAGTTTTTGGCGGACGCAACTACAAACACCGAGCTTCTCAGTGAAGCTGAGGCGGAGCTTGACAAGCTCGCCTACACCAAAAAGAATTACCTTACTCCAAAGGAAATTGCGGCATATGTTCTTGTAAACTTCGGCCAGAAAAATTTAGGACAGTTTACATCAGCCTTCAAAGAATTCTTTATGATTCAGTTTTTGAAGCTGAACACAACGGCATATGCAAACATAAACTTATTTGCGTCAATCTATGACGCTGTTGACGACACCATCTCAGGTCTTATTATTGACAGAACGAGAACGAGATGGGGACGTGTAAGACCGTTTTTCATTGTTCCGCTTCCCCTCTGGCTCATAGGCGGATATATGATGTTCACCGTACCGGGAGGTCATCTCACCTCGGGCTTTAAAGTCTTCTGGGCTACAACGGCGATTATCATTTACGGTCTCGGAATGAGTTATTTCGGCGCATGGGGGCTTATGATTTACAACATAACGCCCAACACCAACGAACGAAACAACCTCATTACTATTACAAAGTTCTTTGAGCTTTTCGGAACGTGGCTTCCGTCGCTCGTTCCCGTGCTTGTAACGCTTCTTCCAAAGGTAAGCTCCAAGTTTACTATGGTTGGAATTTACAGCGGGTTTGCGTACTTTATGCTTATTCTCGCGGCGGCGTTTGCCGTATTCGGCTTCTTTAATATGAGGGAGAGAGTTCCTCTTATGAGCCGCGAGGAAATGAACGAAACCTCTGTTCTTGAAAGCGTTAAAAACATCTTCTCAAACAGACCGCTTCTTGTTACAATTCTTGCTGAATTTTTCAACAACTTCAAGGCTGTAGGCGGCTCGTCGGAACAGTATTTCTGGCTCAATAACTCGGGCTCGCTTATGAACCAGACAATTTGCGGACTCTTTACGGGTATTCCAAACTATGTAATGGTTCCCCTTGCAGCCAAGATGGTTAAAAAGCTCGGCGCAAGAATGACGGCTATTATAGCAGGTGTGTTCGGCTTTGTGGCTTACTTCGGTCTTTACATAATAGGCTATCACCCGTTCGGACAGACATTTGAGCAAAACAAAATATTCAACCTTGCGTTTGTTATTTTCGGACTTACAATCTGCGGACTGCCGAATAAGATTATTCAGGTTGCAAACCCGATTCTTACCGCCGAGGCTCTCGACTGGATGGAGTGGAAGCACGGTATGAGAAACGAAGCGCTTGTAACAACGGTTCAGGGCTACTTCATTAAGCTTGCAACCTCAATTACAGGCTGGCTTTCGGGTATGGTGCTCACCTGGATTAACTACGTTCCGCTTACCGACTCGCTCGGTAACGCTATTCCGCAGACAGACCCGAAAATGCTTCAGGGTATATGGACTGTATTCTGTATTCTCCCGGGTCTTGCAAGAGGACTTTACGGCGTTTCGTTTATCCTCTATCCTATTCACGGAAAACTTCAGCAGCAGATGATTGTTGAGCTTGCTGACATCCGTGCAGAGAGACTCAAGGAGCAGGAGCAGCTCAACGCGGCGCAGGCTTCGGAGAACAACACCGAAGAATAATTAATTGATTTTTATACGGGACGCGGCTCACTCGAGCCGCTTCTTGTACTAAAAATATACACAAGCAAATATTTAAAGGATGTGATTTTTTTTGGAAACACTTGACAGAATTTTAACAATACTTGCCCCCGTTTCCGGATTGATTGCGCTTATCTTTGCTATTTATTTGGCAGGCTCAATCAACAAGAAGAGCGCAGGCAACGACAGAATGATTAAAATCAGCAATAACATTGCTACAGGTGCAAAGGCATTTCTGTTTTCGGAATACAGAATTCTTGTAATCTTTGCGGCAGTGTTGTTTATTGCAATAGGTTTTGCAATCAGCTGGACTACTGCTATCTGTTTTGTAATAGGCGCGCTGTTCTCTACCCTTGCGGGCTATTTCGGTATGACCGTTGCTACAAAGGCAAACGTCAGAACTGCCAATGCCGCTAAGGAAAAGGGACTTTCGGGAGCGCTTAAAATTGCGTTCTCAGGCGGCGCTGTTATGGGTATGAGCGTTGTTGGCCTCGGCGTAATCGGTATCGGCGCAATTTTTGCGATTATTGTTTTCACGAGCAACGACCTTGCTACTGCTCCGCAGACTCTGAGCGTGCTTACAGGCTTCAGCCTCGGCGCTTCATCGATTGCGCTTTTCGCACGTGTTGGCGGCGGTATCTATACAAAGGCTGCTGACGTAGGCGCTGACCTTGTAGGTAAGGTTGAGGCAGGTATTCCCGAGGACGACCCGAGAAACCCCGCTACTATTGCCGATAACGTTGGCGACAACGTAGGCGATGTTGCAGGTATGGGCGCAGACTTGTTTGAAAGCTATGTAGGCTCGATTATTTCCGCTATAACGCTTGCGTATGCGGGAACTAATTTCCTTTCATCAAACGACAAGCTTCACGCCGCAATCTTCCCGATTATTCTTTGCGCAGTTGGTATTATCTCTTCAATTGTTTCAACAATTATTGTTGCAAACTCAAAGGGAGATGACCCGCAGAAATCACTTAACATAGGTGAATACATAACAACAGGTCTTGTTCTTATTACATCCTTCTTCCTCAGCAAGCCGATGTTCGGAACATACAAAGGCTTCTTCTGCGTATTTGCAGGACTTGCAGTAGGCACTATCATCGGTAAGCTTACAGAGATTTACACATCCGAAAAATATAAGAGCGTTAAGAACATTGCCGAGTCGTCAAAGACGGGCTCTGCTACTAACATTATCAGCGGTCTTTCAGTTGGTATGAAGTCAACCGCATTCCCGATTTTATTTATCTGTATCGGTATTCTCGTTTCATTCTTTGTATTCAAGGGCAACAACGCAAATTCAAGCAGCGGACTTTACGGTATTGCGCTTGCCGCAGTAGGTATGCTTTCAACAACGGGTATGACAATCGCCGTTGACGCATACGGACCGATTGCCGACAATGCAGGCGGTATTGCCGAAATGAGCGAGCTTGACGAAAGCGTAAGAAACATTACGGATAAACTCGACTCTGTCGGTAACACTACCGCAGCTATCGGAAAGGGCTTCGCTATCGGCTCTGCCGCTCTTACAGCGCTTGCGCTCTTTGCTTCATATGCAGAAACTACCGGCATTACAAACGGTGGTATGAGCATACTTGACCCGAAGGTTGTTGTAGGTCTTTTCATCGGCGGAATGCTTCCCTTCCTCTTCTCTGCTTTCACAATGAGCAGTGTTGGTAAGGCTGCAAACAAGATGATTGAAGAGGTAAGACGCCAGTTCAGAGAGAAGAAAGGAATTCTTGAAGGAACAGAAGAGCCCGATTATAAAAAGTGTGTTGAAATTTCAACAACAGCTGCTCTTCACGAGATGATTCTTCCCGGAATTATGGCTGTAGTTTCACCGCTTGCAGTAGGCTTACTTCTCGGCGTTGAGGCACTTGGCGGACTTCTTGCAGGCTCGCTTGTTTCAGGCGTTATGATGGCTATCTTTATGGCTAATTCAGGCGGAGCATGGGATAACGCGAAGAAGTATATAGAAAGCCTCAATGACGGCGGCAAGGGCTCAGAGGCTCATAAGGCAGCCGTTGTTGGCGACACGGTAGGCGACCCGTTTAAAGACACATCAGGCCCCGCAATCAATATTCTTATTAAGCTTATGACAATTGTTTCGCTTGTATTTGCTACAGTATTTATGGCTGTTAACGCAGGCGGCGGAGTTATCAAGTTTTAATTTAAGTAAAATTAAAAAGCTCTGTACAGCAAGTACAGAGCTTTTTATTATATAAACATATTGTAAATATTGAAGTAGCCCTCTGTTGCGCCGGGCAAAAACGTTGTTTTATTGAAGCTCATAAAGAACGCAAATACGAGAGTGATTAATCCGAGAGTGAGCATTGCTACAATAAGTTTTTTATTATTGCCGTACTTTTCAAAAAGTGCAAACA
>CAMNAP010000027.1 GCA_946531445.1 uncultured Clostridia bacterium
ACGGCCACGGAACGGGAGACCTGCTTGACGAGGTTGTCAAGTATTTCCCCGAAGATGAGGATGATGCAGATGACGATGACGAAATAATTAACGTAGCCGTTATAGGAAAGCCAAACGTAGGTAAATCCTCGCTCGTAAACAAAATCAGCGGTCAGAACAGAGCAATTGTCTCTGACATTGCAGGTACTACAAGAGATACAACAGATACCTATATTGAAAACAGCTACGGTAAGTTTAATTTTATTGATACCGCAGGACTCAGACGTAAAAGCCGCGTTAATAACGATATTGAAAAGTATTCAATAATTCGCGCAAGAATGGCTGTTGAAAGAGCAAACGTGTGCGTAATTATGATTGACGCAACAGTCGGCTTTACCGAGCAGGACAGCAAGGTTGCTGGAATAGCAATGGAGCAGGGAAAGGCCTGCATTATAGCTGTTAATAAATGGGACGCTGTTGAAAAAGACGGAAACACTATGAAGGAATTCCGCGACAAGCTTTCTGTTGACTTTTCATTCATTTCATACGCTCCTTTTATCTTTATCTCTGCCGCCACAGGTCAGAGAATAGACAGACTGTATGAAATGATTGTTCACGTTCATTCTCAGAATTCAATGAGAATTTCTACAGGAAAGCTCAATGAGGTTCTCGCAACGGCTACCGCAAGAGTTCAGCCGCCGACTGATAAGGGAAGAAGGCTTAAGATTTATTATATGACTCAGGCGTCAACAAGACCGCCTACGTTCGTATTCTTTGTGAACCGCGCAGACCTTTTTCATTTTTCCTATCAGCGTTATCTTGAAAACCAGATAAGAGAAATATTCGGACTTGACGGAACGCCAATCCGCTTTATAATCCGCGAGAGAAGCGAAAAGAAATAATAGACAAAGAGAGGAGTTATCCTCTCTTTTCTTCTTGACTATAATGGTTTACGGTGATATAATTTAATTATTAAATTTAAAAGGAGTGTTTGAATTGAAAAAATTTATTTCAGTGCTCTTAGTAGTTTTAACCTTTGTAACAGCTTCTCCGATAGCTGAGGCTGTGTGTCCTGCAATTCCTGCTTCGATTGTTGCTGAAGCGGCGTCAATCAGACTCAGCAAGAAGTCTTTAACTCTTGTTGCAGGCAGTTCAAAAAAGATTAAGGTTAAAGGTACTAAGAAAAAAGTAAAATGGTCATCAAGCAATAAAAAGGTTGCAACCGTTAAAAAGGGTAAAATTACTGCTAAAAAAGCAGGCAAAGCAACTATTATTGCAAAGGTCGGCAAGAAAAAGTTAAAGTGTAAGGTTACTGTTAAGCCGCAGCCTGTTAGCGTAAACAAAGTTAGCGCCACATATTATAAGGCAACTAATTCAAACGATATTATTGCAATTCTCAAAAACAACAACGCACGTGCTGTTGATGTACATTTAAGTGTTACTTTTTACGACGCAAAGGGCAATATTATTAATGATTCAGGCGATTCGAACTATTGCTTTGAAGCAGGCCGTAACTGCGCACTTCACGTATATGCGCCTACTGACGGTTACGCAACGTATAAGACAAAACTTACAGTTAACGAGTCTTTTTATACTAACAGGACTTATGTTAAGAACATAAGAATTAACCATCACAATGTAAATGAGGCAGGCTCAAGCATACTTATAGAAAGCGAAAATACAGGAAGGGTCAACCTTGATACTATCCGTGCTACAGTTGTGTTTTATGATGCTGCAGGAAAAGTAGTTGACTTTGATTATACTTATTTAAACTGTAAAAAAGCCGGTGAATCCAGCGTTGATACTGTCTATATTCCGTACATTGATAAATCAGATGATTATAATCATATAAGCTTTTCTTACTATAAGATTTTTATTGACCACGCTTACGTATATTAAAAACAAAAAATAAAAAGCCATCATAACGATGGCTTTATTTTTTTAGTAATTATGCTCTTTCAACCTTACCTGAACGAAGGCATCTTGTGCAAACGTAAACTCTCTTAGGAGAGCCGTTAACGATAGCCTTTACTCTCTTAATATTCGGTTTCCAAGTTCTGTTGCTTCTTCTGTGTGAGTGAGATACCTTAATACCGAATGATACGTCCTTGCCACAGTATTCACATTTAGCCATTTACGAACACCTCCTTATAAATTTAGAACGCATAAATATTACCATAAACAAATAAAAAATGCAAGTGTTTTTTTAATTTATTTTAACAAAGTGTAAAAATAAGTCCTATTTAGTATTAATTCTTGATTTTAAATACGATATTTAGTATAATCAAGAAGTAAACTTTAGTTTTAATTTATATATTATTTATTGGAGGAAAAAACAATGGCAGCAGGAAAAGAAATTAAAAACGATAAAAAAGCGGCTCTTGATTCTGCTTTAAAGCAAATTGTTAAGCAGTACGGCGAAGGCGCTATAATGAGAATGGGCGAGAGCAAACATCTCAGAGTTGATGCTATATCAACAGGCTCGCTTACTCTTGATATAGCAACAGGTATCGGCGGACTTCCAAAAGGACGTATTATAGAAATCTACGGACCTGAATCATCAGGTAAAACAACTCTTGCGCTTCACTGTGTAGCTGAGGCTCAGAAAAACGGCGGCGAGGCTGCGTTTATTGACGCCGAGCATGCGCTTGACCCGATTTATGCTGAAAATCTCGGCGTAGATGTTGACTCACTTCTTGTTGCTCAGCCTGACGACGGCGAGCAGGCGCTTGAGATTACAGAACAGCTTGTGCGCTCGGGTGCTATTGATATTATCGTTGTTGACTCTGTTGCGGCTCTTGTACCTAAATCGGAAATTGAAGGCGATATGGGCGATTCTCACGTTGGCCTTCACGCAAGACTTATGTCACAGGCTTTGAGAAAGCTCGCAGGCGCAATCAACAAGTCAAACTGTATTATTATCTTTATTAATCAGCTTCGTGAAAAGGTTGGCGTTATTTACGGTAATCCCGAGGTTACAACAGGCGGACGCGCTCTTAAATTCTACGCTTCAATGAGAATTGACGTAAGACGTATTGAACAGATTAAAGCGCCCGGTAACGAATTTGTAGGCTCCCGTACAAGAGCTAAAATTGTTAAAAATAAGGTTGCTCCGCCATTCAAGCAGGCAGAGTTTGACATTATGTACGGAACGGGTATTGACAGAGCAGGTGAAATCTGTGACCTCTCCGTAAATCTCGGAATTGTTAAAAAGAGCGGCTCCTGGTTCTCATACGGCGAAGAGCGCTTCCAGGGTCGTGATAAGCTCAAGGATTTAATTAAGAACAATCCCGAATTTTCACAGGAAATTGAAAAGAAGGTTCTTGACGCAATTAATTCCAAAGAAGAGGAAGAGGAAGCTCCTGCCGCTTCGGCACCTGTTGCTGAGCCCAAGACTATGACGCAGCAGAGAGCAGCCGCTAAAGCTAAGCTTGACATCGCTATTGATGACGACGAAGACTGAAAATGATTATATCACACACAAAGGGCAGGGGGAAGAAAATCCACCTGCTCATTGACAATGAGTACAAAATTACCACCGATATAGATTTCTGGGCAGAGCACTATATCAAGGACGGAACAGAGATTGACGAGGATACCTGGGAAAAGCTTGTTACTGATATCAATTACAAAAAAGCCGTAAATAAGTGCTACGACCTGCTGTCCCGCCGCGACCACAGCATTAAGGAGTTACGTACAAAGCTCCTTCGCACCGTTGATGAAATAAGTGCCGATAAAGCAATAGACAGAATGCTTGAGCTTGGTTACCTTGATGATGAAAAGTATGCCCTAAAGCTTCTTGATTATCTTATTAACAATAAGAATATGTCACGTTCGTTTATAAAAAAAGAGATGTTCAAGCGCGGCGTACCACAGGATATTATATCAGAGGTAATGTATGACGCTGAAATAGATAATGTTTCAAGCGTAAAAGAGCTGATACTCACAAAATACAGAAATAAGCTGAACGCCGAAAACGGCTATGACAAAACAGTTGCGGCGCTGATGCGAAAGGGCTTTTCGTATTCAGACATAAAAACGGCGTTCAATGAGATTGAAAATGATGAATTTTAAGGTTGGAATGATATCTCTCGGCTGTCCCAAAAATCAGGTTGACGGCGAAGCAATGCTTGCAAAGCTCAGCAGCGCAGGCTTTGAAATTGTCTCGTCAATTGAGGACAGCGACGTAATGATAATTAATACCTGCGGCTTTATTGAAGCGGCAAAAACCGAAGCTATTGAAACAATACTTGAGGTTGCTGAGTATAAAAAAGCGGGACTGATTAATGCAATTGTTGTTACGGGCTGTCTTGCCGAGCGCTATCAGTCGGAAATTAAAAAGGAAATGCCTGAGGTTGACGCTGTTATCGGTATAGGAGCCGACGGCGATATAGTAAAGGTTTGCCAAAAGGCGCTTGTAGGAATTGAAACGCAGCAGTTTCCCGATAAGTGTTATCTTCCCATTGAGGGTGAAAGACTTCTTTCAACGCCTTCTCACTGGGCATATCTGAAAATTGCCGAGGGATGCGACAACAGATGCGCTTACTGCGCAATTCCGTCTATAAGAGGCAGGTTCAGAAGCCGAAGTATTGAATCGGTTGTAAATGAGGCAAAAACGCTTGCTGACAGGGGTGTTAAAGAGGTTATACTCGTAGCGCAGGACACAACGAAGTACGGCGAGGATATATACGGCGAATATAAACTTGATGAGCTTTTAAAACATCTGGTAAAAATCGACGGGATTGAGTGGATACGTCTTTTCTACTGTTATCCTCACAGAATTACAGACAGTCTCATTGACGTAATAGCAAGCGAAGATAAAATCTGTAAGTATATTGATATTCCGCTTCAGCATGCCGATAAAGACATTTTAAGGACTATGAACAGAGTGGGCGACTCAGCTTCATATAAAGCCCTTATAGACAAAATGAGAAGCAGAATTAAAGGTCTTTCGCTTAGAACAACCTTTATGGTCGGCTTTCCCGGTGAAACAGAGGAGCAGTTCAACAATCTCTGCGAATTCGTAAAGGACGTTAAGTTTGACAAAATGGGATGTTTTACCTTTTCACCTGAGGAGGATACGCCTGCTTGCAGTATGGAATGTCAGATTCCCGAGGACGTTAAGGAAAGACGATGCGAAGTTCTTATGGACATTCAGTACGGAATAACCGAAAACAGCAATAAATCGCGAATAGGTAACCGCTACAAAGTTATTGTTGATTCCTTTGAGGACGGCAAATATATCGGGCGCTCTTATATGGATTCTCCTGAAATTGACAGCGGTATTATTTTCACGTCAGAGCGGGAACTTAAAATCGGCGATTTCTGCGAGGTTGTAATTTCGGGTTATGACGGATATGATTTAACGGGCGAGGTGGTTATTGATGAATCTGCCGAATAAAATAACTGTTTTCAGATTTGTATGTATTCCGTTTTTGCTTGCGGCGGCGCTTATTGAATTTAAGTACCACTGGACAGTTACTTTTATAATCTATCTTGTGGGTTGTATAAGCGACAAGCTCGACGGTCACATTGCAAGAAAATATAATCTTATTACCGATTTCGGTAAGCTGTTTGACCCGCTTGCCGATAAGGCGTTTATGCTCGCTTCTTTTTTGATTTTAATTAATCTTGGCTGGCATACAGAGCTTGTGATTATGCTAATGATGCTTCGTGAATTTCTTGTTGCGGGCGTGAGAATGGCGGCATCCGTTGAGGGAGAAACAATTCCCGCCAATATTTTCGGCAAGCTCAAAACGCTTCTCCAGATGCTTACGGCTGGCGTGGCTTTCTTAATTCTCGCTTATATGGAAAGAAAATACGAGGTCGTAATTACAGCTAAAGGCTTTAATCCGCCTGAATTTCTTGAAATATATTCAACAGTTGCGTTTTGGATTACGGGTGTCGTAACGTTTATAAGCGGACTTAAATATCTTAAGGACGGCTGGCATCTTATCAAAACAAAATAGTTCTTGCATTTTTTTATAAATTGTATATAATGTATATAAGAAACATATAAGCTTTGATTAGGAAAAGTAGTTAAATTGATTTATAAAAGAGAGCAGGCGTAGCTGGGATGTCTGTATAAACTGTTTAATGAAATGCGCCTATGAGCTTTCCGCAGGAAATGGCGGAACGGCTTGCCCCGTTATCGGCAAGGGCTGTTATAGCAGCTTGAGTATAAATCAGAGTGGAACCGCAGTATTATTATTGCCTCTGTCGAGAAATCGGCGGAGGCTGTTTTTATGAGGTGATAATTATAGGCTGGTTAAGTGATTATAAAGAGAGCATTAATGCTTTTATTGACCATGACCCTGCTGCGCATAATGCGTTGGAGATTGTTTTACTCTATCCGGGCTTTAAGGCGCTTCAGGCACACAAAAGAGCAAAGTGGTTTTTAAATCATAATATGCCGTTCATCGCGCGCGCAATAAGTCAGAGAGCGGCGCATAAAACGGGAATTGAAATCCACCCTGGTGCAACAATCGGAAAGCGCGTATGTATAGACCACGGAAGCGGAATAGTAATCGGCGAAACAACCGAAATCGGCGACGATTGTATGATTTATCAGGGCGTTACTCTCGGCGGTACGGGTAAAGAAACAGGAAAACGTCACCCTACTCTTGAGAGCGGCGTTATGGTCGGCTCGGGCGCAAAGGTGCTGGGACCTATTACAATCGGTAAAAACTCCAAGGTTGCCGCAGGCGCTGTTGTTGTAAAGGATGTTGAGCCTAACTGTACAGTAGTCGGCGTACCCGGAAGGGTAGTTAAAATTGACGGTTCACGTATTGACGACCTTGACCAGGTTAACTTCCCCGACCCTGTTATGAACGCGATTACTGCAAATGCCAAGCTCATTGATGAGCTTAAGGAAGAAATAAATAAACTGGAGGCTAAAAAAAGTGAGAATATTGAATACATTATCTAGAAGAAAAGAAGAGTTTGTTCCCGTAAATAAGGACGAGGTCAGAATCTACGCCTGCGGTCCTACCGTTTATAACTATATTCATATAGGTAACGCACGTCCGCTTTGCGTGTTTGACGTGCTCAGACGTTATTTGGAATATAGGGGCTATAACGTTAAATTTGTACAGAACTTCACAGATGTAGACGATAAGATTATTAAAAGAGCTAATGAAGAGGGAATATCCTCTCAGGAGGTTGCCGAAAAGTATATTAACGAATTCTGGACTGACGCTCATGGCCTTAATTTCAAGGATGCAACCGTTCATCCGAAGGCAACTGAGAACATAGACGAAATTATAAATATCATTAAAACACTTGAGGATAAAGGTTACGCTTACGCAGTTGATGGCGACGTATACTTCAGAGCACTTAAGTTTAACGGTTACGGAAAGCTTTCTCATCAGCCTATAGACGACCTTCAGAGCGGAGCGAGAATAGCAGTAGGGGAGAAGAAGGAAAATCCGCTTGACTTTGCCCTCTGGAAAGCCGCAAAGGAGGGTGAGCCGTACTGGGAGTCACCCTGGGGCAAGGGAAGACCCGGCTGGCATATTGAGTGCTCAGCTATGAACAGAAAGTATCTCGGTAGAACAATTGATATTCACTGCGGCGGTCAGGATTTAATCTTCCCTCACCATGAAAACGAAATAGCTCAGTCTGAGGCTGCTAACGACGCTCCGTTTGCTAAATACTGGATGCACAACGGATACATAAACGTTGACAACGTTAAGATGTCAAAGTCGCTCGGCAACTTCAAAACAGTTCGTGAAATTGCTGATGTATACGGCTATGAGGTTATCCGTTACTTCCTTATTTCCTCCCACTACCGTTCACCGATTAACTACAACCTTGAAATCATTGAGCAGTGCAAGTCTGCGCTTGAGCGTCTTTACACCTGCCGCGAATCGCTTGATTTTGCAATTAAAAACGCAAATGCAGACACAGAGGACGACAAGGAACTTCTTGACTTAATCAATTCAAGAAGAGAGCAGTTTATAACGGCAATGGACGACGACCTCAATACTGCAGACGGTCTTGCCGCTGTATTTGAGCTTGTTAAGGATATTAACACTAAGATTCTTGATAAAGACGTTTCAAAGGGTGTTTGTGACGCTGCTGCGGCTCTTTTTGACGAGCTTTGCAACGTTTTGGGTATTCTTTATAACCGCAAGTCAAACGACCTTGACAGCGAAATAGAAGCCCTTATTCAGCAGAGACAGGAGGCCCGCAAAAATAAGGACTGGGCTACTGCTGATAAAATCCGCGACGACCTTAAGGCAAGAGGCATTATCCTCAAGGATACACCGCAGGGCGTAACATGGACAAAAGAATAATAGACAATAATAAATAGGGAGAACATTATTTGTGTTCTCCCTTGAATTTTAGCAGTTGTTATGCGATAATACTGTAAACAGGAGGGATAATTATGATAGACAGAGTAAAGTTTAAGGATATAGAGGTTTCACGTCTCGGACTCGGTAATATGAGGCTTCCGGTTAAGACGCCTATAAAGCGCGAGGCTAACCCGATGATTGACTACGTTAAAGGTCAGGAGCTTGTTGATTTAGCTTATGAAAACGGCGTAAATTATTTTGACACAGCTTATATGTACCACGCAGGCAAGAGCGAAAAATTTATCGGCAAGGCTCTCAAAAAGTATCCGCGTGACAGCTATTATTTAGCCGACAAGCTTCCTATTTTTATGTGTCCCAAGCAGAGCGATATGGAAAAGATTTTTAACAAGCAGCTTTCTCGCTGTGACGTTGATTATTTTGATTTTTATCTTCTTCATTCACTTGACGGTAAAAACTGGGCAAAGTGTAAAAAATTCGGCGCTGTTGAGTTTATTGAGCAAAAGCGCAGGGAGGGAAAGGTTAAGTATTTCGGCTTTTCTTTCCACGGAACTGTTGATGATTTAAAGGAAATTGTCGCTTCTCACAACTGGGATTTTGCTCAGATTCAGCTCAATTATCTTGACTGGAAAAATCAGCGCGCAGATGAGCAGTATCAGATTCTGACCGACGCAGGTATCCCTGTTGTTGTAATGGAACCTGTTCGGGGCGGAAAGCTTGCTAATCCGATTCCCGAAGTTAAAGAGTTATTTGATAACAACAATCCTGATATTACTTATGCTTCCTGGGCAATGCGCTTTGTTGCAAGCCATGAGAATGTATTTACAATTTTAAGCGGTATGAACGCTCCGGAGCAAATGCTTGACAATATCAACACGCTTACCGACTTTAAACCGATGAGCGAAACGGAGCTTAAGGTGTGCGCTAATGCTGCCGCGCTTCTTAATAAGAAGGATGTAATACCTTGTACAGGCTGTGATTACTGTGCTGACTGCCCGAAGGGCGTTAAGATTTCGTCCATCTTCGCTTCGTATAATAAATACAAAAACGGTGAAGCAACGGGCGATGAGGTTGCCGCAGAATACGCCGCAATTGACGGAAAGGCAAGCGAATGTATAGCCTGCGGAAAATGCGCAAGTCATTGCCCGCAGCAGATTGACATTCCAAACCTGATGCAAAAAACAATGAAGGATTTCTTTGAGTAAACTAAAAACAGCGGATATTTAGGATGCCCCAAATATCCGCTGTTTTTTTCTATTTTATTAGCTCTGCCATATCGTACATTCCGTTTTCTTTTTCTGTCATATAAATAGCTGCGTTTACTGCGCCTACAGCGAAAACCTCTTTACTTCTTGCCGAGTGTGAAAGCGTAATGTTTTCATCCCTTCCCGCAAATAGAATCTGATGCTCGCCTACGATAGTGCCGCCTCTGATTGAGTGAATTCCGATTTCGTCCTTTGTTCTTTTTTCACGCTTTGAGTGGCGGTCATATTCATACTTCTTCGGCTTGTCAAACTCTTCGCTTATTGCGTCTGCAAGCATTAAAGCCGTGCCTGAAGGAGCGTCAATCTTCTGATTGTGATGCTGTTCAATAATCTCAATGTCAAAGTCGTCGCCGAGAATCTGAACAGCCTTTTTTGCAAGGCTTACAAGAAGATTGATTCCGAGGCTCATATTGTATGTGAAGAATACGGGAATATCCTTTGAAGCTTCTTTGATTATATTCTTCTGACATTCATCAAAACCTGTCGTCCCGATAACAAGCGCAGTTTTTGTTTCCTTACAGAAGCTAAGAAGTCCGTCAAGAAGAGCAGGGTTTGAAAAATCAACTACAACGTCAGCCTCCTCCTTAACGTCTTTGATGTTTTCATAAACAGGGAAGGGGGCTTTGCCGTCGTTGAGTATGTCTACGCCTGCTACGATTTCACAGCCTTCCTTATTTGAAACAACGCTCTGAATAACATTTCCCATTTTACCGCAGGCGCCTGTCAGTATAATTCTCGTCATATAAACATCCTCCGAAAAAAGGCGGTAATTTACCGCCCTTTAATTATTTTATTAAACCGTATTTTTCAAGAACGCCCTTAAGATATTCCGTATGAGCGTCAGTCATTTCGCAAAGAGGCATTCTGAGCGGACCTGCGTTCATACCGAGCATATTGCACGCCGCCTTAACGGGAATCGGATTAACCTCAACAAATAAGGCGTTTGCAAGCTCAAGATACTGAGCCATCATATCGGTACACTTCTCAGTGTCGCCGTCAAGATAAGCCTGCACCATATCGTGCGTAACCTGGGGGCATATGTTTGCAAGAACAGAAATTACGCCCTTGCCGCCGCAAGCCATAACTGCGGGAATCTGGTCGTCGTTACCGCTCCATATATTAAGCTCGTCGCCGCAAAGCGCTCTTATTTTCATAACCTGGCTGATATTTCCGCTTGCCTCTTTTATACCGTTGATTCTCGGAAGCTTAGCAAGCTCTGCGCAGGTTTCGGGTTCAATATTAACACCTGTTCTTGAGGGCACGCTGTACATAATAATCGGCTTATCAGTTGCATCGTGGAACATTCTGTAATTGCTTATAAGACCTTTTTGAGTAGTCTTATTATAGTAAGGCGTTACAATTAAAAGAGCGTCAACTCCTGCGTTACAGGCAGCTCTTGCGTTTTCAATACCGTATGCGGTATTGTTTGAGCCGCAGCCTGCGATAACGGGAACTCTTTTGTTTACATAGTCAACACAGAATTTAATAGCGTCTCTGTGTTCGGTAGTGTTGAGGGTTGAAGCCTCGCCGGTTGTGCCTACAACAACGATAGCGTCTGTTCCGTTTTCAATCTGAAAGTCAATCATCTTTTTGAAAGCGTCGTAGTTTATAGTTGTATCGCTATTGAAAGGTGTGATAATAGCTACTGCTGAGCCGGTAAAAATAGGTTCTTTCATAGTGTTTACTCCTTATTATTAGTATTTAGTCCATATAGCCTTTAGCTGCAAGAAGCTCTGCAAGCAGAACTGCGCCGCCTGCAGCACCTCTTAAGGTGTTGTGGGAAAGGCAAACAAATTTGTAGTCGTACTGTGTGTCTTCTCTGAGTCTGCCGATTGAAACCGCCATACCGTTTTCAAGCTCTCTTTCGCTTTTTATCTGCGGTCTGTCGGGTTCAGTGAAGTAGTGTAAAAACTTCTTGGGAGCTGACGGAAGCTCAAGCTTCTGCGCCTCGCCCTCAAAGCCGTTCCAGATGTCAATCATCTCTTGTTCACTCGGCTTCTTTTCAAAGTTTACAAATACTGCGCCGAGATGTCCGTTAGAAACGGGAACTCTGATACACTGTGCCGTAAAGTTCGGCTTATCAGCAAGGGCGATTTTATCTCCCTCAATTTTACCCCAGAGCTTGAGAGGCTCTCTTTCGCTCTTTTCTTCCTCGCCGCCTATATAGGGAATTACGTTATCAATCATCTCAGGCCAGGTTTCAAACGTTTTTCCTGCGCCTGAAATTGCCTGATAAGTACAAACAAGAACATCCTTTACTCCGTATTTTTCGTGAAGCGGGAAAAGAGCGGGAACGTAAGACTGAAGTGAGCAGTTTGATTTAACTGCTATAAAGCCTCTTTTTGTACCGAGTCTTTTTCTCTGAGACGGGATAATGTCAATATGCTCAGCGTTAAGCTCGGGTACAACCATCGGCACGTCGTCAGTGAAGCGGTGCGCCGAATTGTTTGAAACAACGGGGCATTCATATCTTGCGTACTTCTCTTCAAGTGTCTTAATCTCGTCTTTTTTCATATTAACCGCGCAGAATACAAAATCAACCTGTGAGGTAATTTCCTCAATATCTGCCTCGGCGTCTTTTATTATCATCTGTTTATATTTGTCAGCAAGCGGTTTATCCATACACCATTTGCTTCCGATAGCTTCCTCATAAGTTTTTCCCGCGCTTCTTTTGGATGCCGCAAGCACTTTAACGTCAAACCACGGATGGTTTTCAAGAAGCGTCATAAATCTCTGGCCTACCATACCGGTAGCGCCTACTATTCCTACCTTATAGTTTTTCATAAGAATTTCTCCTTAAGACTTGTAATATGATTTGATTTGCAATATAATATACGGGCAATATCATAATAATATTACATAATTTTATTAAATATTATAATACACTTATATTTTTAATATGTCAATTATAGATTTTGGAGAATTATTGATGAAAACATCTGACTTTTTCTATGAACTTCCACAAGAGCTTATAGCTCAGACTCCCGTTGAGCCCCGCGATTCATCGCGGCTTATGGTGGTTGATAAAGTGACGGGCGCTCTTGAACATAAAAAATTCTGCGATTTATCTGACTATCTTAATGAAGGCGATTGCCTTATACTAAACGATACGCGCGTTATTCCCGCAAGAATTTACGGCGAAAAAAAAGATACGGGTGCTGTAGTAGAATTTCTTTTACTTAGACAGAGAGAAAACAACGTTTGGGAATGTCTTTGTAAGCCCGGTAAAAGAGCGAAGGTAAATACGGAATTTGTTTTCGGCGAGGGACTTGTCGTATGTAAGGTACTTGATATTAGCGACGACGGAAACAGAATAATTAAATTTGACTGTGACTCAAAAGAAATTTACAATATACTTGATAAAATAGGCAAAATGCCGCTTCCGCCTTATATTACCGAGGAACTTAAAAACGGTGAGCGTTACCAGACAGTTTATTCAAAGGAGCTCGGCTCAGCGGCGGCTCCCACGGCAGGTCTTCATTTTACTAAAGATATGCTTGACAGAATCAGAAAAAAAGGCGTGAATATCGGCTATGTAACTCTTCACGTAGGTCTCGGCACTTTCAGACCTGTTAAGGTTGACGACGTAACTCAGCATAAAATGCACAGCGAACACTATCAACTTCCGGCTGAGACGGCTGAACTTATAAACAAAACAAAGAAAAACGGAAAAAGAGTTATAAGCGTCGGAACTACAAGCACGAGAACGCTTGAATCCGTAGCAACAAAGTACGGCTGCATTAAAGAGGATGAGGACGATACAAGTATTTTTATTTATCCCGGTTATGAATTCAAATGCGTAGACGCTCTGGTTACTAATTTTCATCTTCCCGAAAGCACGCTTATTATGCTCGTTTCTGCTTTTGCAGGTTACAATAATATTATGAACGCGTACAACACTGCAGTTGAAGAGAAATACCGCTTCTTCTCCTTCGGCGACGCAATGTTCATTAAATAAAGGAAAAATTTATGAAATTTACTGTTATTAAAAAAGAGAATAAAGCAAGACGCGCTGTGTTTGAAACCGTACACGGAACTGTTCAGACTCCTTGCTTTATGAACGTTGCAACTTCGGCTGCAATCAAAGGCGGACTTTCAACAAGAGATCTTGAAACTGTAGGCGCTCAGATTATGCTTTGCAATACTTATCATCTTCACGTAAGACCTGATGACAAAATTGTAAAACAAATGGGAGGACTGCACAAGTTTACTAACTGGAACAGACCGATTCTTACCGATTCGGGTGGCTTTCAGGTTTTCTCGCTCGCAAAGCTCAACAAGATAAAGGAAGAGGGCGTAACCTTTAATTCACACGTTGACGGGCGTAGAATCTTTATGGGCCCGGAAGAGAGTATGCAGATTCAGTCAAATCTCGCTTCAACAATTGCTATGGCGTTTGACGAGTGCGTTGAAAACCCTGCTGAATATAAATACGCAAAAGAAGCGTGCGGACGTACACTTCGCTGGCTGGAGCGCTGTAAGGCAGAAATGGAAAGGCTCAATTCACTTCCCGATACAATCAATAAAAAACAGCTTCTTTTCGGTATCAATCAGGGCTGTACATTTGACGATTTAAGAATTCAGCATATGAAGGACATCGCGTCGCTAGACCTTGACGGATACGCAATCGGCGGTCTTGCGGTTGGTGAGCCGAAAGAAGATATGTACCGAATAATTACTGCGGTAGAGCCGTATGCTCCTGAAAACAAGCCGCGTTATTTAATGGGCGTCGGAACGCCCGGTAACATTCTCGAAGGCGTCAGCAGGGGAGTGGACCTCTTTGATTGCGTTATGCCATCAAGAAACGCGCGTCACGGTCAGCTCTTTACAAAAAAGGGTATTATAAATATAAATAACGCAAAGTATCAGCTTGACGAAAAGCCTATTGACGAGTCGTGTAGCTGTCCTACCTGTCAGAATTATTCACGCGGATATATCCGTCATCTTTTCAAATCTAACGAAATGCTCGCAATGCGCCTTGCAGTAATCCACAATCTTCATTTTTATAATAAGCTTATGGAAGAGATACGTTTCAATATCGAAAACTCATCGTTTGAAGACTATAAGAGGGAATACGTTGACCTTCTTGATACAAGAATTTAAAATATTTCTTGCAAATTTCACTGATATACGATATAATCACTATATTGCAGTTAATTTTCTATTTATATAGGAGGAATAGTTATGAATTTATATGCTTTTATCACAATGTTCGGTCAGATGGCTGGTCAGAACGCAGGTCAGCAGACCGCCAAAGGAAGCGGCGCTTCATCAATAGTACTTATGGTTGCCCTTGTAGGTGTTATGTACTTTATGATGATAAGACCTCAGAAAAAGCGTCAGAAGGAAGAGCAGGAAATGCGTTCTTCAATTGAAATCGGCGACGAGATTATAACAATTGGCGGTATCGTAGGCAAGGTTGTTAAAATCCGCGAAGAGGATATCGTTATTGAAACAGGTGCAGACAGAACAAAGATGAGACTTCAGAGATGGGCTGTTAATACTAATGTTACAAAGACAGAACAGCACAGAAAGGAAGTTGAGGCTTCAAAGGCTGCTGCAAAGGAAAAGAAAGAAAAGAAGAACAAGGACGAGGAAATCACCGAGAAGAGTGATACAGCTAAGGAAGCAGAAAAGAAAATAGAAGAATAATGTTCTAAATAAAAGCTCCTCTGAATACCTTTTAGTAGGTATTTGGAGGAGTTGTTTTTATGAAAAAAATTAGTTTAACTTCGTCTGAAAGGCTGCTTGTCGGATTTGTTTTAAAGGCGTTATTTTCGTCTGTTTTTTCTGTTCTTATATTCTCGTTTATCGCTTCGCAGATTTATTACAGACTTGACATAGGAACGGATAAAACCAATTTGGTTTCGATTGTTGTTTATGTGCTTTCGGCGCTTATTGTGGCGCTTGTATCTGTTTCGGGATTTAAAAATAACGGTGCGGCTGTAGGCGTTGTGTCTCAGCTCGGACTTGTTATTTATTCTCTTTTTACTATGCTTTTCGGAACTAATACGTTAATACTATTCTTAATAAAAACGGTTTCATCTGTTACTATCGGCGCAGTAATCGGCGCGGTAAGAGCAAAACGCAATGCGCAGTTCAGAATATAATTTGAAGAAAGCCGAAGCGATAAGCGTTTCGGATATTTTTGAAAACAACAAACAGCTTGTGTATTCTGTTTTAATCTATCTTGCAGGAGTTATTATCGGTAGCTTTTATTTTAAAACAATATCAGACGATTCCTCTTTAAATAAAGCTTTTTCAGCGCTTTTTGCAGCCTCAGATTACAGCTTTACTACAGTGTTATTAAGCAAAGTTATATTGTATTCATTTGTCTTTTTGACTGTTGTTTTCCTTTCAATGAGTATTTACGGCTTTGCTCTTGTCAACTTTACAGAGCTTCTGTGCGGACTCGGAACAGCAATTAAAATCTCGTTTTATTATTCGCAATCAGTCGCAGGAATCGGGTATGCGGCGCTCGTTTCAATACCGCAATGTGCACTTTTTGTTACAGTTCTTTTGTTTCTTATTAAAAGTGCCGGCGAGCTGAGCAGAGAGGTGTACTGCTTAGCAATAAAAAAAACAGATACCGCGCTTTACAATAGCCCTGCGCAGTATCTGAAAATGTATTTAGTTTTTTATTTGGTAATGCTTCTTGTTGCACTTATTAACTCTGCAAGTGTGTTTGCACTGTCAAAGGTTATTCATTACTGAAGTGAGGCTTCTCATTAGCAAGCGGATTTGATTCAATAGCGCTTCGCGTAGCTTCAGAGGTAATGTGCGTATAAATCTCGGTTGTACCGAGATTTTCGTGTCCGAGAATTTCTTTGAGAAGCAATAAGTCTGCGTTGCCGTGCTGATACATAAGCGTAGCGGCGGTGTGTCTTAACTTATGAACAGAGAGACCTCTGCCGCCGAGCCCTGCTTTTTCAAGGTATTTATTAACTGTTATTTCAACCATTCTCGGGCTGATTCGCTGATTCCTTGAGCTTAAAAACAGTGCTCTGTCTTTTACCTTGTCATTCGGGCGAACCTTCATATATGCAGTTACGGCGTCTATGCAGGCCTGGTTAAGGTAAACAATTCTTTCCTTGTTTCCTTTTCCCGTTATTACAAGCGTACCGTCGCTTTTTATGTCTGAATAATCAATTGAAACAAGCTCTGCAAGTCTCATTCCGCAGTTTAGAAAAAGCGTAATCATAGCAAAATCGCGCTCCTTGTACTTTCCGTCAATAACTGAAAGGAGCTTCTGCGCTTCCTCGAGAGTAAGATACTTAGGGAGTGATTTCTTTATTTTCGGCGTGTCAAGGTTTTTCATCGGATTAGTCTCAAGAACTTGAATATTATCAGTAAGATACGAGAAAAAACGCCTTACGGCAACAACTCGTCTTGCTCTTGTAGCCTCTGAATTTTTACGCTCATTACGGCAGTAAATAAGAAATTGATACGCGTCATTAAGCGTAATTGATTTCAGTACATCATCGTCAATACATCTTAAATCAGGCTTTCCTTCAGCACTCAGGGTGGGGGAGAGCTTTTTTAAATCTGTAATATAGTTAAAAAAAGTTCTTAAATCGCTTGCATATTCAATTACAGAAAGGCTGCTGTGCCCTTTAATAGCCTCAATGTAAATAAGATAGTCCTGAACACGTTGCGGTAAAAGATAAAAATCCTCTCGTTTCATAATGTTATCTCCATAAACTGATTTCGCAAAACTTTTGGGGAACTGTAATTATAATACCAAAGGGGAGATAAAAAATCAAGTGTTAGTTGATTAAATAA
>CAMNAP010000028.1 GCA_946531445.1 uncultured Clostridia bacterium
ATGCGATTTTTGGACTAACCTTCGTTATCGCACCTCGCCTTTAGGCTGTATCGCTTTTTATTTTTTTATATAAATTTGCAAATGCTTTTAACTCTTCAGCTGAAATCTTAACACTAATTTAATTAACTCCGTAATGTATCATTTCAAATTAAAATGTTTGTTAAGATATTCTGCTATCAGTGATTAATGTATTGATTATATGTATTATTCTGAACATTTCCTGTTCTGCTCTGGTAATACTCGGCCGGCATTGCCATCGGATTTGCACGGCGAGGAGTAATAACTCCGATAAGCTCGGGATACTTCCTGCAAAGCAGCATCGGAATGAGCTGATAATCCTCCATATCAGATTTTGACATCTTTTTAATTCGTCCGAAACAAACTATGTAAAGAACAACTACCAACCCCATACACGCAAGAGTCTGATTTATAAACAGCAGGAAGTCAAATGTTCCGTGAACTATAGTAGGAAGAACAATCGCCGTAACTAAATAGCCTTTATACTTGTATTTCGGAAGGCGCGGATGAATCATATTGAGATTTGCAAAATAAGTTTCTGATTTATCACAAAGTCTGTATGTATGCCACATACTGTAGTAAAAGCCCATAAATACTGCAAAGAACATATGACCGGGTACAGACATTATTCCGCGTACAACTGCATTTCCGAAGCCGTTTTCAAGTACATAAAATATATTTTCAAAAGCTGCGAATCCGAGAGACACGAATGTTGCATAAATCATACCGTCAAACAGTCCGTTAAATTCCTTATGATTTCTTGTATATAGATACATAAGGACAAACTTGCAACCCTCTTCAATCAGCGCAACGCCGAAATATGCTGTAACAAATAAGTTAGAAAGTGTTCCCTCGGGATATATTGAATTAATAGCCGACCCAACAGCAAGTTCGATGAACATAGCCGGTATACACGAAGCAATACCGAGTAAGAAAAGTATAATCAGCATTTTGGGCGGCTCTTTTGATTTGTCTTTTGTCCATACATAATACATAAGTATTATCGCAGGGATTACTGCCGCAATTATCAGAAGCACTGTCTTAATCATAATTAAAGCTCCTTAATACAGTTTATATATTTTTTCTGCTTTTTCTTTAACAGCATATGAAAGTTCTTTTGGCTCAAGCACCTTAATCTTGTCACCGAAGTTCATAATCCACGAAACAAGTCCGTCTGAAAAAGCAGCGTTTATAGTTGTTTTGAAGTGGTCAATGTCAACAGCGGTAAGCGGAATTTTTGCTCCGAAGCGGTCCATAATCTCTTCCCTTAAATCAAGGTCACAAAGAAGCGTAGCCTTAATCTTTTCTCCGCTGAACATATTAAACATCTGAGACGAATAGTCAGACACGTCAAACGATTCGGTATAATCGCTCACCTCGCTGAAATCGCGCGACGGCTCGTCAAGATTTGAAATCTTTCTTATTCTGTCAAGCCTGAGATTCATAAGGTTATCGTACTTCTCGTTGTTACACACAAGATAGTAATGGTCATTTTTCCAGATAAGCGCATAGGGCGAAACCTTAAATGTTTTCTGTGTGTATGCCAAATGGTTTTCCTTATCTATATTTCTTCGCTTATAAGTGAATTTTACCTTGTGTTTGTTCCTGATAGCCTCGTGAAGAAAGTCAATTACATAATAGATTTCTTCGTTATCGCACTTAGTATCGCTGTCAATATAAACCTGAGATACCAGCTCTTTTGCCTGATTGGCAGACACAAGAGTTTCAAGCTTTTCAACAAGCTGTTTTGTTTTATCGGGTGTTATGAAACCTGCAGACGAAACAGCGTCAACAAGCAGACGCACCTCGGGAAGTTCAAATCTTCTTGTTCCCATAAAGAAGCCTCTTTTAGGCGACTTGGCGGAAACAATATCAAAGCCTATTGCATTGAGAGTATTAATATCGGCATAGATTGATTTTCTTTCACATTTCAGGCCGTCCTTTTCAAGAAGCGAAATCAAATCTGTAGTTGAAAGCGGATTGTTTTCGTCTGAAAAGTCTTTAAGATACTTATAAATTAAAAGCGTCTTGAGTTTTGAACTTGCCATATTCCCACCTCATACTGTTTTTTTACATTATATCACATTGTATCTATGCTTTCAATAACTGTACTGAAAATCGGACAACAATTTTTCGCCCCGCTTTCGCCGTTTTCACACATAATTACAATTGCGTATTCTGGCTTATCATAGGGATATACACCCGCAAACCAAGTATTGAGAAGCTCTTTTCCGGCTTTGTACTGTCCTGTCTGAGCCGTAGCTGTTTTACCTGCAACCTTGTTTTTGTAATCAGCAGCTTTACCCGTTCCCACTTCTACAGCGTATCTAAGATGTTTAATAAGTTTGTTTGCCGTATCGGACTTAACTGCTTTTTCAGACTCTGCGGTTATATAAGGTGTTAAAGTCATATCACTGTCAAGCTCGCCCTCAACAAGCTTTATTTCATTTTTTATTCCGCCGTTTGCAACAGTACACATCATATTGCAAATCTGAACAGGCGAAGCGGTAAGTTTCCCCTGCCCGAAAGAAAATAAGGCTTTTTCGCCAACTGTATTAATTTCAGCTACACTTGGCAGATTTCCGTTTTTAATATTCCAGCCGTTATAAAGCTTTGTTGACGAATCAAAGCCAAAACTTTTTGCACACTTAAGAAGTTCTTTTTTCGATAAATGAAGTGAAAGATTGATAAAATAGCAGTTACAGGAATTAGCAAGCGCCTCTTTTAAATTCTGTTTGCCGTGCGCTTTTGAGTGTTGACATTCAAAAACTGTATCCCCAACTTTAATTTTTCCTTGACAGTTATAGCTTAAATCAACGCCCTTTTCAAGCGCCACTGCGGCAGTCACAATCTTAAAAACAGAGCCTACGGCATACTGTGATATGCACTTGTTGATTATACTGTCAAGAGGCTTTGTTACGCAAGCGGCGATTGAGGAGTCTTTTACCCTCATTATCACAACACAGCCCGCTTCCATTGACTCACACGATTTTTCGGCAATGAGCTGAAGCTTTTTATCAAGAGTCAGCTTGATACCGTCTGTCAAATAATAGTCTGTGCTTTTAAGACTGCCTTTGTCTCCGCTAAGAAACCGCCCGTAAGCGTCAACACCAAAATTAACCTCAAGCTTTCTGTTAGGCGCTTTAATATGCATAAGTAGGCCTGAGCTTTCCTTTGCAATGAGCTGATAACAGTCAATTTCACTTTTTCTCACATAATAAGTATTGATTGTCTTACTTGAAAATGAGTTTTCAACTTCAATGACTGCAGGCTTATTTTCTTTAAGCGTATCAAGAATTGATGAAAGCTTTTCGCCGCTGAACAGCCTCATACATTCTTTAATATCTTTCTCACTAGGTCTGATAACGGCTACAAGGCGGAACTTGTTATTTGTTATTCTTGTAAAATCCGAATAATAGAGATTGACGTCGGCTCTGTCAAGCGTCAAAGTATAAGAATTATAAGTGTCTGAAACAGTAAATCCTCCTGAAAATATAATGTACGCAAGCCGTCCCGTACAAGACGTTAGAAGTAAAACAAAAATCAAAGACAAAACAAGCATTCTTTTTTTCAAAATAAATCCCCCTCTGTATTATTTACAGAAGGGGTAAATTTTATTTCCTTTCAACTCTGAAAATCGCGTCGGATGAGATTTCCTTTTCACATCTGAAGGAATAGGTATTAGTCGTCTTATTGGCTACCTCTACAAATTCGCCGTCGTTTTCATTATAAAGCTCTGAAACAGTAATTTTGTAAGGCATTTTTCCCGGCTCAACAACCTCAAGCTCATCGCCCTGATAAAACCTGTTTCGCTGGTCTACGGTTATTCTTCCGTTACTGTACGACCTGTAAAGCGCACAAACATCCCAGTTTCTGATATAACCGCCTGAGTCTATAACCTGCCCGTTTTTGATTGGTCCGAAATTAAAACCGTCGGTATACTCTCTGTGAGACATTTTTTCCATCTCGTCAAGAATCCACTGAGAAGGAGTAAAGTCCGCTTTACGTCCGCCCTTTATATACTCGTCAAGGGCGTTTCTGTAAGCGTAAGTAACTATAGCAGTGTAGTATTCGCTCTTTGCACGTCCCTCAATTTTAAAGGAGTCTATTCCCGCTCTGTCAAGCTCGGGAATGTGGTCTATCATACACAAATCCTTTGAGTTGAAAATGTAAGTTCCGTCGCCGTCCTGATTTATCGGGAAATACTGTCCGGGTCTTGTTTCTTCAACAAGATGGTATTTCCATCTGCAGGGCTGTGCGCAGTCTCCCCTGTTAGCGTCTCTTCCAACCATATAGTCTGAAAGAATGCAACGCCCCGAAAAAGACATACACATAGCGCCGTGTACAAAAACCTCTATTTCAAGCTCGGGATTTGTCTTGTCCCTTATTGTTTTTATTTCGTCAAGAGAAAGCTCTCTCGCCGTTACAATTCTTTTTGCGCCGAGTTCCCAAAGCGTGTTTGCCGCTTCATAGTTTACAATACCGACCTGGGTTGACATATGAATATCTACACCGTCGGCGTACTTCTTTGCAAGCGAAAGGACGCCCATATCAGCAATAATAAGCGCGTCAACACCGATTTCCTTAACGTATTTAAGATAATCGGGAAGAAGCGGTATCTCATTATTTCTCGGCAGGGTGTTGCAAGTGAGATAAAGCTTTTTATTATTTTTATGTACAAGCTCAACGGCTTTTTTTAACCCCTCATAATCGAAATTTGAGGGGTTAGTTCTCATACCGAACATCTCGCCGCCGAGATATACTGCGTCAGCTCCGAATTTTACGGCAAGCTTCAGTCTTTCCATATCGCCGGCAGGAGATAAAAGTTCTATATTATGCATAGTTTAGTGCTCCAGATAAGGTGCGTATTTTTCAACCTTTTCCTTGAATTCCTGTAAGGTCTTTGCTGTATACATCTCTCCGGAATTGTCGTGGAAGAAGAAGCGTGCATCTGAATCGGCAGGATGAAGCGCAGCCTGAATAGCTGCTTTACCCGGGTTACAGATTGGACCTGCAGGAAGTCCTACTACGGTTGAATTGTTATTTGTGTTGTAATACGTCATATAGTAATCCGCAGAATGCGAAGCCTGAGATGAAAGCGAAGGCGCGACCTTGTTTGTTATATAATCAGAGGTTGACTGACAGCCGAGCGTCGGGAAGTTTACGGTATCCTCAAGACGGTTGTGTATGATAGCTGAAATGAGCTTCATCTGGTCCTCGTTAGCCGCTTCCTTCTGAATAATTGACGCTATTGTAATAACTTCATAATCAGTATATCCAAGCTCCTTAGCTCTGTCTGAATACTTCTTTGTATAAACGTTGTTGCCCTGCTGAAGGAATTTTCTTACAGCGGAAGCCGCACTTTCATCAATAAAGAATTCATACGTATCGGGGAACATAAAGCCCTCAAGTCTGTACGGAACTGAATCGTTAAGCTTAAGGTCGCCCGTAAGTCTGAAATCGAAATTAGTGCTCTGAATAACAGAGATAAGCGCATTTCTGTCACACACATCGTTTTCAGCGAGCTTGTCAATAATATCGGGCACTGTATATCCCTCAGGGAATGTGAGCTGAATTGTTTCGCTCGTTGCATTGTCGCCCTGTAGAGTTATGAGCATACCCTCAAGCCCCATCTTACCGTTAAGATAGTAAACGCCTGCTTCATAAGGACCGCCAAGAGAAGACGAATGAATAAACTTGTCCCTTACCTTAACGAAAACCTTACAGAAATTCTTACATCTTAAAAGACCATTTGAAGAGAGCGTATCTATAGCGTCGTCACTTGTTTCAATTTTTTGAGTAAGCGACACAGTAACAGAGGACGTCGTCTTTGTTATTGCAAGAATATCGTTCATACAGAAAATTGCATAAATTGAAAGTGCCATAGAACATGCGATAACAATAATAAAGAAAAGATACGTTGCTCCGATTCCCTTCTTCTTTTTCCTCTTGGCTGCTTTCTTTGTTTCTCCGGAAGATACAGCAGCGCCTTTTTTTGTTTCAAGATTATTGCTGCTCTGTACATCGTTTGAAAAATAGATGTCGCTTTTCTTTTCGGAAATTTTGAATTCGTTATTATCCATTTATTCCTCCGTGTCAGTACGAATAATTTCTTTATCCGTTACGATTATATCAACATTTTCGTCATATGTATCTGTAGGTAATTCATTTATAATAAGCCTATTATAGCACAATCCCACGGAAATGAAAGAGTAATTTTTAATAAATCTGTCATAATAGCCTTTTCCGTAACCCAATCTGTGCCCTTTTTTGGTGAAATAAATTCCGGGAACAAGCATTACCGAGTCGGAAAAATCTGTGAGTATTTCACATTTTTCTGTATCGGGCTCAAAAACGCCGAACATACCTTCAGTCAGACTGCTGCGTGAGTCAATAAGATAAAAATCCATATTGCCCTTTGTGTCTGTACAGCGAGGAACGGCAACTCTTTTGCCGATACTCAGACAATAGTCAATTATACTTAAGGTGTCCACCTCAGATGAAAACGAAACATATGTAAGTATGAGAGAAGCGCTGCTGAATTCTTCAAGCTCAATAAGCATTTCAAATATTTTTCTATCAAGTAAAGCTCTGTTTTCAAGTGAATTACGGCAGAAAAGTCCTTCTTTTCTCAGCGCTTTTTTATCCATTTTTCTGAATAGACTTTCTGATGCTTTCCGCAGCATCTCCGCCCTTTAAAGCCCTAACTATTTCAAGGCCGAACTCAATACATACTCCGGCACCTCTCGCGGTAATAATATTGCCGTCGCGAACAACGTATTTATCGCTGAGAATTGAGCCCTCAAGCGCGTCCTCAAAGCCCGGGAAACACGTTGCCTCTTTGCCCGACAAAAGTCCCTTATGCCCGAGGATAGACGGAGCTGCGCAAATAGCACAGATAAGTGCGCCGATATTTTCAGCGTTATCAATTGCGTTTTGCACTGTTGCATTGTTTTCAAGGTTGAGAGTTCCGGGCATACCGCCCGGTAGAATTACAGCCTCAACACCGTAAAAATCAAAGTCGTCAATTTCCATATCGGCTTTAACCTTTACTCCGCAGCTTGCTTCAACAAGCTCGCCTGTAACGCCTACTGTTTTAACGTCAATACCGGCTCTTGTGAGAACGTCAAGCGGTGCAAGTGCTTCAATAATTTCAAATCCGTCTGCTAAAAATAAATATACCATTATTTTTCTCCTTTATACATAAGTACTATCGGTTTTTCAAGCGAACAGCCATCAAAAAGATACTCGTTAATTTCGTCTGTCTGAGAAAATGAAAGAGCGTTTACGCTTTCAGTTTCATCAAAGCCCCTGAGCGCATAGTATTCAACAAGCCCCTCGTTTGCAGGAATCAGACAAAGGCTCGAGTAAGCTGACTCAGCGTATGACAGAAGCTCAGTCATAAGTCCTTTTGAACGGTATTCCTTTAACGTGCAGGCGGCGTAAATATAATTTGAATCAACGCCGTTTATACTGCACCTTACAACGTACATCATAGAGGCAAGTACGCCGTCTGAATAGAATCCGAGACACTCTGCGTCTTTGACATTGTCAGCAAAAAAGAGAATCTCCTCTTCACTGTCGCCGAAAACCTCGCGCCATATGTCAATTATTTCCTTACTGTTATTTACAAGCTTAATCATTGTACACCGCAATACATTTTTCAAGAATTATTTCAGGGTGATACGAAAGCTTGGCCTTTCTCAATCCCTCAAGACCGAGGTCCTCTTCCCTGTTTACATACTCATAGCCGAGCAGACAGTTTTTAGAAAACTCCTGATTGATAATAGCGTACGCTCCCTGAATTTCGGAAGGAGCCTTTTCAAAGTGAGAAACAAAGCAGTTTGCTCCCTTAAGCTCCTCGCCCATCGTATATGCAACAACCTCGCCGCCTATCCGTATAAGACCGCCCTTAAAGCCAAGCTTATCATAGTTTTCAAACGCTGTGAGAACAGCACTGAATTCCTCTGCATAGTCTTCATTTTCCTCGTCGTCCTTGTCATTGAGCCACTTCATATGAAGCGCGATACACTCGGCGACATTGTCGCTGTTTATTTCTTCAAAGGACCAGTCGGGATTATTCTTTTTAAAGTTTGTTATGTGATTTCTTTTTGAGTGATATTTCTTTCCCGAAAGTGTAGCCATTTTTTCGGTTTTATAAATATAATCGTTGAAGCCGTCGTTATATTTATAAGTAAATTTTCCCGTAAAGGCTTCTTGCAGCATTGAAAGATAGCCCGCTGTTACACCGTAGATAACGGGAGTACAGCCGTTTTCCTTTGCGTCCTTAATAATCTGTTCAATTGCGTCAGAAAAATCGCCCTCACCGAGAGGCAGAGAATAAGACTTTTTATTTCCGCTTCCCCAGCGACAGATAAAGAAATCCTTATATTTACATATTTCCGAATTGTATGCTTCCGCCCAGATATATGTATTCCCAAAGGTATACTCACAGCTCATTGAAGCAGCGTGCTTCAGGCATTTGTCCACCCAAGGCTTATCGCTAATTTCGGGTTTTTTGAATTCAAGCATTTTACAATTCCTTCTCTATGGCGTCAATAACTTTACTGTGAATTGTCTCAATCGAAAGGGGCTCGTTGTCTTTAGCGCAGCTAATCACTTTCCAACCCTGCTTTTCGGCTGCAAAAAGCGCAGAGGTACGGCATTTTTTAAGAAATTCAACGTCAGCCTCGTGCACGTCCTTTTTATCTTCGTCGCCGTTATATCTTGAGGTCATCAGCCTTTGCGAAATTTCAATCGGCATATCAAGATAGATTACAAGGTCAGGCTTCGGGATTCCGATTTTAACGTACTCAAAATCCTCGCTCCATTTAAGATAGCTATCCCACTCGGATTTATCAAGTTTTTCCATCTGATAAATTGAATTCGATGTTGCGTACCTATCGGCAAGAATAAGAGTGCCCTCTTCGTAATCTTTTTTCCACTTCTGATTAAATGAAGCAAAGCGGTCTACTGCGTAAAAAGCGCCCGCTGCATAAGCGTTAACATCGTCCGCGCTTTTTCCGAACTCACCCGCAAGGTACATATTTACAAGGGTACTTGAGGGTGATTCATAATCGGGAAGCTTGATTTTTTTATATTTAACTCCGCGCTTTTCAAGATACTTTTCAAGCAGAGCAGTCTGAGTGGATTTACCCGAGCCGTCAAGCCCCTCCATAATTATTAATTTAGACATTATCCTTACGTCCTAACTTTCTCTTATTTCCCTTTTCATCAACAATATAGGTGTTTTCAAGCTGAGAGATAAGACTCGCTTTAAAAGAGTTCACATACTCCTGGCGCAAAATTTTCTGTTCAGCCTTTTCCTCTTCGGTTAAACCTACTTCGGATTTTGATTTTTTAGCGAGCTCGTTTATTCTGTCTATTTTCTTCTTATCCATTAGTCTAAAAAGTCCTTTAATTTTTTGCTTCTGCTCGGATGGCGGAGTTTTCTGAGCGCCTTTGCTTCAATCTGACGGATACGCTCACGCGTCACCTCAAATTCCTTTCCAACCTCTTCAAGAGTCTTCGGGTTACCGTCCTCAAGACCGAAACGAAGCTTTAATACCTTTGCTTCTCTCGGAGTAAGAGTCTGGAGCACCTCGTCAAGCTGCTCTTTAAGAAGGCTCATTGAAGCAGCGTCAGCAGGAGCGAGTGCGTCATCGTCGGGAATAAAGTCGCCGAGGTGCGAATCCTCCTCTTCACCGATAGGTGTTTCAAGCGAAACGGGGTCCTGAGAAACACGAAGAATTTCGCGCACCTTATCTACTCCCATATCAAGATATTCCGATATCTCCTCGGGAGTAGGCTCGTGTCCGTTGATGTGAAGAAGCTGTGACTTTGCCTTTTTAACCTTATTGATTGTTTCAACCATATGAACAGGAATACGGATAGTTCTCGCCTGGTCGGCAATTGCTCTTGTAATAGCCTGTCTTATCCACCAGGTTGCGTAGGTGGAAAACTTAAAGCCCTTGTTATAGTCAAATTTGTCAACTGCTTTAATTAGACCGAGGTTACCCTCCTGAATCAAATCAAGGAACTGCATACCGCGTCCGACATAACGCTTTGCAATACTTACAACAAGTCTGAGATTAGCTTCTGCGAGCTTTTTCTTGGCTGAAGTATCGCCGTCTGCAATTCTCATAGCAAGAACCTGCTCCTCTTCGCCTGTAAGAAGCGGAATAGTACCTATTTCCTTAAGATAAACTTTAACGGGGTCATCCATTGCAGCATTATCATTAACTGCAACAGTATCTGCCGCATCAGTCTCTTTGGGCAAATCCACCTCAAGAGTAATTCCGTCAAGCGCTTCTGCTGAAAAGTCATCAATAATGCTGACGTTTGCAGCGTCAATCATCTCATTGAGCTTTTCAAGCTCATCAACGTCTAAATCAAGCTCAACAATAAGGTTGTCAATCTCCTGAGCTGTTAAATTGCCCGAAGCCTTACCCTTTTCAACAAGCTTTTTAAAAGCCGCCATTTTCTTGTCATCTCTTGAAGTAGCTGTCTGTACCTTTTCAGTTTCCTTCTTTTTATTTTCCATATTACTTCTCCTCATCACTTTTATGTGTTTTTTTATTTGAAATACTCTGCATAAGCTTTAGAAAATCATCGTCGCTGAGCTCACCTGCATCAACAGACGTTTTCTTTGAATTTTCTTCAATTACAGTATTTAAACAGTCTTTAAACTCCCGCTCATAATCCTTGCTGTCGCTGAACATATTTACAAGCTTTGTCAGCGTGCTTATCTCAGAGTCGCTGAGATACTGTGAATATAGCGAAATATCTGTATCCATTCCGTTATCTATAAAATCAAGAGTAAGCCTGTACGCTTTTCTCATAAAGCCCTCAGTGAGATTGTTCTCATCAAAATCCTTACACAGCTTACTGCATTTCGGGTATCTGAGCAGAATTGAGAGCATTCTGTTTTCAGCCTTGATTTTTCGCGTTGTGGCGGATTTTTCAAAGCTTTCTCTGGCAGTTTCACGCTGATAGCTCTGTCGTTCGTTTTCAAAGACTTTTCTTCTGTTTTTGTACTGATTATTACGCTCTGTTCTTCTCAGCTGAGCCATAACGCTTTCCTTTTCAATATTAAGCTCATCACAGATTTTAGAGACGTAAAGCTCCTGTTCAATTTTTGAAGCGCCTGAAAGTATTTTAATAATATCGTTTAAAAAGTCAAGTCTTTCCTGAGTCAAATCAAGATTGTATTTATTTCTCGCGTTAAGAATTTCAAATTCTATCTCGTTAGCCGAGCCGTCAAGCATTGCCGCAAAACGCTCCTTGCCCACGTTTTTGATTATCTCGTCGGGGTCCTTGCCTCCCGAAAGCGCAGGAATACGGATTTTCAAATCGGTATTTTTAAACATTCCGATAGCCTTGTTAACGGCTTTTTTACCTGCCTCGTCGTTATCGTAGCAAAGTATAACCTCGTTTGCGTATCTGCTTATAAGACGAACCTGTTCACTTGTGAGCGCAGTACCGAAGCCCGCAACGGCGTTTGAAAAGCCGGCCTGGTGCATAGCTATAACGTCCATCTGCCCCTCACAGAGAATTAGCGCGTCAGAGCCTGAATCTTTCGCAATATTAAGCGCGAAAAGCTCATTTGTCTTTTTATATGCAAGAGTATCGGGAGTGTTGATATACTTTCTGTTGTCATTTCCGTCAATATCTCTTCCGCTGAAAGCAATTACATTTCCGCGAATATCAATAACGGGAGTCATGGCTCTGTCTCTGAAAAAATCAAAAACCTTATTCTGGTTTTTTCTTGAACGAATTGCAAGCCCGGCTTCAACTATATCCGGGTCCTTATAGCCGAGTGAATTAAGATGTCTTGTAAGTACATCCCAGCCCTCAGGCGCATAACCGAGACCGAAGCGGTTAATCGTCTTATGCGTAAGACCTCTTCCCGTAAAGTAGTTAAGTCCTTTTCTTCCCTGCTGACTCATCATATAGCTGTGGAAGAACTTAGCAGCGGCGCGGTTTATTTCAAGTATTAATCTTCGCTTTTTACCGAGCGAGTCGTCAAAGCCCTCATCGGGCATCTGCATACCTGCGCGCTCTGCAAGGCTCTTTACAGCGTCAATATAATCAAGATTTTCTATTCTTTTTATAAAGCCTATCGCGTCCCCGCCCGCACCGCAGCCGAAGCAGTAAAACGACTGTGTGTCAGGATAGACGGTAAAGGATGGCGTTTTCTCATTGTGAAAAGGACAGAGTCCTACAGAAATTCGACCTCTTCTTCTGAGAGTAACATAAGATGAAACTATATCATCTATGTCCGTTTTAAGCTTTAGCTCCTGAATAAAGGAATCGGGCAGTGCCATAGCTTCACCCCTTTCAAAAAATTATGCTTCGTGCCAGAATTTCGGCACAAAAAGATTATTGAAAACCTTAACCGAATAATTATCGCTCATTCCTGCTATGTAGTCGCAAACGGCTCTTTCAACTGCTTCCTCCTCGGCAATTTTTACATACTCCGAAGGCATTTTTTCAGGATAAGCGGTATAATATTCATAAAGCTTTTTAATCATTGCAACAGCCTTGGTCTCTTCACTTTTGCAAACGGGATTTCTGTAAACCGCAACAAACATAAAATCGTGAAGCTCCATAAAATTGCTGTAGCACTCTTCGCTCATTCTTATCTTATCAGCGCTATTGTTGATAACATCAAGCACCATATTGTTTATTCTTTTGCTCTTGCTCATTCCGAGCTTCATTCTGAGCTCAAGCGGAATGTCCTCTTCTCTTATAACGCCCGCTCTTTCAGCGTCGTCAATATCGTGGTTTATATAGGCAATCTTATCGGCGATACGTATTATCTGTCCTTCAAGAGTGTAAGCCTCTTCTCCTGCCGTGTGGCAGAGAATTCCGTTTTTCACCTCATCACAGAGGTTAAGGCCCTCGCCGTTTTTTTCGAGCTTTTCAACTACCCTTACGCTCTGTTCATAATGCTTGAAGCCGTAAGGACTAAGCTCACCGAGCGCCCTTTCGCCCGCGTGCCCGAACGGCGTATGCCCGAGGTCGTGGCCAAGCGCAATGGCTTCGGTTAAATCCTCGTTTAGCGCAAGCGCCCTCGCGATAGTTCTTGCAATCTGAGAAACCTCAAGCGTATGAGTAAGGCGGGTTCTGTAGTGGTCGCCTGCGGGAGCGAGGAACACCTGTGTTTTATGCTTAAGCCTTCTGAACGACTGCGCGTGAACTATTCTGTCTCTGTCGCGCTGAAAGCAGGTTCTTACGTCGTCCTCATCTTCAGCAACGCTTCTTCCTCTTGAAGCGGAAGAAAGACACGCTCTGCCGCTCAAAAGGAGTTTTTCCTTTTCCTCGTACTGTTCTCTTAACGTAATACTCATTACATTTTCCTTTACAAATATTTCGCGCGATAATCTCGCATTCTCTATTATTTACGTCAAAAAACAAATAATTCCTTTATTTTATTGACTAAATTTTATTTTTTTTATATTATATTTAAGGTGATAATTATGAAAATTGCAATTATTGTTATTATAATTCTTGCGCTGGCGGTATTTCTTTATCTGCAAAACAATCTTATTGATATTACACGTTACCGCCTTAAAAGTGAAAAAATAATAAACAGAGTCAGAATTGTTCATTTAAGCGACCTTCACTCAAAGCCGTCAAAAAGCGTACTTGAAAAAACCGAAAAAGAACGCCCCGACGTAATTTTTATTACGGGCGATTACATTGACGACAAATGCAGAAACAGAGAAAAGATGTACGATTACGCAAAGGAGCTTTGTAAGCTTGCACCCGTTTTTTACATAACGGGAAACCACGAAAGACGCCTTGAAAATTTTGACGAGGTAATGCAGGATTTAAGGGACTGCGGCTTTAAAGTGCTTTTGAATGAATCCGACAGTATAACGCTTAATGAAAGCAGGCTTTCAGTTCTCGGTCTTGACGAAAATCAGGCTGATTTTGACGATTATAAAGCAAGAAGAAACGGAACGTTTGAATACAGGGATATGTCGCCCTACTTTGATGAATTTGAAAAATCAGACGGCTACAAAATAGTTCTCTCTCACTTCCCTGAAAACTTTGAGGGAATCAAGGAGCTTGACTATTCCCAATATCCGTTTGACCTTCAGCTTTCAGGACACGCTCACGGCGGTCAGTTTATACTCCCCCTCTTCGGCCCCGTTTATTCGCCGGGTCAGGGCATTCACCCGAAATACGCAAGAGGCTCATTCGGCGAAAGCCCGAAGCTGATAATCTCGCGCGGAATAGGTAATTCAGAATTTCCGTTCAGACTTTTCAATCACCCTGAAATTAATGTAATAACGCTAAGCAGAAAGCTGTAAAATAAACGGGAGACGATGTCTCCCGTTTTAATTTATACGTTTGTGAAGTTTTGCGCCTGGTCAGCTTTAAGGAACTGACCGTATTTATACTTTTTCTTAACCGCCTTAAGATTACATTTAACCTTTCCTACGGCGAGTCTTGCAATAAATTTATTCGCGTCTGAATTGTACTTATATAGTCCGTGTATAATTCCCTTGATAAACCAGGTGTTATTGGGAAGCGCACAGGTTTTAGCATTTATTACCTTATCACCTGAAACATACTTACCCTTTGCATTTTTACCCTTGAGCTTCTTGCCGTACTGAGCAACAGTTGCGCCGATTGAAGCGTACTTTGTGTCAATAAGAAGGTCAGTGTGGTTATTCTTCTTAGAAGTTACGGGAAGTCCCTTTGTGCCGTAATTTGCAATAATAGCAACCTCGGCGCCCGACTTCTTAACCGCCTTGATATTTTTCCTGAAGCGGCCCTGCACCTTATGATATTTCTTGATTTTCTTATAAAGTCCCGAATTCTTATCAAGATAACCCATTTTAACAAGCGTCTTTATGCTTGAATTAAACTTCTTGTAAGGTATAAGCTCATAAAACGCAGGAATATTTCCTATCCAAGGCTTTACAACCGTCATAAAGAACTTTTTACGCATTTTCGGATTTTTAGCAATATCCTTATTAAGCTTGTCAAGTCCTACGCCGATTCTGTAATCTCCTATAGCTGTTATTGCGCTGAAAAGAGTACTCTTCTCACCTGCCTGATAAGCCTGCTCCATATGCTTGAGATACGGAATAACGTCTTTCTTATTGAACGACAAATCCATTCCGAATGCCCTTGCAACGTCAACGCCCTGATAGGCGGGATTAACTATTACATAGCGTGCAACGTCCTTCTTCTTTCTGTACTTATCCATATAAGCCGAAACAACCGCACCGCCGAGCGAAAGAGCGACGATAGTAACCTTTTTTGCGCCGGTCTGCTTTTTAACCGAAGTTACAAGCTGTCTGAGCTTCTTTGCGCTGTCGCACATATCTGAGCGCCAGTCATAGTTAAAGGCATACACGTTTTTAGCGCCGATAATATCAGAAATCTGTCTTGCCATAACGGGAATTGAAAAATCTCTCATTGTTAAATATTCCCTGTGATTTGCAAGCGAATCCTCCCAATAGCTGTTAACGCCTGAGCGGCCTACAGGATTTCCGTCGCTGCCGTAATTAAGCCCGGTATTTTTGAAATACTCTCCAAGTGCGCTGAAAAGAACGCCGTAATTAGGCTGCTGCTTATCGGTAAACAGCTTAACTACCTCGTTTAAAATGTCCTGATTTTTCGCCATTGCAGAAACATCAAGACCAAACTGAGCAATCTTTGTTTCAGGGTCTGTGTAATCTTGAAAAAGGTCGCTTCCACCGAGTCCGTGAACAACAATAACAGGAGTCACCTTTGATTTTGCAAACGCCGGCGCAGTTATTGAAAACACTAAAACGAATACAAGTAATACGCTTAATAGCTTAACAGCAGCTTTTTTCATTTTAATCGCTCCTTAAAATTTATATGTTAAGTATATCACTTAACAAAAATTAAGTCAATATTTAACAAAAACCGAATTATTATAAACCTATTGTGTTTTGCTACATATTGATGTAAAATGTAATTACAAATAACGAAAGGAGTAATCACTATGACAAAATCTAAAAGCAATATTAAACTGTTTTTAATTCTGATTTTCACCATTTTATCAATAGCATTAATCTTTTCTTTAAGCGAAATAGAAGCTCAGGCAAAAACCATTGTAATCAGAAGCGGCGAAGAGCTGAAAGACATTAACTGGAAAAACAAAGGCTACGGTCCCGGTAACAAGTATGTTATCGGAAACGATTTCACTCTGGGCGACGGAGAATATTCAACGTGCAGACTTACAAAAGGCAAATTCATAATTGATTTCAACGGTCATACAGTTCAGAACGCAACGCAAAACCTCGGCGTTTTCAGCATATCGGGAGCAGACGTTACATTTATTGATTCAAAGGTGTCGCCAAACAAGGCGAGCGTAAGCTCATACGGAGCGGGCGGTATTGATATGACAGCGGGTAAGCTTGTTATAAACAGCGGAAATTACGTAGGCTTATCAACGGGAAGTAACAATCCTTGCGGACTTCACGTAGGCGGCGGAACTTGTGTTGTAAACGGCGGATTTATCGGCGGTGATTATCTCGGTGCTGACTGTTCAGGCGGTAACCTCTATATTAATGGCGGCACATTCGAAGGCGGCTACACCTTCGCTCTTGCAGATTTAGGTAACGGAAATATTAAGATTTCAAAAGGTGTTTTCAAGGCGGGCACAACAACTTACGGTTACCGTTTTGCCTTTGGTGCTATGAAACCGAATGTATACTACAACTTTAACTCGTGGCTTGCAGGCGGAGCTTCTTTCTCCACCTCGTTTCAGACAGGCTACTGGAATATGCAAAGTCAGGTAAGCGCTTATCCGGGAGTTATGTATTACTTTGCCGTTTCATATCAGACGCCTCAAATCAGCGTTTCAAATAATATTTCAACTGTACCTACAACTCTTAAAAAAGTAGTATCAAAAAAGAAAAGAACGCTTAAAGCAAACTGGAATAAGAAAAGCGGAATTTCAGGCTATCAGATTCAGGTTGCCACGAACAAGAAATTTACTAAAAACGTAAAAACAGTAACTGCTTCAGCAGGAAAAGCGTCTGCAACCATTAAGAAGCTTAAATCAAAAAAGAGGTATTATGTAAGAATAAGAACATACAGAAACTATAACGGAACTGTTCTTTATTCCGCATGGAGTAAAGCAAAAGCAAAGAAAGTTAAATAATAGGCTAAATGAAAACAGCTCACTTAATGTGAGCTGTTTTGTTGTTATAACGTCTTATAAGAGTTAGTAGCACCCTCTTGCGGTGACGTACACACGCTGCGTGATAATACCGGCTGA